>CALFWB010000022.1 GCA_937928795.1 uncultured Anaerolineales bacterium
CCAAAGATATAAGCTGGGATGCTCCAAGAGCGGGGTTAAGCCACCACGCATCGACATCGTGCGTCAGCCGATATTCGGCCCAATATGCCACCCCAAAAGCTCTACCTATCGTGATAAGAGAAGCCAAGCCAGCCTCAGATAACGCCCCAAGACAAGCTCTAGCGTAGGGCAAAATTTGCTTGGGGGTCTGGGGCAACATGCTCGGAGCGATTATACCCGCCTTCAGACTGAAAGGGTATTCAAAGCCAACTTCAAGGCTTCTTTCCAAGCGGGCAAACGCAGGTCAAACGTAGCCACGAAGCGCTCACAACTTAGCGCCGAAAACAGCGGACGCTGGGCGGGGGTCGGGAATTCCGCCGATTTAGCCGGCTGGATTTGGCGGGCTAGGCGGTGATGCGGGTCAGGATCGAATTCCAATATCGCCTTTGCCCACTCGTAACGGCTGCAACAGCCATCGCCGGCTAGATGATATAACCCTTTTCGCTCGGCGAGCCCGGCGAGGGATTGCCGAGCAAGGAGCAGGGCGGTGACCTCGGCTAACATTCTCGCCCAAGTGGGGTTGCTAACTTGGTCATCCACTACACGCAGCGTTTCCTGCTGGCGGGACCATTGCAAAACCTTCCTCACAAAGCTCTCGCCGCGCAGGCTGTAGACCCAAGCCGTGCGGAAGATCAAATACAGGCCATCCACCGCTTGAATGGCTTGCTCGCCCAGCCACTTGCTGCGCCCATACTGGTTGAGCGGATTCGGCCGGTCGTCTTCGGTATATGGGCTGCCTTTCGTGCCATCAAAAACGTAATCGGTAGAGTAATGGATGAAGACACACTTTTGCGCTGCACACTCTTCGGCCATTACACGGGGGGCTTCGGCGTTGATCTGCATGGCAAGCTCAGTCTCGCTCTCAGCGCGATCAACGGCCGTGTAAGCGGTAGCGTTGACCAGTACATTCGGCTTAATCTCTCGGATGAGTGGGCGAATCGAGTTCGGCTCGCGCAGATCAATTTCAGGAACATCCAATGCCACTATCTCCCCCAAAGGCTGCAAGCAGCGTTGCAGTTCCCAGCCCAATTGTCCGTTTTTGCCAAACAAGAGAATTTTCATTATGGCTAAATCTTACATCTGCCAGAGCAACTTAAGAGAGTCTTCTTATCCTAACAACCTTTTCTGTTACCACGATAAAACTGCCCTCAATTTGATGCAAATGCTGATCCAACAAGTATTTGATAAGCTGGATTCGTCTTGAGGGGCTCTCATCTTTAGAACGAATTAGAATGAGTCCTGCTACTTTTTTGTATTTTTTATAGACTAATTCCCCAAAATCTTTATCGTTGGTAACCAAAATGCGGTTCTCAGCAGTTGCGTATTTCAAGACTTCTTCGTCGAGGGCTTGCTCCATAAAATCTCCAACGTAAATTACATCATATCCCTGAGAGATTAAGAATTGTGCTATTGCCTTTCCCGACGATTCGTCTATGATAAATTTCATGAAACTTTAGTCGAAACTGGGTAAATAACTTCGTCAGCTAATACATC
Source organism: uncultured Anaerolineales bacterium (assembly GCA_937928795.1). GTDB lineage: Bacteria > Chloroflexota > Anaerolineae > Anaerolineales > UBA4823 > NAK19. Next base: position 1,534 of record CALFWB010000022.1, read on the forward strand.
GGATGCATAAGCTAAAGCTGCTCGAATATCTTCTAGGGTTAATCTAGGGTATTCCTTCAAGATTTCTTCTTCACTGATGCCTTGAGAGAGCATTCGAAGAATCAACTCAACTGGGATGCGCGTTCCCCGAATCACCGCCTTACCCGTCATAACGGTTTCTTTGATCTCGATTCTCTCCAAATAATCAACCATCTTCAATTCCTCCTATCGCTTTCATAAGCCAAGTGTTCCAGATATGCGCCGTAGCTGTTGTTGATCTTCTTCGCCAAGGCGAGCAATTGGGGTTTATCGATATATCCCATGCGGTAAGCGATTTCTTCCGGGCACGAAATCATCATCCCTTGGCGTTCTTCAATGGTCTGCACGAAATTAGCTGCTTGTAAAAGCGATTCGTGGGTGCCGGCATCCAGCCAAGCCACCCCACGCCCCAAGATTTCAACCCGCAGTTGACCCTTTTCCAAATAAAGCCGATTTAAGTCGGTGATTTCCAGTTCACCGCGCGGTGAGGGTTTGAGTGATTTTGCCAGCTCGTAAACCTGTTGGTCGTAAAAGTACATGCCCGGCACTGCGTAGGACGAACGCGGCTCGGATGGCTTTTCCTCGATGCTCAACGCTCGTCCGTTCTCGTCGAACTCAACCACGCCATAGCGCTGCGGATCGCGCACCGCATAAGCAAACACCAACGCTCCCTCGCTGAGCAGGGCAGCCTGGCGCAATTGCTTGGGCAAGCCATGCCCAAAAAAGATGTTATCGCCCAAGATCATGCACACCGGCGATCCAAGGTAGAAATCCGGCTTGAGCAGAAAAGCCTCCGCCAACCCACCCGGGTGGCGTTGTTCGACATATTCAAAGCGCAAGCCCCACTGCTGACCGCTGCCCAATAAATTTTCAAATAAAGGCAAGGCTTCGGGCGTGCTGATCACTAAAATTTCGCGAATCCCGGCCAGCATGAGCATTGAGAGCGGGTAGTAGATCATCGGCTTGTTGTAAACCGGCAAGAGCTGTTTGGAAATACTCACCGTCAGGGGAAAGAGGCGAGTACCCTTGCCCCCCGCTAGGATGATCCCTTTCATGGTTTTTCTCCTCGTTGAGCATAATTTTGTTGCATCCAAGCCTTGAAGTCGCCGCGCTGGCGGATCGCCTCCACCCAATCTTGATGTTCCAAATACCAATGTACGGTTGCCAGCAATCCATCCGTCAAGGAGTGTTTAGGCTTCCAGCCTAACTGGCTCGACACTTTCCGGATATCCATAGCGTAGCGGCGGTCGTGTCCTGGACGGTCGGCGACGAAACGGATGAGTTGCCGATGAGGCTTATAGGGCGATTCGGGCGCGAGTTCATCAAGGATGTCACACAGGCTCTCCACGATCTGTAGATTAGTGGGTTGGTTGCCGCCACCCACATTATAACTCTCTCCAAGCGGGGAATGGCGCAAGACCAGCAAAATGGCTTCGCAGTGGTCTTCGACATAAAGCCAATCGCGCACCTGCCGCCCGTCGCCATAAAGCGGCAGTGGCTTTCCCTCTAAAGCGTTGAGGATCATCAGCGGGATTAGCTTTTCGGGAAACTGATAGGGTCCGTAATTATTGCTGCAATTGGTCAAGGTATAGGGCAATCCGTAGGTATGCCCATAGGCGCGCACCAGATGATCGCTGGCTGCCTTGGAGGCGGCATAGGGCGAATTCGGCGCATAGGGAGTATCTTCACAAAAGGGTGGATCGCTGGGATTCAAAGAGCCATAGACTTCATCGGTGGAAATATGGTGAAAGCGAACCTCCGAACTCGGCGGCGAACGATCTAACCAAGCGCGTTTGGCGGCTTCTAAGAGGGTAAACGTGCCGAAAACGTTGCTCTGGATGAATGCATCGGGCTCAAAGATCGAGCGATCAACATGCGACTCGGCCGCAAAGTGAACCACGGTGTCAATGGCATAATCCAAAAAGACCTTTTCGACCAAGGCTTGGTCGCAGATATTGCCGTGTAGAAAGGTGTGACGCGAGGGATCGGGCAAATCTTTCAAATTCTCCAGACTGCCGGCGTAGGTCAACGCATCTAAATTATAGACCTGCACTTCGGGCTCATGGGCTAAGAGATACCGTACAAAATTGCTGCCGATAAAGCCGGCGCCGCCGGTCACCAGAACGTTTTTCATCCAAAATTCCTCCTCATTCGTAGACTTCTGCCTCTGCCAGCCGTCTTCCTGCTGCGTCTTTGGCGGAGAGCAAAGGGCTTTGCCCCTCAGGGATCGGCCAGGCAATGCCGAGGTCGGGATCGTTCCAGAGTAGGGTGCGATCCCACTCAGGGGCGTAGTAGTCGGTGACCTTGTATAACACTTCTGCCCACTCGCTGAGCACATAAAAGCCATGCCCAAAACCGGGCGGAATCCAGAGCTGGTGTCGGTTCTTGTCGGAAAGGATCACGCCAACCCATTTGCCAAAGCTCGGCGAACGGCGGCGCAGATCGACCGCCACGTCGAAGATTTTTCCTACCGTGACTTGGACAAGCTTGCCCTGCGGTTGACGGATTTGGTAGTGCAGCCCACGCAGCGTGCCCTGACGGGAACGGGAATAATTGTCTTGCACAAAGCGTAGGGACAAGCCCAATTCTTGGTACTTTTGTTCGTGGTAGAGCTCGAAGAAATAGCCGCGCTCATCTTGGAAGAGCTGCGGCTCAATCAAGAATATCTCTGGCAGGGCTGTTGTGTGGATGTTCATCGGCTATCCTCGGCATAACGGTTGATCAAGCGGCGGCGTTTCCATTGCAGATAGGGAGCGGCCAGTTTGCGCAGCCAGCTTTTCCAGACGATAAGCGCAAAGGGCGTGCCGCCATCGCGATAGTGAACGCGGAGCATCTCTGGCCAACAACGATCATCGGCTGCTAGGGTCTTTGCCGAACCGTGTAAGCGAAAATTTGCCCACAGGCGCGGCAGATAGACGATCTTTGCCCGCCGCGCAATGCGCACCCACAAATCATAATCCATTGCGAAATAGAAAGATGGATCAAGGGGACCAACTTGGCGCCACAACTCAGCCCGAAAGAAGGCCGCTTGCTGCGGAATATGCACATATCCCTGGCGCAAACGCCGATAATCGGTCTGGCGGGCGGGAAACTGGCCTACCACGCGCCCTTTCTCGTCAATAAAGTTGGCGTCCCCGTACACCAAACCGACTTCGGGATGACTTTGCAGATATACTACTGCTTCCGAAACGGCGTGCGGCAGATAAGTGTCGTCGGAATTGAGCCAAGCAAAGATGTGCCCTTTGGCGTGCGCAAAGCCTTTGTTGATGGCGTCGGTCTGCCCATGGTCAGGTTCGGAAACCCACCAAGCCAAGCGATCGGCATAACGGCGAATGATGTCAAGGCTACCGTCGGTTGAGCCTCCATCGACAATCAGATATTCAAGATGGGGGTAGTCTTGCTCCAGCACGGAAAGGATGGTTTCCTCGAGGAAGGCAGCTTGATTATAAGAAGGCGTGACAATGGATACCAGAGGAAGCTCATTCTCCATTCTCGGTTGTGCAGTTGGTATGAGAACAGAATTGATCATCTTTGCTGATTTTACCATTGAGTGCACTAAAAAACCTTACCACGGAGACGCAGAGCGCACGGAGTTCTTCAAACGCTTTTCGGAAATCGGAAAGACTTCTTCTCGCTGCGCTTGAAGTGACACGTCTAGGTGATAGGTCCTGAATCAGATTTTCGATCACTCTTGACGAGCAAATTCTTTGATAGAATTACCTAAACCTCTTCTCAATGGTGGTCGAGCATGAAACGGAATTTTTCTCCGATAATGAGTTATAAGTTTGTGGAACGGAAAGCGATCTTAACCATTCGCGATCGCGTATGTGAAACGGCTGACGAGCTACTTTCTAGCGAAATGTTCTTTGAAGTCCTGCGCCGGGCAGTCAATGCTCTAAACCAGAGAAAATCTCCTCTCCTGGAACTCTTTCAGCCCAGCGCAGAGAATACCATCCCCGACTCGGAGTTGCATCACTTGGTCGATATTTTTCGATGGTTAGCCAAATTGCCCCTCGAACATGTGGAGAAATTAGTGAGCGCCGAGCAAGCTCATCTGCTTGCCAAGCCGGCCTTGCTCTTTGACTTCGTTGAGTACCTCTATGACTATTGGCGAGAATTCGAGCGGTTCTTGATCTGCGACTCGGAAGGCGATGCGTTGGATCAGCGTCCCTATCGCACCTTTAACCGCACCATCGAATCGCTCACCCATTTGGTGCGCAGTGTCTATCGCGATATTCAGGAGAATATCAGCGGTCAACACCCTAATATCTACCGTCAAATTGTCGCTGGAGCGGAGCTTGCCGCTATTGCTCTACCAAAGCCGCTCTTTTCGAACTCTGACGATTTGCAGATCTTAAATCAGATTCCGGTGATCCGTCAGGTGCTGATGTGTCCACCACTGCTGCTCAACCCACCAATGAACAAACGCACGGGGCAATTTGTGCAAGCCAAGCAAAATCCCCTTGACTCTCTGCAGCTTGACCCGAGTGAATGGCTGTGTTACCCAGCCAAAGTAGGCCCTCTGCTGATCTTAATTTATTTTCACGAGCTCTTCTACGAACTCGGTTTCACCCTGAGCAACCTTTTCGATCTGGCGGAAGACGAATTCCTGAGCAGTCGAACCGCAGATGCTCTGCTTTTATTCGGTGTGCCTGAGGAATGTATTGATCCCAGTGCAGCCTACCCGACCGTCTTTTACCAGCATCCTGACAGCAAGCTTTGGATCGGAGCAATTCCGCGACGCAAGGAATTTGGTTATTTTGGTTACATGAAGAAAATGACCTTAACCTTGCATAACATTGTGATGATGCACCGCGGACGATTGCCATATCACGGGGCAATGGTGCAATTTTTGCTCAAAAACGGGCGCGAGTTTAATCTGCTGCTGATTGGGGATACCGGCGCAGGTAAATCAGAAACCCTCGAAGCCTTTCGCAGCATTGGAGATGAAAGCATCCGCGCCATGACGGTCATCGCCGACGATATGGGGTCGCTTGAGATGCAAGGCGATGGGGAGATTCTTGCCTATGGAACAGAAGTCGGGGCGTTTGTGCGCTTAGATGATCTCAGCCCTGGGTATGCCTTTGGGCGGCTGGATCGCACAATTATTATGAATCCCTCGCAGGTAAACGCGCGGGCTGTCCTGCCGGTGACGACCTATGCAAACATCACGCGCGGGGTAGAGTTGGATATGGTGCTTTACGCTAACAACTATGAACAGGTGGATGATCATCATCCAATCATCGAGGAGTTCCATACTCCAGAGCAAGCCTTGGTAGTCTTTCGGGAGGGTAAATCAATGAGCAAAGGGACTACTACTTCAACAGGTTTGGTTCAGGCTTACTTTGCGAACATCTTCGGCGCCGCTCAATTTCAACCCCTGCACGAAGCTCTGGCAAAGCGCTATTTTCAAACCTTCTTTGATCGAGGCATTCTTGTCGGGCAACTGCGCACCCGTCTTGGCTTGCCCGGTTGGGAACGCAAGGGTCCCGAAGAGGCCGCCAAGGCGTTGATCGAATGGCTAGGATAACCCCGTGAGTAAGGGTATAATAACAGATGGCGTTTGACCCGATCGACTTGCCCAGGTGTTCTTGGGTAAGCTAGGGTTTGAAGGTCGGGATAGAACTGCCTAGAAGGTCAAATTTGCCAGTTATCCACTCGACTAGAAAGGAATTTAGTCATCATGGAAGAATCCAATTTGGAAATCCCAGAAGAAGAAAGTGAAGGGGAAGACCTGTATCACGATGAAGCCAAACTCATGCGCGTGGCTGGGTGGGCAAACGCGGTTTCTTGGATCATCTTAGCTCTAGCGGCCATTTTCTCGCTGAGCGGTGTTGTGTTACAACTCCAACAAGGCGCTTTGCGCCTCGGCATCAGCGGCATCCTGGGGATGATCAGCACGCTGTTTATCCTTCTGGTGGGCGGCTTTTTCTTCGTCTTATTGCAAGCTATTGGCGAAGGCATTTATCTTTTTATGGATATCGAAGAACACCTGCGCAAGAAATAAGAAATTATGTAGGGACAACACACCGAGTAGGGACAACTCACCGAGTTCTCCCTACTGCTGCTGCTGCGTTTGGGTTTGTCCCCCGTTTGGGTCTGTCCCTGCGTTCGGGTTGTTCCTACGTCTGGGGATGCGTGGCGATTGGATCGGTCCTCATTTGGGAAGGTTATATGGGGCACCCCTAGATGCCCAATTCGGCGCGCAAACGTAACATGTGCACAATTTGCTCGCGAGTTAGGATACCGATTAATTCGCCGTTTTCCACGACTGGCATTTGAGCAACCCCGGCGTCATCCATCATGCGCAGGGCCGTCAAAACCTCTGTCTGAGGGGTCACATAGGTCACTCGGTCAAAGGGTACCATCGCCTGTCGAGCGGTGGTAAAGCGCCACTTATTCTGGGGAACGGCGGTTACGTCCTTGAGGGTGATCATACCGCTGGTCTGATCGTTATCGACCACAATAAAACAGCGTTGCCCGCTGGTTAGGATGTGGTCTTCTACCAATTGGCTGAGGGGTAATAAGCCCGATATGCGGTTGCATTGCGGGTTCATCACGCTGGCGACTCGCAAGCCTTGTAAGGCGCTTTGGAGATGGGTTTGTGCATACGCGCTGGCCGCCGCATTTTGTAAGAACCAGCCGATAAAAGCCAGCCACAACCCGTTGAAGAAGTTGCCGCGTAAGATGGTAAAAATACCTAATCCGATAAAGCCAAAAGCCACCAGTTGACCGCTTACCACAGCCACTTGATTTGCCCGTTGAAAACTGCCGCTGACCTTCCACACAATCGCCCGTAGTACCCGCCCACCATCTAGCGGAAAACCGGGAATCATATTGAAAACGGCAAGGATAAAGTTTATCCGCATCAAGTACTCACTTGGGGCAGCCAAGTAGGGAATGCCGCGATCAAACAACCATAGCACACCAAAGAGCCCCGCCAAAGCAAAACTTACCAGGGGACCAGCAATCGCAATGCGGAACTCCGCCCCTGCGGAAGGCGGTTCTTTTCCGATTTGGGCAATGCCGCCAAAGATGAATAAGGTGATACCACGCACGGGAATTTTCTCCCGCAAGGCAACGACGGAATGACCTAATTCATGGGCAAGCACCGAGGCAAAAAACAGTCCGCTGGTGATCACCGCCAAGAGCAGATGGGCTAGTGCAGGCACATCAGGATAGGCTTGGGGGAAATAGCCACCCGCTAAAGACCAAGTGAGCAAGCCAAAGATCAAGAACCAACTGATGTGCAACCCAATCGGGATGCCGAAGATTTTACCAATTTTCAAGCTGGTATCCATATCATGTTCCTTTCTTTACCGATGGCGAGAGAGATATTTGGCTGCCAATTGAGTGTTTTTTTGGAAAGGGAAGTTCAAAACGATTCGTCCCACCCGCAAAAAGATAGCGATTTTTTCTCAAAATTTCCCTCGCCGAATTTGTTAATTATTATGATAAATTTATAGCATATTGCACGGGATTTGTCAAGATTCTTACCGGCACAATTCGCATCGGCACCGGTTTGATGGCTTAAGGTAACGGCGATATTGTCGGGATCAACGAGAGGTTCCGCTGGATGTGGGATGGCTGCAAATTGTTGCCGAACGCGGGTTGAGTAGCGAGCGCAGCGAGCGTACCGAAACCCGCGTTTTTTCACCCCTCGCCCTTTGGGAGAGGGGCTGGGGGTGAGGGTGCGGGTCGAGTCGGGCGCTGCCCTGAGCCGAAGGGTTGAGCTTGGCGAAACCTTGTCGAAGGGCATCAGCCCGTACCGAGACCCCCCTTCTTTGTCCCCTTCTGCTCCTAGATGAGAGACTGAGCTGAGAGAGCAGTTCACTACAGGTTTCCCTAACATTTATGATTGCCAACATTACAAAATTGTTAAGTAAAAATACCAAATCTATCGCTACAATCAAAAAAATCTATCCCTGTCTAAAAAAATGAAACCCATGCATAAGAATAGCCTCACGAGAGATTATTCATCCTTTATACCTCGTTTCTTTGCCTTGGTGGCGATTGGGGTGATGCTCTACTATCTGGGCTGGCGCGTTCTCCACACGCTCAACCCCGAAGCGATCGTTCTCTCCTGGGTTTTGTGGGTAGCCGAGGCGTTTGGCGTGTTGAATTTCATCTTGTTCTCGTGGATGACGTGGAAGGTTGCGCCAACTCGGCCCTACCGTCCGCCGCAAGACAACTTGAAAGTTGATGTCTTCGTTCCGACCTATAACGAAGACCTAGAGATTCTCGAAGCTACGCTCAGCGGTTGCCGTCTGATTGCCTACCCACACACCACCTATGTCCTAGATGACGGGCGGCGCTCCGCAGTCAAAGAATTAGCTGAACGCATGGGCTGTCAATACATCACCCGCCCGAATAACGAGCACGCCAAGGCCGGCAACATCAATCACGCCCTTGCTCAAACCAACGGCGAGTTTATTGTCGTGCTGGATGCGGATATGATCCCCAAGCCGGAGTTCCTCCATCGCACGTTGGGATATTTTGAAGACCAAAAATTGGCTTTCGTTCAACTCCCACAGGAGTTTTACAACGTCGACTCGATTCAGCATGACCAGAAATTTCCCACTTGGCATGAACAATCCTTGTTCTTCCGTGTCATCCAGCCCGGCAAAAATCACTCCAACAGTGCCTTCTGGTGTGGCAGCCCCTCCGTGCTGCGGCGTAAAGCGCTGGAGGATGTTGGGGGAGTCGCCACTGAAACGATCACCGAAGATATCCATACTTCGGTCAGACTGCACAGCCGCGGTTGGTCCTCTTACTTCCTGCGCGAACCTTTGGCTTTTGGCATTGCGCCGCAAACGGTGCAGGCTTATCTCTTGCAACGTCTGCGCTGGGCGCAAGGCACCATGCAACTCTATCGCAGCAAGGAAAGTCCGCTGTGGATACATGGCTTGACGGTCCAACAACGTCTCTCGTACCTTGCCAGTTTTCTTGCCTACGTCGAGGCGCTGCAAAAATTTGTCTTTGTTCTCATACCGATCTGCATTCTTGTCTTCGGTAAGTTGCCGATGAGAGTTGAGGTAGGCAATTTCTTCGTCCATTGGCTGCCCTATTTTATGCTCAACGTCCTTGCAAACCAGATTAGCGGCCGAGGATCTTTCCGCTACTTCAAAAGCGAAATCTATAGCTTCTTGCGCATGATCGTTTTCTTACAATCGTACTTCGTTTTGATCTTCCGCAAGCCGCTCAAGTTCACTGTCACTCCGAAAAGCATCGACGCCTCGGTTGCTGCTCGCGAACGACGGGCTGTGCGTCAGCATCTGGTCATCATTGCCGTCATCTTAGCCTCCATTGCCCTCGGCTTGATCAGGATTTACCGCAATCCCTCACTCCTGCCTATTTGGGCGTTGTTCTTTGTTCTCTTCTGGTCGCTTTATAATGCTATGGTGATCTTCTTCGGCGTTGTAGAGGTGTGGAAACGTCATCATCACCGAAAACATTACCGCTTCCGGGTCAATTTCCCTGCCCGAATCGAGAGCCCGGCGTTTCCTCAACCGATCGCTGCCCATGTTACCAACCTGTCAATTTCCGGCGCCCAGATCCTTTACGAGAGGGAGATTCCTTTTACGGTTGAGGGTCTCATCCTAAGTTTTCAGACAACCAGACACAATCAAATCTCAATCCCGATTCAAAAATTGGTTCGTAATCGAAAATTACCGAACGGAGGTTACGAAGCCGGGCTTTGGTTTGGCGAACTAGAGGGCGAGGTACGTCAAAAAATCTTCGAAGTTTTATTTGTCGATCTACCCCACGTGGATTATATCTGTGACGCAATGCCTCTCTGGCGGCGCATTCTTTCCGACCTGTCGGATTTTAAGGACTATTTATCTTATCCCTTGCGCAACGGTAAGACAGGTGCTTAATGGCAATCTACCACTGGCAGTTGGTCGCAGTGCTAGGCTAGGGAAGGGTTGACATTGTTGTAGAGACATTCCATGCTTCGTCTATATTACTTAACCTGAGTTCGAGTTAGGAATTTGCATGGGTCATTTCGACCGGTGCAGCGCGGAGAAATCTTGCCTTTCTGCCCAAAATCACAAAGACTTCTTCTCGCTGCGCTCGAAGTGACATGCCAATCTGGTCAGCTCATCCCAAACTCATGTTCTTAAGTTCGGCGATGGTGTCTCCGAAACAGGAATAAGCCCACCGAGAGCACTCCTACGCCAATGAAGGTCGCCGTTTGCATCAGACGGATGGCGCGGCGAATATCTCCAACTTTGGGTTCGGCGAGCCCGCCTCCTAAGCGGTAATGCCCCACTTTTTCCAACTCCACACCTAGCGCTCCGGCCATGGCGCTCATTGGGTAACCGGCGTTCGGGCTAGCCGTGGCGCGGGCATCGCGCCGCATAACAGCCAAAGCACGGCGGCTATTTTCACGACGGAGCCAAGCCGCCAACACCAACAAGCAGGCGGTCAAGCGGGCCGGCAGCCAATTGAGTCCATCGTCTAGGCGGGCAGCGGCTTTTCCAAGCCACTCATAGCGTTCCGTGCGATAGCCCCACATCGAATCGAGGGTATTGGCAAAGCGATACATCCATGCCAGCGGCAACCCCCCGATGGCGTAATAGACCAACGGGGCAACGATCCCGTCTGAAATGTTCTCCGCCACCGATTCGATCGTTGCCCCGGCGACTTGACCTACGTCCAAAGCCTGCGTGTCCCGACTGACCAAATGCCACGCCAACTGCTGCCGAGCTTCGGGCAAATCCTCCCTCTGCAGGGCTTGTTCGACCGCCAGAGCAGCTTGGCGCAGCCCGCGCATGGAGAATGTCAGCTTGAGCAAGGCGGCTTTGCCTAGCATTGCCAGTGGTTGAGGTAGTTTATCCAGAAGAGCAGCAAGCAGCTTTATGGCACTGCCGACCACAAAAGAGCCCCCCAACCAAACGCCTAATCCCGTCCAGAAATCGCGGCGCGGCTCACCGCCTTGTATCCAGCTTTCCACTTTGGCGATGGCAAAGCCCAGCCAAGCCACCGGATGCCAGCGGTTGTGGGGATCGCCCAGTCCTTCGTCTAATAGCAAAGCCAGCCAGAGAAGGAGCAGTTTATCCCCTTTCATCCCAACGCTTGTGTGAGGGCAAGGCGCACCGCTTTTGCCATTAACCAGCCGACTGCCGTCGCTGGGCCCGCGTAAGGTAAGGGTTGTCCTTGCCCATTGTGGGCGATCACGACCGTGTCGGTAGAGGTGCCGGTAGCGATTTCTGCGTGGGCGGTCTTGACCCCTAAGCGGTTCAAGGTGTCGGTCTTTGCCTCGGTCACCGTGATCACGGCGTTGACCATTGCCGCTGGGCTTAGGGCGTGATTGACCAGCGTCACGATGTTAATCGTGCTCGCCTGAGGCAAAACGGCCGGCGGGGTCCGTCCGGCGCTGGTAGCATTGCTCACCCCAGCCGTAACCAAAGCGCACACCTGAATTTGCCCCTCTGCAAGGCAAACCACCTGCGTTCGATCGAGAGAGACGGCCGTCAGCAATCCGATGGTCGGCGCAGGCATGTGTGCGGCAATTGCTAATTCCTGAAGATGCTGCCACGGTTCAGGATGATGATAGTCTTTATGCACATGATAGATGAACAAAGAACAAAACTCGGTGAAACCAGAGCCGAGCAGAGCTGAGGAAAGCGCATACCAAGCAGATGAAACGCTCAGCTTTACCATCTGAGCATTGATCGCTACTTGAAGCGCAGGAAGGGGTTGGATCAAACGGTTTGCCATATTCCAAAGGTCAAGAGCACTGCCAACTCGGATAGCTCATTGAGGGCGCCGTAAATATCGCCGGTCAGACCGGGGATGAGGCGCAGCGTCAACCGCGCCCCACCCCACACCACCACCAGCACCACCCCAAGGGCGATCCAGCTTGGCAAAGAAAAGCTCAAGCCAGCCGCAATCAACACCCACAGGGTAGCGATCAGCCCTTCTCGCCAAGTGGCTGCATCTTTGATCGCTCGCCCTACCCCTTGCGGGCGCTGGTAGGGAAAAGCAAGCACGGCCAAAGCCATGCCCCAGCGTCCATAGGCGGGTGCTAGAAGCAATGCCAAAGCTGGTAACCCGGGTGTGGCGAGCAAGCTATATTTGGTGAGCAACAGCAAAACTCCACCCGCCAGAGCATACGCTCCGTGATGTTCATCACGCAGGATTTCCAAGCGCTTTTCAGGCGTCCAACCACCCAAGAGTCCATCGCAGGTATCTAGGAAGCCATCGAGATGCAAAGCGCCGCTGAGCCCGACCCATACGGCTAGGGTGAGCGCAGCGCTAACCGTCAATGGCAGCACCTGCAAAGTCGATTGACGGAACACGACCAAAATCCCCCCCAAGAGGAAGCCAACCGCAGGGTAGAAGGCTAACGAGGCACCCATTTCTGCGGAGGTAAACGGGCGTTTCACAAAGGGCGGCAAGATGGTGAGGAATTGCAAGGCGGCCCAGAAAGCAACCCAACTTTGCCGCAAACGTCCCTGCGATGTTTCGCTCTTTTGAGGTGGTGCTTCGCTCATCCGCTTGCCATACCAGTCAGATTTTTTCCGAGACGCCCGCTTCGTCAAAAGTAGCCATCTCTGCCAAAATCTTGCAAGCTGCCTCAACAACCGACATGGCAAGGACAGCACCCGTGCCTTCGCCGAGGCGCATTTCCAAGTCGAAAACTGGCTCCAACCCCAACCACTCCAACATCAGGGTATGGCCTTGCTCTCTGGAGCGGTGGGCGGCGATCAGATAAGGACGCACCAGAGGTGCCAAGCGCACTGCGATCATGGCAGCGGCGGTGGAAATAAAGCCATCCACCACCACCGGGCGGCGATGGACTGCGCCGGCTAAGATGACACCCACTAAACCGCCGATTTCAAAGCCGCCCACCTTCGCCAGCACATCCAACCCATCTTCGGGATTGGGTTGATTGATCGCTAACGCCCGCTCTACGGCCGAAATTTTGCGCAGCAGGCCGCTCTCATCTACCCCTGTGCCGCGCCCAACGCACACGGCCGGCGCTTTGCCGGTCAACGCAGCAGCAATGGCAGCCGAGGGGGTAGTGTTTCCGATACCCATATCGCCGGTGGCGAGCATTTGCGCTCCGCCCTTAATTTCGGTTGAGGCAATCTCATAGCCCGTCCGAATCGCTTGAAGGGCTTGTTCTCGGCTCATGGCTGGGCCCTGGGTCATGTTTTGAGTGCCCGCTGCCATTTTCGCTGAGACCAGATTGGGATGAGCCTCTAGCGGACCTTTGACGCCAATATCTACCACAACGACCTTTGCGCCTACATGCCGCGCCAGCACGTTGATCGCCGCCCCACCACGCAAAAAATTCAAGACCATCTGGGCGGTCACTTCGCTGGGATAGGCACTCACTCCTTCTTCGGTCACGCCGTGATCACCAGCCATGACAAAGACTACTTTCTGGCTCACCTGCGGTGGCATTTGTCCTGTAATCCCAGCCACTTGAATGGAAAGAGCTTCCAGACGGCCGAGGCTGCCTGGCGGTTTGGTCAGCCGATTTTGGCGGGCTTGGGCTTGCACCATAGCATTTTCATCGAGGGGTTGAATGTTTTGAAGCAGTGCGTTGAGTTCCATAGTGCCTCCTTTCTCCATTGTCATTATTCGTTGTTGATTTCAGTACGCTGCGCGACTCAACTTGCAGCGGTTGCATGGGTCGAGTAGGGCGGTTAGCCCATATCGAGCGCAGGTCGAGTAGGGCGGTCAGCCCATATCGAGCGCAGGTCGAGTAGGGCGTCAGCCCATATCGAGCGCAGGTCGAGTAAGGCGTCAGCCCATATCGAGCGCAGGTCGAGTAAGGCGTCAGCCCGTATCGAGCGCAGGTCGAGTAGGGCGTCAGCCCGTATCGAGACCGCCTTCATTTGCGGATTTCGGTACACTTGCTGCGTTCTGCTACTCAACCCACGGTTTTTTGCCTCATCCCCGACCCTTCTCCCTAAGGGAGAAGGGAGAATCTCCCCTCGCCCTCTGGGAGAGGGGCTGGGGGTGAGGGCTTCTTCCCTCGCCCTCTGGGAGAGGGTGCTAGAAAATCACCTCCATACCAGACACCAAGAAACAAACTCAGCATCTTCTGCATAAAACTCCTTCATGTTTTGGTGCTTTAGTGGTTTATCAACCTGTCCTGACTTTCTAGGCACCCTTTTGGGAGATAGGTCGGGGGAGAGCATCAATACTCAATTCCGGCTTGCGCCTTGACGCCGATAGCAAAAGGGTGCTTGACCTCTCTCATCTCCGTCACCAAATCCGCGTATTCGATCAGCAAAGGCGGTGCATCCCGTCCGGTGATGATCAAATGCATCTCAGGTGGCTTATGGGCGCGCAACCAATCAATCACCTCTGCAGGATCCAACCAACTAAAGGCAAGCAGATAAGTAAATTCGTCCAGGATGATCAAATCGTATTCACCGCTGAGGATCTTTTGTTTCGCCAATTCCCAGCCATGCAGGGCTTTAGCTTTGGTTTCATCGATATCTTTAGAAGTCCAAGTGAAACCATCACCGGTCTTATGCCATTCGATGCCTAACCGCTGGGCAGCCTTCACCTCGCCCCATGAGCCGGTTTCGGCTTTGAGGAATTGGATGACGCAAGCCCGAAAATCCCTTCCCCAAGCCCGAAACAACGTTCCGAGGGCAGCGGTTGTTTTCCCCTTGCCGTTGCCGGTAAAAACCAACACCAAGCCACGCCGTCCTTTAGGTGACATAGGCAATCCTTTCTGTGGAAGCATTGGATTTGGGAATGATCAATGGCGCAGACAAGCGGGGGTGCTCAAGCAGATCAACCTCTATTCCGTAGGCGCGTTCAATCTCCTTTTTGGTCAGCACTTGAGCGGGGTGTCCCTCTCGCTGCAAGCGTCCATCCACCAACAAGGCAACTCGGTCAGCGTATAAGGAGACCAGATTCAAATCGTGAATTGCTAGCAACACGGCTAAGCCGCACTCTTGGACGGTCTGTTGCATCAACTTGAGGATCAGAGCTTGATGATGCAAATCCAAATGAGCGGTCGGCTCATCGAGCAAGAGAATGGGGGTATTTTGGGCGAGAGCACGGGCTAACAACACGCGTTGTTGCTCTCCACCGGAAAGCTCACCGATGCGGCGGTGGGCAAGCGCCTCAAGCTGGGTGCGAACTAAGACCTGATGCACAATTTCCTCATCTTCCTTTCTAGGAAACCCTAACCATCCCATGTGGGGCGTGCGTCCGAGCATCACCGTTTGATAAACGGTGAACGTGGGCGGCAATTGCCGGGCTTGGGGGACAACCGCCATGAATTTCGCTCTCTCGACCGGCGAAAGCTCGCCTAAATCACGCTCATTCACCCGCACTGTACCCCGCGTGGGTGTCAGGATACCACTTACCGTACGGATGAGGGTGGTCTTGCCAGCCCCATTCGGGCCCACCAAAGCTAAAACCTCCCCCGATCTTATCTGTAAGCTAACATCCTTGAGAACGGCCTTGCCGTTGTAGGCAACGCGGATTGAACGTAAACTGAGGGTAACTCCAACCTGCATGGTTTTATCCTTTCACCAAACTAACTCGTTTTTAGCCCGCCTCAGAAGCCAAAGGAAGAAAGGCGCGCCGGCTAGAGCCGTAACCACCCCTACTGGCAGGACCTGCGGTGCCAAGGCAACCCTGGCAAGTAAATCGGCAAGTAACAGTGCACATGCCCCGCCAAGCGCCGAAAGCGGCAACAATTGCCGATAGTCTGCACCCCATAACAACCGCATGGTATGGGGGACAATCAATCCGATAAAACCGATCAGCCCCGAGAAAGAAACTGCGGCTGCCGTTGTCAGGGAAGCGGCTAAGATCAACCCCAATTTTGCGCGTTCAACTGCGATGCCCAACTGCTGCGCTTGTTCCTCACCAAATTGCAAGACGTTCAGGGTATGCGAAAGCGACCACAAGACCAGAAAGCCACTCAGGATATAGGGGAAGGCTGCCCAAACCGGCGTCCATCCGTTCATCGTTGAGCCGCCTAAAAGCCACGACAACGCCCGATGAAGTTCATCGCGAGAGCGCAGCATGATAAAAGAGGTGAGCGCTGTGGCAAATGAGCTCACTGCCACGCCGGCTAGGATCAAAGTGGTAGTGGGCAGCGATTGATTGACTTTGGCAAGGCGGTAAACGATGAAAACCGTCAGCAAAGCGCCGCCAAAAGCCGCCAATGGCACAATCATCCAGCCGCCCAAGGTGGAAGGCCAGCGCAAGGCAAGGGCAATCACTGCACCCAATCCAGCCCCCGAGGCGACCCCAATTAAGTACGGGTCCGCCAGCGGGTTGCGGAACAAGCCCTGATAGGCAGCTCCACTGCTCCCTAAGGCAGCCCCGGTCAGCGCCATCAGGATGGCGTGAGGTAAACGCACGCCATGCACAATGGTCTGATAGGCAGTCGGCACATCCGACAAATCAAGCGGCAGCACCAAAACAGCCAACAGGCGCACCATGATCTGCGGTGGAATCCACACCGCCCCAACCGCCACACTGAAGAAAAGAGCAAAGCTTAACGCCAAACCGTTAAGCAGATACGGTCGTGCACTCCAGAAAGGCGCAGGGGAAGTTGCCCTCATGAGGATAAAACTTCTCTTATTGAAACCGAGCGGGATGGAATAATTTCGCCAAGGCTTCCAATCCATCCACCAGGCGTGGTCCGGGACGGCTGACGATGTTATCATCGAAGGGATAGACGCGTTGAGCTTTTACTGCGCTCAACTCTCCCCAGCCAGGGCGAGCGACGACTGCTTCGACCGTCACACCTCCCCAGATGGCATCGCCAAGCAAGATCAAATCGGGGTCACGGCGCAGGATCTCCTCAAGGCTAACCTGCACCCATTCACCTTGTAACTCATGTCCAAAGTTGATGCCACCAGCTTTGGTGATCAACATATCGATAAACGTATTGGGTCCAGCCGTCCAAGGAGCGTTCGGGTCGGTGCCATCAATCTCATAAAAAACCAGCGGGCGCTGCTCAATCCCCGTCAGTCTCTGTTCTACGCTTCGCACGCGCTGTTTTAGCTCGGAAATTAAGTTCTCCGCTTGCTGCGTTTTAGCGGTGAGGATGCCAACGGTTGTGAGGTTGTTGTAAAGGTCGTCAAATTGGAGTGGGTTTGGCAATACAAAGACGGTTAAGCCCAAATCCCGCAAGCCCTGCACCTGCTCTGCGGCGGTCAAGGGGGAGGCAAGGACAAGGTCGGGTTGCAGAGCTACAATGGTCTCCGTATCCAAATTACCGAATCCGCCGCCCACATCCTGAACTTGGAGCGCTTCGGAAGGATAGTCGGAGAAAGAGTCTCTGCCAACCACTTGCGAAGCGGCCCCGAGGGCAAAGAGGATCTCGGTGTTGGAAGGGGCTAAAGAGACAATGCGCTGAGCAGCCGCCGATAAGACAATTTCTTGCCCCAGACCATCTTGCAAACGAATGGCATCTGCGGTCGGTGAGGGGGAAGTGGGTGAGATTTGTCCGCTGGAGACCTGCCCACCTGCGGTACAAGCCACCAACAAAAAGATGCCAAAAGTTAAGGAAAGCAACCAGATAACCTTGCGCAATGTTCACCTCATCCAGAGAAAATTTAACGGCTTCTCGCATTGGAGAAGCCGTTGGGAAACAAAACCGCCCATTCGGGCGGGAGATTCCATTCACCAAAGCGATGCTCTGCCTTGGTTGCCCGGCCTCCCTAACCGCGAGGGAGCAAACGAGCCAGACAAAGGCGGGAATTCGGGCTTCGTCAAAGACGTTACCGCTGCGGGACAGCGCCGGACTATCGTTGAGAACGACTCACCGGCTTTCCCCATTGCGCGCTGTGCATCCGGGCATCCAGCGCACCTTTGCCGAGCAGATATCAGTTGCCTGCGTAATGTATCACCGAAAAGCTTACCTGTCAAGTTTTTTTAATCTTTACCGCAAAACGACCCCTTGCTTTCGCAGAAGGGCGAAAGTGTCTTCCCATGTCACACCGAAACGCTGACAGATGTTTGGAACTTTTATCCTACCGCTGATCTTCCCCTTATCTACTGTTTCATGCCTCCATGACTCCATTGTTACAACAGATAACTGATGAGCTTTTGCATAAGCAATCACCCAAGGATCTGCCCCTGCAAGAAATTTCTGTACATGGTGCGGTTCATACAAGAGGGTTACTTGGTCGGCGATTTCTCTTAACACCATTTGAGTTGTATCATCAACTTCTACGAATAAAATATCCTTGTTCGATCTTGCCCATTGTGCCATTCATCATCGGAATTCTTAATCTCATCATAGACGAAAATGGGACTACAAATCATCTGCTGCTTCGCTAAACGGATCAGCCCCTCCCAAAAGCCGGGAGCGATATCAAAAGCGTAATAGCGGCGATGTGCCTCAATATATACATTAGAGTCGAGACAGTATTGCAAAATCCCCCCTAAAGATTTGATAGAGCCTTCTCCAATGTGCTTGGGCTCGCATTTAGGAGTATGGATGCCTCTTTATACAACAATGTCCCCTCCCGCAGAGCTTGCACAGCTTCGTTTACGAGCAAGCGTCCATTACGAATTTGAAAGTTACGGTAGAAGTCTCCGCCTGTAGAGGGCTTCTCATGTTCGCCTGCTGCCTTTATCTCACGCTTGGCTTCAGCGTAAAGCATTTGGAACTCTTGGGCGCTTAGTAAACCGAGCTCAAATGCTCGGATCAGAACTACCAACATACTGACACGAAATTCTCTGGCAAGTTCTTGGTAGGTGTAAGTTTGCCAACGTTCCCGAAAGGCTTGGGCTGGCACTAATAACTCTGCGGCCACCCGGTTGCACAGCCGTTCAATTTCCAATTGATCTTTTTCTTCAATATCTATTTTTGGGTTAGAAATACCGCTTGTACCGGTCCACAAATGTGCCAATTCATGTGCGAGCGTGAAAATTCGTCCACTGATGGAGTCTTTGGCATTCAAGAAAATGAGGGGGGCATAAGAGTCAGCTAGAGCAAAGCCACGGAATTCTTCTATAGAGAGGGAACGATGCGTATTACTGCCCACATAACCGCTTTGCAGAACTAGAATACTTGCTTTTTCAGCCCTATGAACGAGAAAGCGAAGATGTTCATCGTGAGATTTGACATCTTTGGCAGTAGGGATAGGCAAATCAAGCGTCTTCCGAATATCTTCACAAATGACCAGGTAAGACGTTTGAGTTGTATACCTTCCCACAAAAAGGAGAGGGGTCATCCCTTCCTGCACCCTTCGCTCGCGCAGCCAGTCTTGCTTGCGGAAGGCATCATTGAGAACATCTTCTAGTTCTGGGCTAAATTTTCCTCGCCCTGCTTCGGGATGTAAGCGAAAATCAGCTACTGGCAAGACGGGTTCAGGAGGTTTGGAAAGAAAGAGATATCCAAAGGGGATGCGCAAAGTCTGCGCCAATTCTCGCGCTTGAGAAAAAGTAGGCAACTCATCCCCGCGTTCCCAGGCACTCAAACGTTCTGGTTTGTCTTTCATTCCCACGCGTCGAGCAGTTTCATCTATAGATAGCCCAAGGCGTTCCCTAGCCCACCGTATGATTTGTGGATTGATTTTCGCTTGAGACATCATGCTCTCCTGTTTGTATTATATTGCATTATTTTAGAAAAAACATCGTTGTCTTTGCTTCCTACAGCCGGCTAACAGATGCCCTTTTTTGGAGTAAAATAGGGCATCTATTGTGAGAAGCCTCGGGCTTTGCCACGGCCTCCCTTAGCAACCCAATCTCATTTAGCAAAGGAAGCAAAAGATGAAAAGCCACAAACTGCTCATGATTCCCGGACCCATTGAAT
>CALFWB010000023.1 GCA_937928795.1 uncultured Anaerolineales bacterium
AAGGGCAAAGGGAGATTCTCCCCTCTCCCGCTGGGAGAGGGGCCGGGGGTGAGGGCGTCCTCCCCTCTCCCGCTGGGAGAGGGGCCGGGGGTGAGGGCGTCCTCCCCTCTCCCGCTGGGAGAGGGGCCGGGGGTGAGGGAATCATTCAAGCACACCCAATCCGTGTGCACTCAAAATTTGTTGGCAACATTGCTTTGTTGGACAACTCATTAAGTTGTACTACAACTTTTGCGTGGACACCCCAATCCGCAAGAAAGGGACAAAGAGATTAGATGATTGAAAAGCCCTACACCCCTCTTAGGGCTTTTCAAAGGCTTATGGTTAGCCTGAGTTCAGGATAAGCTTACCCCCTTTGCGTGTCACTTCGAGCACAGCACGAAGGCTTCACGATTTCTCCTCGCTACCCTCGTCAGCGAGAACTCGGAGTGGGTCTAGGCAATTGTGGACTAAGTCGCCAAGAAGGGATGACGATTATACTGAAAGTTTAATCGAGCAATTTGTTCGGCAAGAGAGCTGCTATAGAATTCTTCCGTTGCGCGCCAACTCCAATATTGCCCTATCCTGCCCGGAAAATTCAAGCGCGCTTCGCTACCTAAGCGGAGAAAGTCCTGTAAAGGAGCAATAGCGAAGATCGCAACTGAAGCCCACGCGTATTGGATCATTTGCCAAGCAGGGTCTTGTCCAATAAGGGGTAGGTAACGGTGCACGGTTTCGCGCCCTTTCTCTCCTAAACTTGTGTACCATCCTAAGGTCGTATCGTTATCGTGCGTCCCAGTATACACAACGGATTGGGGCGTAAAATTATGAGGAAGAAAAGGATTTCCCGGATTGTGATCATCGAAGGCAAATTGCAGAACCTTCATACCCGGTAGTTGAAAAGCCTGGCGCAATTCAATCACATCCTGAGTGATGAGGCCTAAATCTTCTGCAATAAAGGGCAATTCTCCGCCAAGCTCTTTAGCCAAAAAAGAAAACAAGCGTTTACCCGGCGACCGTACCCACCGACCCTTTTCCGCAGTAGGAAGGTGAGCAGGGATTTCCCAACAAGCACAAAAGCCGCGAAAATGGTCAATGCGGATCAAGTCAACTTGAGTGAGGGTATGTTTAATCCGCTTTCGCCACCACTCAAAACCGGTCTGCTGATGGGCTTTCCAATGATAGAGCGGATTTCCCCAGCGTTGACCGGTCGGGGAAAAGTAATCGGGCGGCACTCCGGCAATGACGCGTGGATACCCTTGCGGGTTCAGCTTAAATAACTGCGGGTTACACCAGACATCACAGCTATCTTGAGCGACAAAGATGGGCACATCACCGATAATGCGAATGCCAGCTTCGTTTGCTTTGGCACGAATTGCAGACCACTGCCGAAAGAACAAAAACTGCTGAAAACGAAAAGCATCTAGGCGGCCTGCATTCTGGGCAATAAAGGCTTGCAGCGCCTTTATTGAACGTTGGCGATACGGTTCATCCCAATCCATCCAGGCTTTGCCACGGTGAGCTTCTTTCAACGCCATGAACAGCGCAAAATCCTCTAACCAATCCACATGTTGCTGACAAAATCTTTCAAATTCATCCTGCAGTTGTGGAAGATGGCGCTGACGAAAATTCTGATAGGCTTGGTTCAGTAAGTGGTTTTTCCACGGAATAAGGAGGCCGAAATCCACTTTTCCGGGCGTGAAATTTGGCTTGCCTTCAAAGTCTGTTTGGTCCAACAGGTTTTCTTGAAAAAGCAATTCCAAACTGATTAAGTTTGGATTGCCCGCAAAAGATGACAGAGATTGATAGGGTGAGTCACCATAGCCCGTCGGTCCCAGCGGTAAGATTTGCCACAAACCACAACCGCTTTGCTTAAGAAAATCAATCCAGCGGAAAGCTTGTCTCCCAAGTTCACCGATGCCTAAATCACCGGGCAGGCTTGTCGGGTGAAGCAGGATACCACCACTGCGTCTAAATATCGAAGGGCTCGCGCTTATTTTCGATGATCGCATCGCTCGCTACGCGGTCAGAGGGATAGTCTACTGTGGTTACATCAGGATAGATGAGCGCCCCGGCTTCGATTCTAAAATTTTCGGGGACAAAGCTGTTTTTTCCGATCATGGCAAACTGAATGGGTTCAGAGTCCATCGAACCAATGTGGGCATTTTTGCCAACCAAGACATGTTTATCCAAAATCGAGCGCTCAATGATAGCGCCACTTTCGATGATTGTGTCGGTCAGGACAATCGACTCGCGCAAGATGGCGTTCTCATGCACCCGCACCCCAGGGGAAAGCACACTCCTCTCGACAACGGCGCCTTTGGCAATGACACAACCATCTGAAATTAAGCTATCTTGAATCAAGGCATCTCGCGCAATTCGAGCTGGTGGACGCTCCTCAGTGCGAGTGTGAACTACCCACGAGCGGTCATTGAGGTCAATCGAAGGTTTCTCATTCAACAAATCCATGTGGGCTTTCCAATAGGTATAAGTTGTCCCCACATCCACCCAATAACCGCTGTAAGGAAAGCCCATTACCCGCGCCCCGTCCCGAACAAGTTTGGGCAAGATATCTTTGCCAAAATCGTGGGAGGAATGGGGATTTTTATGGTCTTCCCAGAGCGCCTTATCCAGCACATCCATACGGAAGACATAAACCCCCATGTTTGCCAAATTAGAAGTAGGCTGTGGCGGTTTTTCCACAAAAGATGTTACACGGTAATTGGAGTCAACTTCGACAATGCCAAAGCGAGAAGCCTCCTCCATTGGAACACGGATGACCGCCATGGTCAGATCTGCGTCATGATCGTGATGAAATGTAATGAGCGCATCATAATCCATGCAATAGACATGATCTCCCGAAAGGATCAAAATGGTATCCGGATTGTTGTGTTTGATAAAACTAAAGTTTTGTTGGACAGCATCGGCCGTTCCCAAATACCAATCTGCGCCGCGCCTGCCCCGAAAGGGCGTATATAGGCGCACGCCTCCTGTAAAATCGCGATCCAAGTCCCAAGGTCCGCCAGCCCCGATATGTTCGATCAAGGAATGCGGGCGGTATTGGAGTAGGATCATGACATCAAAAATGCCCGAGTTGACGCAATTCGAGAGGGTAAAGTCGATGATGCGATACTTTCCAGCAAAGGGAACAGCCGGCTTGGTGCGCTTTGCCGTTAGAACGCTCAGACGACAACCTTCTCCACCTGCTAAAATGACTGCCCGAGTTTTCATACGTTTACCCCTTCAGAAACCGATTGATAAGTTTTCTCTTGTACAACCTCATGATAGACAGCGAGATACTCTCTCGCAGAACGAGCCCACGAAAAGTCCTGCTTCATTCCATTGCGTTGAATGGTGCGCCAGATGCGCCGATTGGAATAGAGTTGAATTGCTCGCCGCAAGGTTATTTCTAATTCTTCGCTCTGGGGATGTTCAAATAAAAAACCGGTCGAGGTCTCAGGATTGCCGCTATCTAGAATTGTATCCCGCAAGCCACCCGTTGCGCGGCCGATCGGAACTGTGCCATAGCGCATGGCAATCATCTGAGCCAATCCACATGGCTCATAGCGAGACGGGATTAAGAGCATATCCGCCGCAGCGTACAAGCGGTGACTGAGGTGCGGATCAAAACGAAGAACGGCTCGCAAGCGCTCTGGAAATTCGAGTTGCAGTTGGTAAACAGCCTGCTCAAGCGCAGGGTTGCCGGTGCCGAGAATGACCGCTTGCCACGGCGCGTCTTTAATCTTGCGCAACGCTGCGATTGCGAGATCAATTCCCTTCTGATAATCTAAGCGGGTGATCATCCCAATAAGCGGCGCGCCCTCAAGGGGTCTCCAGCCAAACTCCTCGAAAAGCTGTTTCTTGTTCAACTCCTTTCGTTGAAGACGCCGCAGGTCATACGGGTATTCAATCTTGGCATCTGTTGATGGATCCCAGACTTTGAGATCAAGCCCGTTCAAGATGCCTACTATATCTTCTCGACGCAAGGAGAGATATTCATCTAGACCAGCGCCAAAGTCACTGGTTTGAATCTCTTTGGCATAGGTCGGCGAGACCGCAATGATGCGATCGGCAGCATATATTCCCAAGGGGAGGGGGAGTTGTTGTGCCCAAACTGGTAAAGGCGAGTTGACCGCTGGCGGCAAGCCGAACTCAGCCAATGCCTCAGCAGCGCCATGTCCAAGATAAGGGAGATTGTGAATGGTGATGATCCTTGCCGATTGACGAAAAAAGTCCAGCGGTTGCACCAGCATCGCATAAAGCGCCGGGGCGGTATGCCAGTCGTTGGCATGGACAACATCCGGTCGCCAATCGATCGCTTGCAGGAATTCTAGGCAAGCCAGCGAGAAGAAGGTGAATTTCACCCCATCAAAACTGGTGTCGGCAGAATAGACCGGCGCATCGCGCGTAAACAGGCTGCCGCTGACAAAGTAGGTTTTCACAGCAGTCTGCTCCAACTCATAAACTTGAGCTTGAAGCGGTTGAGGATAGTGAGGGACCTGCAAGGTGACGAGAAACTTGAGCGGTGGCGGTTGTTGCTGGATTGCTCCATGAAAAGGAATCGCAACGCGCAGTTCAAAATCTGTCTCTGCCGTGATTTCCTGCAAGGCGTGCGGCAAAGAGCCGGCGACATCTCCCAAGCCACCAACTTTGACATAAGGTTCAGCCTCTGCTGCTAGATAAAACACTTTCATCGTTAGTTTCCCTTGCTTGGTTTCCCCTATTTTACCCTACCCCTCTTTCAAATCGAGCGCTTTTCCCGCGTATTTGACTCGGAATCTTACATATCCCAATTCATCGTGGGTTTGGGTTAGAAGTTTGCTTTTGTCATTTCGACGAGCGCAGCGAGGAGAAATCCTAAAGACTTCCGCTGCGCTCGGAGTGACACGTCAAGGTGGTAAGCTCATTCTGAACTTATGTAATGAAGGTATAATCAGGCGCGATTTTATCTCAGCCGAGTTATCCACGATGAAACGGTACCTTTGCGTCCATGCTCACTTTTACCAACCACCGCGCGAAGATCCACGCAGCGGCCAAATCCCGATCGAACCTGGAGCTGCACCCTATCCGAATTGGAACGAAAAAATTTATCACGAGTGTTATCGCCCTAATGCCGAGCTAAACAACTTCGAGCGGATTAGCTTTAACGTGGGTCCAACCCTGTTCGAGTGGATGGCGACCGAACACCCCGACACCGCAGCCGAGATCGTCAACGCCGATTGGCGACTGAGCTTGCAGGAGGGAGTCGGCAATGCGATGGCAATGCCCTACCACCATACCATCCTCCCGCTGGCGACTTATTTGGATAAAGTCACACAGGTGCGCTGGGGAATCATGGATTTTGAAGCGCGCTTTGGGTATAAACCCCTTGGGATGTGGCTGCCCGAAACAGCCGTCGATTACGAAACCTTGAGTGTCTTAGCCGATCACGGCATTCGCTTTACCATCTTAGCGCCGTGGCAAGCGCGCCGAGAAAACCCCGACGTTACTCATCCTTATCGGGTCGAGTTGCCCCAAGGGAAGAGCATTGTGGTCTTTTTCTATCATGCCCCCCTGAGTGGTGGCATCAGCTTCAATCCTCCAATGACCGTGAACGCCGATCAATTCGTCAGTGAGCATCTGCTGCCCATCTATCAAACCGAAGGCAAAAAACGAGCCGAAGCAAAGCTCATCCTTCTAGCTTCGGACGGAGAGTTATACGGTCATCATCAACCGCTGCGACAGTATTTTCTGCACAGACTGTTGACCGCTTCTTGCCGCATGAACCAGATTGAGGTTACCTATCCAGCGAAATGGTTGCAGCAATTCCCCGTCCAATCCACGATTCGCCTCCGCCAACGCACTTCATGGAGCTGTCATCATGGCGTTGCGCGCTGGTCTAGCGGTTGCGCTTGTACCCCAGGGGACTCAAGCTGGAAAAAAGCCTTGCGCTCAGCCTTAGATGAGATCGCCTCTGAAATCGATCACATCTATTTCGCTCACGCCTCAAAGCTGGTTGACGACCCGTGGGAATTGCGTCATTCCTACCTTAAGGTGCTTCTCGGTCAAACTGCGCTCGAAGCGTATTTTCGAGAAATGACAGGTAAAACCTTAGCCGCTTCAGAACACCAAAGGTTGCTTCAGCTCCTAGAGGCACAATATGAACGTCAACGCATGTTTGCTTCCTGCGCCTGGTTCTTTGAGGATTTCGACCGCATTGAACCGCGCAATGCGATTGCCTATGCCGCTCATGCAATTCGTCTGACAGAGCTGGCTACGGGTATGGATTTATCCTCATTCGCTGCTCAAAGATTAGCAAAGGTCGTCAGCGCCAAGACAAGCCTAACAGGAGATGAAGTCTTGAGGACTTTCCTCTAAGTTACACAACTCCACACAAACGCAGGAATTCTCCCAATTGATATTTACTACTTTGGGCTTTTTGCTTCAGATCATTGACAAAACCTTCTTGTTCACAAACCACTCTCCCCAAACCCTCCTCTTTCCCTTCAGATTGACAATGAGTCCAAAGAACCGTCGTGATACAGAGAAGGTCAAGCCACTCTTCAAAAGCTTCCTTAACAAACCAATCCACCCCTTGGTAATGGTTCACGCCGCTGAACTGGCGAAAGGCGCCATCGCTGAACCAGAGAGCCAATGTATCCTCCTCAGAGAGCTTGCTTTCATACTGTATAGCATATTTTAGAAGCAATTGAATGGCAAGCATGGCTCGATGGGCTTCAGTTTCGGTCAGTAACATTGCTTGAAAAGCTTCGTGCAACAAGGCTTCAAGCTTCCATTCCTTGAGCCACTGCCAACTGAGATGCAAGCCTCTTTTTGTTTCGCTCTCTTTTAGCATACCGAGCGGAGCAAGGAAAATCCAGCCCAACAGGATTGACCAAGCATAACTATCCCCTTGACAAAGCCGCTGTGTTGTTGGATTCTGCCCGATTTGAGGGAGTTGAGATAAGAGCGTTCGACACAAACTAGCCAGAGCTGCCTGATAGCGATCGCCAGCCAGCGGTTCCGAGAGAAATCTCTCGACTTGCTGGGTGAGGGCAAATGCCTTGTGAAGGATCTCCTGAAGAGTGGGTTCTAGCTTGTCGGTTGAGCTTTCGCCCGCTTCACAAACCCGCTGTTGAATGAGCCAATTCCATTGTCCTGCATTGATCATCTCCCGCAAAGAGGTGCGGAGCGGTTGCAGTAACATCTCCGCCTTGGCTTGCTCAATGCTAGGAACTCCTCTTCCTTTCAACTCAGCATGGAGCTGACGGTAAATGCCATCGGGCGTGTCCACAACCGTCTGAAAGTCAAGGAATACGTAGCAGCGATAAGCGTTCAAGTAAATATAAAAACCTTGCTGACAAAGTTCATGATTGTTCCTAAGGAACTCCAAGCCGCTGAAGGAGTCGCGAAAAATGGTGAAGGTGTTCTCATCATCTGCAATCTCGAATTCCTCGCTGAAGTCTTTGCGGAGAAGTCGTTTCTCTCCATCGGCACCTTTTTGAAGATAAGCACAAGAGGATTGAATAAAACCCTCCGTCTCTGCAAAGCGGTTATGATAAATCACTAGGGCTTTCTCTGCTCCCGCTCGGTTCGAATAGGCAAACACATCTTCATTTACGAAACCCTGCGGCGTCTGAAAGTCGTAAAGTAAGAAGTGATCCGCTTCAGCAAAAAGATAGCGCTTGCGCAGCAAGGGGAAGATAAATTGCTCATGGCGGGCAACCAGGTCAGGATCGGGTGTTTCATCCCAATAAGCGCGCCGATATTCCATACCGTATTTCTCGGTAAAACCTTCAATCTGTCCATGCCCGAACATGGGCAAGCCGGGCAAGGTCGCTAAAAGCACACAAACCCCAAAATATTTATCGCCTTTCCCAAATTGATCCACTGCAGTGCGTTCATCTGGATTGTTCATAAAGTTGACATAACGCTTTAGAATTTGCGGATCAAATTCCAGGGTGTTTTTGATCACCATGCGGTACTCTTGGTTTCGCTCATCGCGCAGCATGTTCATAAAAGCGCTGTTGTAGACGCGGTGCATCCCCAAGGTGCGCACAAAGTAGCCTTCCATAAGCCAGAAGGCTTCGGCAAGCAACAGCGTATCCGGGATTTCTTCCGCCACCCGATCCACCACCTCGCGCCAAAATTCATGCGGAAAGGCAGCGTTAAACTGCTCTTTGGTCATGGCATGTTCGGCACGGGAGGGGATATCGCCACCGCTGCCCGGCTCCGGAAACCACAAGCGCTGATAGTGACGTTTGGCAAGCGTCATCGCTGCGTCGAAACGGATGATGGGAAATAAGCGGGCAACCTGCAAAATCGTTTGGATCACTTGCTCGCGCACCTCGGGCAGCAAGTAGTTGAGTTGCGCAGTGTCGTTCCACGGCATGGACGTGCCGTCGTTCCCATGATAGATATATAGCTCCCTACCGGTCCAAAAGTCAACCCGCTTGAAGACTACTGCGGCATCGGTGTTGTTGTAGTAGTGGTCTTCCAGAAAAATGCCCACTCGCTGATCCCAAGAGAGATTTGGGCCATTAAACGTATAGGAAGGGAAAGGGCTATAATCGAGGGAAATAAACCATTCTGGATGGTTGATCACCCACGGCGAGTCAATCCCCATGTGATTGGGAACCATATCCGAAGCCAAGCGGATGCCGCGTTGCCATGCCCGATGACGCAGGTTGTAGAAAGCCTCATCGCCGCCTAAATCCGCCGCAATCTTATAGTCGAAGAGGGAGTAGGCCGAAGCGACTGCTTCTGGGTTACCGCGCAACTGCTTGATGCGCTGAGAGGCAGGGCTGCGTTCCCACAAGCCGATCAGCCACAGAGCGGTAAATCCCCAGCGCGCCAGTTGGTCTAATTCTTCGTCCGGTATTTGATCTAAACGAGTAATGGCGCGCCGATATTTTTTAGAAAGCTGATCAAGCCAGACATACGTATTCTTGGCCATCATGACCACCCTCGGCATCCAGTCCCGATCCGGGCTAAAACGTTCTAGCTCCAGTTCGAGGCCCTCAAAGTGCAAAATCGGTGCAATCCCGCTACCCGGAAAGATGGCTTTTTCTTCCTCTTTTACGAAATCCAAGCCGCTCAGCAATCGTTTGAGGGCATCTCCCAAGAGGTAACCCCAATGCTGGCGAATATATTCGATTTGCCCTGAAAGGGAATGGGGTACTGCGATCGCAGGACTGCGCAGCATGGCAACCAGATTTTGATTCTGAGGTCCAAAGGGCGGCTGTTGGTCGAAAAAAGCACTCAGCTCATGAATGATCTTCGAGTAGGCAGTGTTTTGGCTTAAGTTACGGTCGTCAAATAGCTCGCTAAAGGGTTCAAAAGCCGGGTTGACATTTGCCAGCCACAACAAGAGCAGTTCTTCTAGGGTTATTGCCCGATTGCTCCATGTGCCACTTGGATAGGTTGTGCTGCGGGAAAGATAGTCTTCAATTGAAATTTTGTCGAGGTAAACATCGGTAGGAGGGAATTCAGCCACAAATTGGATGAGGGAGGCTTCTAAAGCTTCTTTCCCGATGGCGTTTTCGAGATATAGTAGGGCTTGCTCCATCACCTCTGCACGGCGCTGTTGTCGATATTTTTCAACCACAAGATGGAGGATTTCATCGATCAGCCCCATGGCATTCAGTTGTCCGGCTCGGATTGCCAAGTGGGGAAAACGGGTTAGGTCGCGCTTGGCATTAATTTTTTGCGCAAATTCCCGCGCCGCGCGAAAGTTGCTGAAGATTACGTTGCCATTGGTCGCAAACAGGCGTTGATCGAATTCATATTTTTGACGAGTGCGCCGCGAAACGTGAAATTCCATAGACCACCACTGGACTAATGAGCGTTTTTCAGGTTAAGGTCGCAGTACAACAACGCCGGCTGGCATTCTTTGCACTCCAACTGTAAGGTTGCATGAGCGATGGCATAGCGCTGGCGCAACAGTTGCGCGATTCGCTCTTGGATAATTGCGCCTTCGCTCAAACACAGATCATCGGTAACCACATGGGCAGACAAGGAGCGCATCTCTGCAGTGATGCTCCACACATGTAAGTCATGGACATCGTTCACGCCCGGAATTTGGCGTAAATCCTCAACGAGTTGCTCCATATTAACATCTCTTGGAGCGCTTTCGAGGAGAATTTGTACCGTTTCGATAACAATTTTCAGGGCGTTCCAAAGGATCAAGCCGACAATTAAGAGGCTGACCAAGGGATCCAGCCAGTTATAACCGCTAAAAGCGATGATGATGCCCGCCACAAAAGCCCCCAAGGTCGAGAAAACATCGCCCATCAAATGTAAATAGGCGCTGCGCAAATTAAGATCGGTATGGCTGCCATGGCGGATCAGCAACGCAGTTACCAAATTGACGATGAAGGCGATAGCGCTGACCATGCTCATCAAAATCGATTGGACTTCCAATGGTTCGCGAAAGCGGCGATAGGCTTCCCAGCCCACCAGCGCAGAGATCAATATCAGCGAAGCCGCATTGAGAAGGGCGATCAAAATCCCAGCCCGGTGGTAGCCATAGGTGTGGTTGGAATTTGCCGGCTTGAGTGCCAAACGGATGGCAACCCAACTCAGAACTAAGGTTAACACATCGGTGAGGTTGTGGGCGGCATCGGTCAAGAGGGCAAGGCTATTGGCAAAATAGCCTCCAATTACCTCAAAGACCACAAACGCCAGCGTGATAACCAGTGACAGCACCAAGCGCCTAGAACGTTGTTCCTGCACTTGTGCGAGGTTTTGATGGAGAGAACGACCATGCATGGCGGGATTTTATCATGAGGTCATAAAGAACGAGAAGAGGATTGATGACGAATGATCTCAATCAGGTCCTCAGGCTTCTGCGCTAGATAATCGGGTTGAGCCTGAAGCAATTTTTGATGTTCCTGATGTCCCCAACCGACCGCAATACTGACCGCCCCAGCCTCTTTGGCAGCTAGGATGTCACTGACCGCGTCTCCGATCATAAAGGCTGGCAATTGAAGAGAAAGGCTTTGTCGGATTGCCCGAATTTTTTCACTTTTGCTGCCCACTTGGTCAATGCCCTCAATGCGCCAGAAACAGGATTCGAGTTGAACCTTCGCCAAGAATCTCCGAATCACCCGTTGCAAGTTCCCGCTGACGATAGCAAGGATCGAATCGGTGGCTAAATCACGAATGACTGCGTCCATTCCATCAAAGAGCGTGTACGTGATCGGACTTTCATCAAAGCATTGAAGCACTTTTTGGACATATTGTGGAATGAGCGGTTCGGCAATGCCCAGTTGGCGGGCGAGATGATCAAATCCCATGCGCGGTAAGCCATGGATGTCCTGCGGTGTGGTTTGGCGTTGATAACCCAACTCGGCGCAGACTTGATCGGAAAAGCGCAACATTTCTGCCAGCGTATCCGTAAGCACGCCATCAAAGTCAAAAATGACAATGCGCTCAAAGGCTGCTAACAAGGCTTTCCCCACAAGTACCAGTATCGATCAACAGCGAAATGAGGGCTGAGTTCGCTTTCCCAAATAAAGGTACCCTTAATCCAGCGTTCTTGTAAGCGTTGATCCAGTTGATCCAGTGTCTTCCAAATATCAGGAAGGTCCGGACATTCTTCCTTAAGTAGTTCAAGGATAACGCGGTTGCGCACTTCGTAAACATAGCGATCGATCTGATCGGCCGGTTTCTGCAAATATTCGCGCAGAAAGTCCCCCCACCGCCGCAAACGGGAGGAACTATCCAGCTTGGCTTTCTCAAGCCAAGCTTGTCTCCAGCGAGCCTTGACCTGCTCGCTTTCTTGGGCAAGTTTTTGCCATTGCGCATGTTGGGCGGCTGTCTGGGCAAAGCCTTGCGCTCGTTTCAACGCAAGCAGATAGGTGCCGATGGTGAGCGTTGGGTAAGGCGGTTCATTTGCTTCCTTCGGCACAAAGACCAAGCGGTAAAGCTCCCGCGAGTGGAGATAGCTCTCCAACTCAGGGAGCATGGCTTCAACATAGCGAATTTCATAGTTAAATCCAAACATCGACTGAAAGATACCATCGATTGGTTGTTAAATCAACAGTTGCAACGGATGTTCTAGATAGTGAGCTAACTTTTGCAAAAATTGGGCCGCCTCGGCGCCATCCGAAATGCGATGATCGACTGAGATGGTCAAATT
The DNA here is from genome assembly GCA_937928795.1 of uncultured Anaerolineales bacterium. Taxonomy (GTDB): domain Bacteria; phylum Chloroflexota; class Anaerolineae; order Anaerolineales; family UBA4823; genus NAK19. Next base: position 12,098 of record CALFWB010000023.1, read on the forward strand.
CATGCGCCAGCTAATCTGCAAGCTATTGTCTTTGACAACCGGCATCTGTCGGGCTGATCCAACCGCTAGAATGGCAGCTTCCGGCGGATTGATAATCGCACTAAATTGAGCGACATCGAACATCCCCAAGTTACTGATCGAAAAAGTCGATCCTTCGATGTCTTCTGGACGGACTTTGCCCTCGCGTGCCCGATTGACCAATGCTTTGACCTCTTGGGAGATCAAGCGCACGCTCTTCTGATCGGCGTTTTTGCAAACCACCGTGAGCAAGCCGCTTTCCAAAGCAACAGCAACACCGATATTGACCACCCCATGCTGAAGAATTTCACCTTTCTCTTCATCGATCGAGGCGTTCAGATTAGGAAAGGACCGTAAAGCCAACGCCGTGGCGCGCACGACAAAATCATTCACCGAGAGCTTCTCTCCCTCGGGCAGGAGCTGATTGACTTCCTGACGCAGGTTCAGTAATGCCTCGACATCCACTTCGTGCGTGACGAAGAAGTGGGGCGCCGTTTGGGTGGATTGAGCCATGCGCTTGCCGATGATGGCGCGCAGTTTGGTCAGCGGTATGCGCCGCTCTGCGCCGGGCACAAAATCAGGCGTAGATAAGGGAGGCAGGATTGGCGCTTCAACGGGAAGAACTGCAACTTCAGTGGCTGTTTGATCTCGTTCTTTTATTAAGGCTTCCACATCCTCTTTCCGAATGCGCCCCAACGGACCCGAGCCACGCACATTGCGCAGGTCAATGCCGCTCTCCTGCGCCAAACGACGCGCCAGAGGGGTTGCTCGAACGCCACCCGGTAAAACCCCGGCATCCAGATCTTGAGTCGCCAATCCCTCTAGGGCTTGGCTAGGGGTGGTTTCTGGCACTTCTTCTTGCACGGGTCGGGTGGCAGCTTCAGCTTCGCCAGCAGGAGCTGGAATTTCTTCACCGGGTTGACCGATCACCGCAATCGGCGTGTTGACCGGCACAACGCTGCCCGGCTCGACCAAGTGACGCAATAAGGTGCCGCTGGCGCTTGCTTCCACTTCAACGGTGGCTTTATCCGTTTCAATTTCTGCCAGAACAGCCCCTTTATTGACGGCTTCGCCTTCCGCAATCACCCAACGCACCAGAGTGCCTTCCGCCATATCGAAACCCAGTTTGGGCATGGTGACGATTTCAGCCATTACAACACCTCCTTTACTGCCCGCACGATGTCTTCCACCTGCGGCAACGCCATCTGTTCCAACGTGCGATTATACGGCAAGGGCGTCTCCTTTTGGGCAACGCGTTGAATGGGCGCATCTACGTAATCAAAGGCTTCCTCGTAGATGCGAGCTGCCACCTCGGAGCCAACGCCATAAGAACGCCAACCCTCCTCGACGATCACGGCGCGATTGGTCTTTTTGAACGATTGAAGCACCGGCTGCATATCCAATGGGCGTAAACTGCGCAGGTCCACAATCTCGACTTCAATCCCTTCTTTGGCAAGCTGATCGGCAGCCTTGAGCGATAACTCAAGCATTTTACTGTACGTAACGATGGTTACATCGCGTCCGGGGCGCTGAATTTTGGATTTTCCGATCGGGATCACATAGTCCTCGTCGGGGACTTCGCCACGGGTCTGGTAGAGCGTAGCATGTTCGATGAACAAAATCGGGTCATCCGAGCGGATAGCCGCTTTGAGCAAACCCTTGGCGTCCTCGGGGGTGCCGGGGGCGACCACCTTCAAGCCGGGGAAATGAGCGAAGATGACATCGGGGGTTTGCGAGTGCGTAGCACCCAATTGCCGCCCCCCGCCGCTGACGGTGCGAATGACAAGGGGCAAGGTAAATTGTCCGCCAAACATATAGCGTAATTTGGCAGCCTGATTGACAATGTGATCCATAGCTGCAAAGGCAAAGTTGATCGTCATCAATTCAGCCACCGGTCGCAAGCCGGTCAAAGCTGCGCCAATGGCTGCGCCAACGATCGTTGCTTCGGCAATGGGGGTATCCATCACCCGTTTGGGACCAAAATGATCGTAGAAGCCCTTAGTTACGGCGTAGGTGCCACCCCAGACTCCCACTTCTTCCCCCAGGATGAAAACGGATGGATCTTGTTCCATCTCTTCCCATAGGGCTTTTGAGATCGCTTCACGATAGGTTATGCGTGCCATTGTTCCCTCACTCTGCGTAGATGTGTTCAAATAAGGCTTCCGGGGGTGGTTCGGGGCTTTCTTCGGCAAAGCGCACCGCTTCTGCCACTTCTTGCTCAACTCGTCGGTCTATGGCATCCAGGTCATCTGCACTCGCAATCGCTTGACCTTCCAAATAACGGCGATAGATACCGATCGGATCGTTTTCTTGCCAGCGCTTGACTTCTTCCGCTTGACGGTAACGCTCCGGATCGCCCATGGAATGCCCGCGGTAGCGATAGGTGACGATCTCCATTAGGTGAGGACCGCTGCCAGCGCGAATTTTCTCCAGCACTTCAAGGGCGGCTTGGCGCACTGCCAGCACATCCATGCCATCCACGCGGCTGTTGGGCATATCGTAACCCAAAGCTTTTTGGCGGATCTCATCGACAGCAGAAGCTCGTTCGACCGCAGTTCCCATGCCATATTGATTGTTTTCACAAACCCAAAGGACGGGCAAATTCCATACTTTGGAGAGATTGAGCGCTTCGTGAAAAAAACCGATGTTGGTTGCTCCATCCCCAAACATACAAATGGTTACGGCATCCTTGCCTTGGTATTGATCCCCCAGCGCCAAACCTGCCGCAATGGGCAAGTGCGCGCCGACAATGGCATGGCCGCCCCAAAAATTGCGTTGGACATCTGCCAGGTGCATCGAGCCACCTTTGCCTTTTGAGACGCCGGTGGCTTTGCCCAGCAGTTCGGCTAAGACCTCTTTCGCCGGGATGCCGACGTTGATCGCCACCCCATGATCGCGATAAGCTGTGATCACCCGATCCTGAGGTTGACGGGCGGAGATCAAACCCGTGCTGACCGCTTCTTGTCCGATATACAGATGCAGAAAGCCACCGATTTTCCCCTGCTGGTAAAGCTGAGCCGCCGCTTCCTCCACCAGACGGATCAGCACCATCTGATAATACAAATCTAGGTAAAGTTGTGTGTCCATTGGATAACTCCGATGATGATCTTTGATGATTTGATCGTTATAGAATGCACGACAGGGAGGCATTCTCATTTGTCATCAAGCTAACGATTATAACCCCCAAAAGGAAAAGAAGATGTCAAAGTTTTGTAAGAACGGAACTTGGCGGGCAGAAGCCCAGCTTACGGCTTTGGCTTGCTTGGCTAAGCATGAAAGACCCTGAGTTCGGGGTAAGCTCATCATCTTGACATGTCACCTCGAGCGCAGCGTGACGAACCACTGTTTCACCTCGAGCGCAGCAAGAAGAAGTCCTCAAGATTTCTCCTCGCTGCTCTGGTCGAAACGACAGGAGAATTCCCCCTCGCCCGCTAGGAGAGGGGCTAGGGGTGAGGGAAACGCTCAGCAGGCTAAAACCGCATTAAGGGGATCGAAGGATCGGAAAATTGAAAAGCCATAGAGCCATAGGGTGTGCACTCATCTGTAGGACAACTCATTGAGTTGTTCTACAACTTTTGCATGGACGCAGCCATAGGTTCCAACTTGTTCCGCTAAGGGAGCAATGTTATAATCCGACTCACAGCCACTGCATGGCAACCTTGTCCAAATCACCCGCCTGCGAGGGGAGATGTCTGACACCCTGCCGAAGACCTTATTCCAATTCCTGATTGCCCTGCTCAAACATCAGGCTAAGCAATGGCTGGGCGAAGAAGCCATCGGACTGGCGGCTGAAACGCTGCTTGACCAGGAGGTGCAAACGCGCCTGGACAAGTGGCTAACCGAGGAGGAGACCGCCCGTCACCTGCTCCAGGCCGCCGAGAGCGCCCAGCGCTGGCTGCAAGAGCCGCGCAACTGCCCCGATGACGAGCTGCGCCGCCTCTTCCGCGACCTCTCCTTCGGCGACCTGCCCGCCGTGCAGCAAGCCCTGGCCGACCTGCCAGCCGCCCTCGATGCGCAAGCCGTCACTGACGCCCTGCGCGCCGACTTCGAGCGCACTCTCCCCCACCTCTCCCCCACCCAGCGCGAGCGCGGCGCCCAACTGTGGACGGAAGCCCTGCTGCGTGCCCTGCTGCCCCTCCACGATTTCACCCTCCCCGCCGTGGCGCAAATCAGCCTGAACATCCTTGCCGAGCAACGCCGCGAATTCCCCGAACTGCAGCGCAAAGCCGATGAAATCCTGCATCGCCTGGAACAGAATCAACCCCTCGACCCGGCCGCCCTGGCCGAAGCGCTGCGGGGCGGTCAAATCATCGTCTATGGGAACGTGCGGAACAGCGTCCTGCTGATCGGGGCAAACAACCAGGTGACGCTGACGGGCGACCAACTTGCTGCGCTGCGTGCCCAAATCACCCTGCCCGGCGACCTGCCGCCCGGCTCCTACCTTCCCCTGCTGCGCAACCCGCACTTCACCGCCCGCCAGGACGAACTGCAAGCCCTGCGCGCAGCCCTCCTACCCGGCGAGAGCGAAACACCGCGCCGCGCCGTCCTCACCCAATCCGCCCTGATCGGCCTAGGCGGCGTGGGCAAGACCCAACTGGCGGTCGAGTTCGCCTGGCGCGAGGGCTATCGTTTCCGCGGCCTGCACTGGGTCAGCCTGGCTCGCCGCCCCGAAGACCGCCGTCCCCTGCAGCAGGTAGCCGATGAAGCCATCGCTTACTGCGGCGTCCAGATGGGGCTGCAATTTGCCAGCGACGACCCCCATCAGCGCGCCCTGCAAACCCTTGCCGCCTGGAAGGCCGACCCGCCGCGTCTGGTCATCCTGGATAACTTCGAGGATATCGAAGAGGCGACCGAACTGCTCGCCAGCCTCAGCCATCATGGCTTGTGCCTGCTGCTCACCTCGCGCCAGCATGGCTGGAAGGAACTGGGCATCCCCGAAGTGGGCGTGAAGACCTTCAGCGAGGCTGAAAGCCTGGATTTCCTGCGCCGCCGCCTGCCGCCGGCGATGACCGCTGACGAGGAAGCCCTTCGAAGCCTGCACGAGCGCCTGGGCGGGCTGCCACTGGCGCTGGACATGGCCGCTGCCTACCTGAGCGAGACCGGCCTGCCCATCCCCGATTACCTAGCGCGCCTTTCGCTCGAGCACCGCTCCCTGCAGGCTTGGCGCGCCGCTCACCCCAACCCGACCGGCTACGAGCGCAGCCTGGCGGCAACCTTTGCCCTCTCTTGGGAGCGCCTGCAAGAGGAAACCACCCGCCGTCTCTTCCTGCTCTCGGCCTACGACCTGCCCAACGAGCCGCTGCGCCAAGACGTGCTGCAGCAGGCGCTGGGGGCAGAGGAAGAAGATTACCTTGAAGCCCGCGCCCGCCTGCGCGCCCTCAGCCTGTGGGACGAAACCCTCGCCATCCACCCCCTGCTGGCCGAATTCGCCCGCTCGTTGGACAAGGGACAGACCGCCCTCTTCGCCTGGGCGCGCGCCTTCGCCTGGCGCTGCTACCCCGCCCCGCCTGACTTTGGCCTCTATGCCGACCCCGACCTAGCGCGGCGCGCCGCCCGCCTCCTGCCCGACCTGCGCCGCGCCGCTGCCCTGAAGAAGGATGCCGATGCCGCCACGCTCTGCTTCCATGCCGCCTTCCTGCTCACCCACTTCGGCGACCTGGAGAAGGCAATCCAACTCTACCAGCAGTCGCTCGAAATAGATGAAGGGCTGGGCAACCAGCAGGGCAAAGCCGCCACGCTGGCGATGCTTGGACAGTTGCTGATTGCGCAAAAGGACCATCGGCGCGGCATACAGGCCTTGGTGGAGAGTTTACAGACCTTATCCTCCATCGGCGCGCAGCCCGATGCTCAAAAAGTGGCTGAAATCCTCGTAGGCATTCGGCAAGAGTTTGGGACGGAAAATTTTGATAAGGTCTGGAAAGAAGTCACCGATTCGCCCCTGCCGGGGTGGCTTGCCGGCACCTCTCCCGCAGAGCGGGGGCAGCCCATGACTGCGGGTTGAGTAGCGAAGCGTATCGAAACCCGCCCCTGAACCCTCTCCCACAGGGCAAGGGAAGAACGACTCTCCAGACACTTCTCCGCACTCCCTGCCCCTTGAGCAAGCCTCATCCCCAACCAACTAACCACTAGCGAGTAAAGGCATGCATGGCTTGAAAAAAACGCACCTCTTCCCTAGCCCAATTGATCAACCAACACTTTGAGGAACTCCAACGGCAATATGCCTACCAAGCGAAAAAGCTTCTACGCGACCTACCCCTTCACCCCGAAGGCGAGCTCTCTGAGCGAGTTCTCTTTCTGGCGCAACCCCTTTCGGAAGGGAGGGGAGCCGATCAAAATTCCGTATGCTAGCCTGACTATCGCATTTGCATGCCCGGCATAGAACGTTTCTGCGCTGGAAAAAAGGTATAATGAGCATATGGCGTCAACCAAACCCTTACAAAGCCTCTTTGCGGCGGCAATCACTCCACCCCATTCAAACGCAATTCTCGACACCGAGGGTCTTGAGGCTTATCTGAGTTTCTTAGCCCTAGAAGGCTGTCACGGAGCTTTGCTGCTCGGCATCACCGGTGAAGGGCCCTCATTTTGGCGTGAGGAACGCCAGCAAATCCTCAGGAAACCCTCGATCGAGCCTATCGCCTTCTAATTGAAGCCTGTGGCAACCCGATCCTCTAACCCTGCGGCTCAAATTCGCGTTCTCCTTACCAGCTTGGTGTTCATCGTCTTGTTTATCTTCACGCTGGTTTTCCTGATCCTTGCCTATCCGCTTGTCTTGGCACCCCCGCCCACTGCCACCACAACTCCTTCCTTAACGCCGACCATCACGCCAACCGTCACCCAAACGCCAACCATTACCCTCACCCCTACGCGCACCTTGACCCCGCGCCCAACCCTGACTCCTTCCGTCACACCGACTCCCAGCCGCACGCCCACTCCCAGCCAGACCCCCACCCCCACCGGTCCGCCAACCCTTACGCCGGCTGCGCCTTTCGGCGGTCAGGCAAACTACGCCTTGAAGGACTGGAGCGAAGACCTTGCCGCCGCCCTGGTTGAACTGATTCAAGATTATCCCAACACCCTCTCGCCCAGCGGGCGCGGTGAAGACGACAGCAACTATAACAACGCCTTTACGTTTGCGATCGTGGCTCAAAACGAAGCCTTGCTGCGCTTCCCGGAGAGTCGTTATGCAGCCCAATGGCGCTGGCAGCAAGCGCTTAACTATGCCCGTTTGGGCGACCCGAAAGCCGGCGATGCCTTTGCATCCCTAATTGAGATCGGGCTCAACGGTCATCAAACCAGTGTGGCTGAATTGCCGCAGTGGATCGCTCGGTTTCCTCTTCCGATGCAGGCAACGCTCACATCTCTGCGTCCGTTACGGGGAGTTTTGGCTATCCATCTTCTGGAATTGAGCGGTCGTGGCAGTGCCTTCTTTCTCGTTGCGGAAACCGCGGCTGCGTTCAAAGTTTATCCCCTCCTGATCGGCTTTGATTTCTCCACTGCCAAAGCCCCATCTACCTTGGCGGTCGAGCCACCGCGTTATCAAGCTTTTCGAGCCGACCTGACCGCCGATGGGGTGGAGGAGATCGTGATCTATCTCGTTAACCCCCAAGCGGTGAAATGGCTGGCACTTCCCTCCGTGTTTGACCTTTCTTCTTTTCCGCCCCAAGAATTGAGTTTCGACCCGATCCGCTCTCCATTTCAGATTGGGATGAGTTATCGCAACGCTTGGAACGTAAACACCAAAGACAACGGACAAAAGGTGCTGGCTTTTTCAGCGCGCTTGTTTCCCACCTGTCCGCTTGATCTCCAACGGGAATACACTTGGGATGGGAATACCTTTCAACCGCTCACGACCACGGTGCAACTCTACCCCTATGCCGATACCTTGAGTTATTGCGGCTTTCTGGTCGAACATGCAGCCAATGTTTGGGGCAGAGAGGTTGCCCTCCAACTCATGGATACACTCCTGCCGCTCTGGCCGCCCAAGTTGGACCCCAGCGGCAAACCCTACCCTCCAGACGCCAAAGACGAATGGCGTTTTAGAAGGGCGGTTTACCTCGCCGAACTGGGCGAGTTTGACGCAGCACACGCAGCCTTAGAGGATCTGCTAAGCAATCCGTCCATCACCTCCAGCCGCTGGTTGGCTGCCGCACAAGCGTTTCGCCAAGCCTATCGTTCGCCTGATGACCTCTATCGCGCCTGCCTGACCACCACGTTCTGTCGCGCCGGGGAAGTCTTAGCCAACCTTTTGGAACACCAAAAAACCCGCCAGGTTTCCGACTTACTCAGCTTTATGAACCGCATCGGAGTGATTCGCCGTGCAAGCGGATACTTTGACTTGGACGGTGACGGAAGTAAAGAGTTGTGGTTTGCCCTTCAACATCGGGCAGGAGAAAAATTAGAGGTGTGGGCGTTGTTCCCCACCGCCAACCGTTTTGACGCCGTGCCGTTAGAGCAGGTGGAAAATCAAACCCCAACACTGAGCTATTTTGATCCGAATGCAATTCCACCGCTGGTCTTGCTCAACCAACGTCAGGCTTTCCGCGTCCTGCGTTCTCCAAGCGATCGCCGTCCGTATCTAGAGTCGGTTGAACTGCCCCGTTATTTTCCCGACAAATTCAAAGAGGCGCTCCACAAGCTGGAGGATGAACTGTTTCAAGGCGCTGAACCGGCGCAAATCCACCGCAGCTTGCTTGAACTGCAACAATTCCCCGGCTTGCTGTGTCGGGCAACGTGGAGCTGCGACCGCTATTACTACCTGCTCGGCTTATCGGCCGAGTTGAGCGGCGATCAAAACGCTGCTGTGGCAGCGTATTATCGCTTGTGGATGGATTACAGCAAATCGCCCTTCACCACGATGGCGCGCTTGAAATTGCGCCAACTCAGCACACCGACCTTTACCCCTACCTCGACACCCACCGCCACGCCTTCACCAACGTTTGCACCCATCACTCCCACCGCTACCTCGGTAGTGCCTCAAACCCCTGTGGCAACCCCCACCTTTGGGCCTGCTACCCCGACCAGCGCCCCCCTGCCAACCTTGCCCCCCGGCACCGGCTATCCGGGACCCATCCAACCCACTGCAATCCCGACTACTCCTCCTCCGTATCCGGGGCCCTAGCAGACCGACAATTTTTGGAGTGTTAGCTCATCTTTGAATCAACGGGAGCGAAAAAGCAAACAGTGACCCTTCCCCCTCCCTGGACTTTACCCAAACCTCTCCGCCGGCTGCCTCTACCACTCGCTTGACAATCGCTAAACCCAACCCTGTGCCATGTTGAGCGCCTTTCTTGGCGTTGGAAGCGCGGAAAAATTCCTCAAAGAGATGGGCTTGGTCTGCCTCCGGGATGCCGATGCCGCTATCTCTCACCTCACCGATCAATTTTCCATTTTCGGCGCGCAGGGAAATCTCCACAAAGCCCTTCTGGGTATATTTGAGCGCATTACCGATCAGGTTTGTCCATACGCTGATAAAGTGATCGCGGTTGCCCGATACAACCAGCGGAGAGGGTGGAATTTGCGCCCGAAATTCTAACCCCTTCTCAATGGCTTGAGGTTGCATCTTTTCCAACACCGCGCGTAAGACCTCCACCATATCAACTGCTTCAACTTTTCCATCATGGAGCTGAGCCTGCACTCGCCCCAGTTGGAGCAAGTCGTTGATTAGCTTCATTTGCTCCTGCGCTCGCGCCACACATTTTTCGATAATTGTCCTTTGCTCCTCAGGAGCGATATAACCGTCTAAGATCAAGCGCAAGTAAGTGTGGATCGCTGCAATTGGCGCTTGCAACTCATGGGTCACCAAGCGAATAAACTGCATTTTTGCTCGGTCAAGCTCCTCCAAACGCGCTTTTTCCTCTTGTAATCTGCGGGCTTGTTCCTCAATGCTCCGCAAGCGTTTGGTCTCTAAAGAAAGCCGCCGTCGTTCCAAACCTTGACGGACCACTAAAAGCAGATCATCGACCGAAAAAGGCTTGGTGAGAAAGTCATACGCCCCTTCTTTGATCGCCCGCACGGCCATCTCAACCGTCGCATAACCGGTGATGATAATGCAGACCGCCTCCGGATCGATCTTGTGGATCTCGCCAATCAGGTCAATGCCGCTGGTGCCGGGCATCATCACATCGATCAACACAAGGTCGAAGGGTTGTTCACAAAAAAGTGCTAACCCCGCCTTGCCATCCTCAGCCGTTTCAACCACGTATCCCTGCGGCGACAAACCACGCCTGACGCCCTCGCGAATACCGGGTTCATCATCAATGACTAAGATTCGCTCAGCCAATCAAGCCTTCCTCATTCGTTTGCTCTTTCACCAAGTTCAACCTTAGTGGCAAGGTAATCGTAAAGGTTGTTCCTTTCCCAACCTCGCTTTGGACATTGATTTGCCCGCGATGCATCTTGACAATGCCATAAATAATCGCCAAACCCAAACCGGTGCCCTTTCCAACCGGTTTGGTCGTGAAGAAAGGGGTAAAAAGCTTGCTCAAGTGTTCGGGTGGGATACCTCGACCTTCGTCTTGAACCTCAATGGTGACCATCCCGCTTGGTTTTGCCAGCGTTCGCAAGGTAATTTTTCCCCCCTCGGGCATGGCATCGGCGGCGTTATGGATGAGATTCAGAAAGACCTCGCGCAATTGGGCAGCGTCTAGATCAACCGCCGGAAGTTTATCATCCAATTCTAGATTGAAAGTGACTTTCTCGTATCGAGGATGACGCTTTTCGATTTCAACCAATTCGCTGATCAAGTCGTTGAGTGAGGTCGGCTGAGCGTTGACCTGAGTTTGTCGAGCGAAGTTGAGCAAAGCGGATACGATCTGTTTGCAACGCAGTGTCTCGCTGATGATCGTATCTAAATCGGCTTGATGTTGTTCGTCGAGGTCAGTTTCACGGCGTAGGATATCGGCATACAGCAAAACGGTTGCCAGCGGGTTATTTAATTCATGGGCAACCCCTGCTGCTAGTTGACCAAGCGAGGCTAGTTTTTCCGAGTGTATTAACTTATCTTGGGTGTTTTGGAGCGTATCCAGCATGGCATTGAAAGAGCTGGCGACTAATCCTACTTCTCCGCCGACATTAACCGGTGCACGGGCAGATAAATCTCCTTCAGAGACCTTTTGACTGGTCTGTACCAGTTTGCGCAATTCGCCTAAGGGACGAGTTATATACCCAGAGACCGGAATTGCCAACCCAAAGGTAACCAGAATACTCACAAGAGCAATAATCGCCACTTGACGGTTAAAGGCCGTCAGCAACCGCAGAAAACGCTCCTGACTAGCACCGACGTAAAGAATCCCCACAATATTTCCTTGGTGATCTCGGATAGGATCATAGCGAGTAATATAATTTTGGTTCACCACAAAAGCTGGGCCAACAAAACTTTCCCCCTTATATAGGACCACCTCGCCCACCTCAGCAGAAAGACGAGTGCCAATTGCCCGCTTGCCCTCTTCCGTGAGGACATTGGTGGAGACCCGTTGATCGCCAAGAAAGATTGTGACGGTATCCACTCCTGCCACAGTTTTGATGCGATCAACCAAAGTAAAGTCATTGTTAATCAAGTGGAAGACAATCACTGCCCCAAGCGTCTCTCCCTGATCGTTCACAGGCGCCACCGAGACGAGCGCCAAACCAGCACTCCCCTCGCGTGAGTCAAAAGGTTGGGGGGCTGCGCGCGGGGTATCTAAAAGGGGTATGCGAGCCTTTTCAGCTAGAGCAACGCTTCGCAAGGCTTCTTCGGGGAGGATTTCGGTTCCGGAAAGCATTTTGCCCTCTTGGATGGCTTTCTGGACAATGGGAAGGGAAAAGGAAAATCGCGCATCCCCCTCTAGGCTGACTACGTTCCCCGATTCAAGGAGATACCCGCTCTTAACATTTCCTTTTCCATCAACGATGACTACGGCGTGATTGCCTTGATCGAACAGTCCGCTCATCTGATAAGCGAGACGATCCCGCAGATTGAGCTCCGCTTCTGAATCTGCCCCTTCTGCAAGGTGAAAGATAGGGAGAATGGTCGCATCGTTCGCCACTCGCAGGGTAGCATCTTGGATCCAGGTCAGGTGATCGTCATAAAACGCTTGGGCTAAACGCATATCGCGGGAAACGCGTTCGCTCATGGATGTGACCAAATACTGGTCAATCGTTCGTGAAATGACCCAAGCCCCCACGCCAATTGAAAGGGCTGCCACCAGGGAGAAGGCAAGCACTAGGGTAAATTGAAAAGGAGCCGGAAACAAGTGTTTGAAAAAACGCACAAACCAATTGGAAGCCATTTTGGACCAACCTGCCGCAAGAAAACGCTTGGGTCAAGCTGATTACGGCAAAATAAAGCGGGCTGCTAGCGCAGTTTTCGCTTTCGAAACCTCGCTTTCCGCAATAAGGGCAGAACAGGTTGAAATCGAGGTGGACACGGCATAAATTGGGATCCTTTGCTCGCTGAGACAGGTCAAAAAATTGCCGGCAATGCCGGGGCGAATACGGAAATCTGGGCCGAAAATCCCAAGGCTGGCAACGCTCAATTTCAAGTTAATGGAGACCGCTCCAATTTGATGCTGCAACCCGACAACGATATCGAAAGCCAAGCGTGCATCGCTTTGATCGACGGCTAGAGTTAACTGGTCGTGTCCGCTCTGATCGATGAGCTGGACAATGAATTGCAGATTTACCTTCCGGGCACCAAACTCAGAAAGCAAAACTGCCCCGGCATCCACTTTGCCGACAATCCCGTGAATGCGCAACATGGTCAAATTTTCGTGGCAAAGGATGCCGCCGATTTTGATTTTTTCCACCGTCGTTTATTGCTTTAGCAGTTTGTTAATTTGTCGGATCAATTCGGCCGGCTCAACCGGCTTGCTCATAAAAGCGTTAATGTGGATATATTCATCGGTCGGGAACAGGGCTGCATAATCCGTGTTGGCAATCGAGGTCACCATGATAATCGGAATTTGGTTGATCTCTTCGTCCTCATGGATGCGTTGGGTGATGGTTAAGCCGTCCAATACGGTATCCATGATGACATCCAAGATCACCAAATCGGGCTTTTCGGATTTCATTTTCTGATAGCACTCGTTGCCACTAGCTGCGCTGAGCGTCGAATGACCGGCCTTTTCTAAAACAATTCGGGTGGCTTCCACAAAATCTGGGTCATCATCCACAATCAAAATCTTTGCCATTTTCTGCTCCTTTGACAGAAGGATTAGAGAGGATTCCCCACCATGCATCTCTTATAGGTCAAATGATCTTCATACTCATCTCGAAAACGTTCGATCGTAGAACGAGCCGGATTGACCAGCGCCGAACCCATCGGACAAAAGGTCAGACCATCGATCTGGCGGGATAATTCAAGGGCTAAATCAAGGTCGGCCGGCTTGCCCTTGCCGCCTTCGATGCGCTCTAGAATTTCGTACAACCGCCGCGAACCCAAGCGGCACGGCACGCAGCGTCCACACGACTCATGGGCAAAGAATTTGGTCAAGCGCCGCGCCACTTCTACCATACAGGTCGTCTCATCCATGACGATCATCGCCCCGGTGCCTAACTGACTGCCCACCGCAGCCAATGTCTCAAAGGCCATGGGGACATCCACATGCTCAGCAGTCAGAATTGGCGTAGAGGCACCACCCGGAATGACGGCTTTGAGTTTCTTGCCGCCGCGAATGCCGCCGGCATGTTCGTAGATAATCTCACCAATGGTTGTCCCCAAGGGCAACTCGTAGTTGCCGGGTCTATTTACATGCCCGCTGACCGAAAAAATCTTGGGTCCCTTGCTCTCGGCGGTGCCGATACTAGCAAACCACTCTGGACCGCGCAGAATAATGTGCGGAATACAAGCTAAGGTCTCAATGTTATGCACGAGGGTTGGATAGCCAAATAAACCCACTTGGGCTGGATAAGGGGGCTTTAGCCTCGGATTGCCAGCTTTTCCCTCCAAAGATTCCAGCATTGCCGTCTCTTCCCCGCAAATATAAGCCCCTGCGCCACGGTGCACGGACATATCTAAATCGAAGCCTGAGCCGAGGATGTTCTTCCCTAAAAAGCCATGTTCGTATGCATCCGCAATGGCTTTGATCCAGCGCTTGACGCCCAAGAAGAACTCGCCGCGAATATACACATAAGCCCGCTTTGCCCCGACCGCATAGCTAGCAATAATGACTCCCTCGATGACTTGATGCGGATCGCGTTCAACAATCTCTCTATCCTTGAATGTTCCCGGTTCGCCCTCGTCGGTGTTAACCGCCACAATCTTCGGAATGTCAGGGTCTTTGGGCATAAAACCCCACTTAACCCCGGCTGGGAAACCTGCTCCACCACGCCCGCGCAATCCAGACCGTTTGACCATCTCAATGAGTTCATCCGGCGATTTGGTCAGGGCTAAGCGCACGGCTTCGTAGCCGCCGTTTGCCAGATAGGTATAGATCTTTTCGGAATTGGGACGATGGATATTTCGGGTTAAGACTGGTTCAAACATGACTTCACACTTTCTAAAAAACCCGCTATTCCGCTTGTTCCTGTAACCGCTCAATCAGTTGGTCAATAGCCGTAAAGGTCATATTCTCATAGAGCTCGTCATTGACCTTAAGGGCTGGAGCAGTCCCGCAGGCTGCCAGACACTGCACAACTTCTAGGGTAAACAACCCATCAGCGGTTGTCTCACCGGGCTGAATACCCAACTTGGCTGACACATATTCGATGATCGGATCTGCACCACCAACCAGATAACAAGAAAGCCCTTCACAGACTTGAATGCGGTATTTCCCCTGTGGCTGCAGCTTGAACATCGTGTAAAAACTGGCGGTGCTTTTCACCTGCCCAACGCTCAAGTCCAAACGCTCGGCAACGCGGCGGATCGCTTCCTCGCTCAACCAACCAAACTGCTCTTGAGCGATATAGAGCGCAGCCAACAACATTGCCCGTTTGCGGCCATCTTCCAGCGGATCGGCCGCCGATGTCGTTGAATTAGATGAGACGATTGCCATTGTTCATTACTTCCTTTGTTCCAAGACACTCCCCACCGTCTGAAGGAGCGTTTGGGGAGAGAATGGTTTAGGCAACCAAGCCGCAGCGTAATGCACATCTCCAGGCTTAACCCGCTCAGCATATGGTCCATCTGCGATAGAGGTGACAAAAACGATCGGCAAGTGACGCAAGATCGGATCGCGATGCAAGCGCTCGCCAAATTCCAACCCCTCCTCGACCGTGTTGATCACCAAATCCAAGAGGATTAAGTCGGGCCAGTCCTTCTCAATCCGCTCCATCGCCTGCCGCGTATCCGCTGCGGTGATGACTTCATAGCCGGCCGGCTCTAAAATGGTGCGGCTGATTTCACAGAAATCTGGGTCATCATCGACGATCAAAACGCGGGCAAGGGTCATCTTCGGGATCCACGAAAGACAACCAACCACTCAACTCAATGTCCTAACCGCCCCATGGCATTTGGGCATACTGTTCAAAAATGGTATCGTGCATGTTCTTGAACAGCGCCTCGTGGGTGCGTTCCCACTCCGCCAGAGAGTGCAGAACCTGCTTTGCGTTCCCTTCTGCCTTTGCCGCCGCCATCTCATAGAATTCGGCAAAATCGCGCTCGATCAAATATGCCATGCGCAATACCGGTAGATCGGCTACCATGGCTTCGGCAACACTCTGATCGACTTTCTCGCTTTCGGAACGCTGGGCAAAAAAGCTGCTAGGTTGTAAACTCTCTTCCACGACAACAACCGCTTGCCCTTCGTTGAGCGAAGCCAATTGTTTCTCGATGAAGAAGATGTGTTTTTGTTCTTCCTGAGCGAGAACCTTAAAGGCTCCTTTCGCTGCTGCGTGTTGTAAGCGCTCGGCGTTCTCCTCGAAAAAGCGCTTTCCTTCCATCTCACGCTGTAAGGCATACTCATAAATTTTGCGAATATCCATAGAATGCTCCCTTTAGAAATCCTTCAAAACCAATTTTTATTCTACCGCTTCTACTTTGACCGCGCAAACTTTGTACTCTGGAATCTTGGCGATTGGGTCTAAAGCAGCATGGGTCAAGACGTTGGCAGAAGCTTCTGGGAAGTGAAAATTAGCATAGACCATGCCGGGCAGAACCCGATCGGTGATCCATGCTTCTGCCACAATGCTGCCGCGCCGCGAAGTGACGCGCACCCGCCGCTGTCCGTTCAAGCCTAATCGTTCGGCATCTTCAGGATGAACTTCGATCAGCGGTTTGGGATAAATCTCCAACAAACCTTGTGAGCGCCGACTGAGTTCTCCGCCGTGCCAGTGATACAACACCCGCCCTGTAGAAAGGATCATGGGGTAAGCCTCATCGGGTAACTCTGCGGCAGGGATATGTTCGATGGCAGCGAATTTCCCCAAGCCGCGCGCAAATTTGCCCACGTGTAAGATGGGTGTACCTACATGGTGCTCGTCTTTGACGGGCCATTGGAAGGTTTCACCGCGTTGCAGCCTTTCATACTTTACACCGGCATAGCTTGGGGCAAGGGCATTGATCTCGTCCATGATCTCGCTTGGCTGGCGATAATCCCAGTGCGCATAAGGAGCTTGGTTATCCACTTTTCTGCCATTTTCTGGACTCGCCAGAATGCGATTCGCCACTTCGCAAAGGATTTGCCAATCGGGACGCGCCCCCTCTAAAGGCTGCAGCGCTTGACGGACAAGTTGAATGCGGCGTTCGGTGTTGGTGAAAGTGCCGCTTTTCTCTGCAAAGCTCACACCCGGCAGCAAGACATCGGCGTAAGGGGCCGTTTCCGTGTAAAAGATGTCTTGTAACACCACAAACTCACAGGCTTCAAGGCATTCCCGCACATGGTTGGTATCCGGGTCACTCATCATAGGGTCTTCTGCCATGATATACAAGGCTTTGATTTTGCCTTCTTTGGCGGCGGGGATCATCTCTGTTACGGTCATCCCCACTTTGGTTGACATTGGGGCACCCCATGCCTCACTGAATTTTTTAGCTGCTTCCTCACTGGTGACCGGCTGATAGGCAGGATAGACATTGGGCAAGCCGCCCATATCACATGCCCCCTGGACATTGTTTTGTCCGCGCAGGGGGTTCACACCCCCGCCGGGGATGCCCATATTGCCCAAAAGCATTTGCAAATTCGCCAGCGACATAACGTTATAAACGCCGGTGGTGTGTTGGGTAATCCCCATTGCCCAAATCACCGCCATCGGCTTATGGGTTCCCATAATTTGGGCTGCTTCGTGGAGTAGCTCTTGTGGCACACCGGTAATCTCGCTGACTACCTCAGGTGGATATTGTTCGACAACAGCTTTGAATTCCTCAAAACCCTCGGTGCGTTCGGCAATAAAATCTTTATCTTCCCAGCCATTTTTCAAAATGAGATACATTAAGCCGTTAAGTAAGGCAATGTCTGTACCCGGCTTATGTTGTAAATGCAAGGTAGCAAAATCCACCAAGGGGATTTGGCGCGGGTCAGCTACGATGAGGATTGCATCCCTTTGCCTGACAGCTTGGCGGATTTTCATCCCGATCACCGGGTGTTGTTCGGTTGTGTTCGATCCGATGACAAAAAAGACCTTAGCTTGCTGAGTAACGTCCTCAATGGAATTGGACATCGCTCCACTACCGAATGAAATTGCCAGCCCGGCCACCGTGCTGGAGTGACACAAACGGGCACAGTGATCGATGTTGTTGGTGCCGATAATTTGGCGAGCTAATTTGTTCATCAAGTAATTTTCTTCGTTGGTGCACTTTGCCGAAGTGAGCAAACCCACCGCATCGCTTCCGTAGGTGTTCCGCGTTTCAATGAGTTTGCGACTGACAATCTCTAAAGCTGTATCCCAATCCACCTCAATCCACTCGCCGCGCTCTTTGCCTGCCCGCTTGCCGCCTTCCAGCAAGTATTTTCGGACGCGAGGCTTGGTCAAGCGGTCGGCATGGTGGACAAAATCATTCCCAAAACGGCCCTTAACGCAGGTAAAGCCCTGATTGACCGGGGCGTTTTCTACGCCGACAACGTTAACGATATGGTTGTTGCGCACCTGTAACTCAATCTGACAACCCACACCGCAGTAGGTACAAACCGTCTGGACTTTCTGCAACTGATAGGGACGGCCCTTTCCGAGGGTCATCTTAGGCCACAAAGCGCCCGTTGGGCACACCTCCACACAACTGCCACAAAACTCACACGGGCTATCCTGCATGGTGCTATCGGCGCCAAACCCGATGTAGGCATTGAAACCGCGGTAGAAGACACTGATTGCCTCCACTCCATTGATGTACGTACAAGCCCGCACGCAGCGGCGGCATAAAATACACTTATTGCGATCGACCACGATAAAGGGATTGCTGGCATCAATGGCGTAGGAATGTTTTTCTCCTTGATACCGATCACCCGTGATGCCATATTCATAGGCTAAATCCTGCAAAAGACAGTTGCCGGTTGCCTCACACGTCATACAATCCAAAGGATGATCGGAAATCAGCAGTTCCAACGAGAATTTGCGCGCCTCCATCACTTTTGGCGAATGCGTGTGGATAACCAGACCCTCCGAGACCGGAAAAGTGCAGGCTGGTTGCAAGGTGCGCTGGCGTTCGATCTCAACCAGACAAATGCGACAAGCTCCTTCAGGAGGAAGGGCTGGATGGTCACACAAGACCGGAATATAGATTCCATGTTCACGCGCTGCCTGTAAAACCGTTTGACCATACCGCGCTTGGATTTTTTTGCCATCAATCGTAATGGTTGCTTTTTCGATCATGATTTGGCTTCCTCTCTTCTCACAAGGTTCGGATACCCCAAGAAGTCACTCGATCAGAATCGCGTCAAACTTGCAGACGGTGATGCAAATCCCACATCGCTCACAAATGCTGGGATCGATGTAGTGAACTTCCCGTTTTTCGCCGCTGATTGCGCCGGCAGGGCAGTTGCGCTTACACACCATACAGCCGGTGCAATTCTCCTCAATTACCCGATAAGTAATCAACCCTTTACACACTTTGGCAGGACATTTTTTGTCGTAAATGTGCGCCTCGTATTCCGAGCGGAAAAAGCGCAAGGAAGCCATAACCGGCCCTGGGGTGAGTTGTCCCAAAGCACACAAGGAGGCTTCCTTCATGTTGCGCGAGATGTATTCGATTTCATCCAAGTCTTCTGGCTTGCCTTCGCCGTTGCTGATGCGGGTCAACACCTCTAATAAGCGACGCCCACCGATGCGGCAGGGCACACATTTGCCACAGGATTCAGCCGAAGCAAAGGTCAAGAAGTATTTGGCGAACTCGACCATACAGGTATCTTCGTCAACGACGATCATCCCTCCCGATCCCATGGTTGCCCCGGCTTGCACCAATGAGTCGAAGTCCACCGGCGTGTCTAAGGCTTCAGCGGGTAAGCAGCCTCCAAGAGGTCCCCCCGTTTGAACGGCTTTGAATTTTTTTCCACCGGGGATGCCTCCCCCAATATCATAAATAATCTCCCGCAAGGTGATTCCCATTGGCACTTCGATTAGACCGGTGCGGTTAATCTTACCGGTTAGCGCAAAGATCGCCGTGCCGGGTGAATTTTCGGTGCCGATGCTGGCAAACCACTCCGCCCCATTGAGGATAATTTGCGGAGTCATGGCGTAACTCTTGACATTATTCACATTGGAAGGCTTGCTCCACAAGCCCGAGACAGCCGGGAAAGGCGGGCGCGGGCGTGGCTCGCCGCGTCTGCCTTCAATGGACGCCATCAGAGCTGTTTCCTCCCCGCAGACAAAAGCCCCAGCGCCTTCTTTGATATGTAAATCAAAATTGAAATTGCTACCCAAGATGTTTTTACCCAAAAACCCATAATCGCGGGCTTGCTGAATGGCGGTCTTTAGGTGCGCAATTGCCAGCGGATATTCTGCTCGGCAGTAGATATACCCTTCCTCTGAACCGATAGCATAAGCAGCAATTGCCATTCCTTCGATAACACTATGCGGGTCACCCTCTAATATAGAACGATCCATGAAGGCACCCGGGTCTCCTTCGTCCGCATTGCAGATTACATACTTCGGCCTAGCTGGCGAACGGCGGGCAAATTCCCACTTGATGCCCGTCACAAAGCCAGCGCCACCGCGCCCGCGCAGTTTAGACTCTTTCATCACCCCGATCACCTCATCGGGCGTCATTTCAGTCAGCGCTTTTGCCAGAGCTAAATAGCCGCCGCGGGCGATATAGTCTTCAATTCGCTGCGGATTGATGATGCCACAATTGCGCAGGGCAATGCGAACCTGCTTGCGATAATACGGCAGCTCTGTATAGGTTGGGATCGCAACTTGATCCTGTTGAAGTTCCACGTTTTCCATCATCCACTCCTTTGGCGCTACCAGTCTGTAGGCACAATACCAACAACCCATTCCATCACCGGTTTTCCACCGATGATATGTTCATCAATAATGCGGGCTACCATAGCCGGTTTGACATTCCCATAAGTCACTCGCGGTTGATTGGGCAATTGCACATCCACCAACGGTTCGCGCACGCACATCCCGATACAGCCAACCGTGGTGATTTCAGCCGAAAGATTCCGTTTCTGTAACTCCCGCTCAATCTGTTCGAGGGTTTCCCCGGCTCCAGCGGCTAATCCGCAGGTGCCGGCCCCGACATAAATGATCACTTTCTCTTGGTAGGCTTGCTTGCGCAATTGTTGCTGCTCTTGCATCAAAGCTTTCAGTTCTTCCAGACTCCCAATCTTAGCCATTCCTCACCCTCCTTAGTCCAACCGTTTCAACTGGCGTACCAGCTTATCGGGTTCGGTTTGTCCGTAGACCTTCTCATCCACGACAACGACCGGCGCCAAACCACACGAACCCAAACAATAAACAATTTCGAGGGTATATTTGTAGTCCGGCGAAGAGCCACCCGGTGGCGTCTCCAATTGCTCATGGATCACATCCACCGTTTTCATCGCTCCTTTGACGTGACAGGCTGTTCCGTCACAAACCCGAATGAGATGTCGGCCGCGCCGTTTGAGGTGAAATTGGGCATAAAAGGTGGCAACGCCTTGGATGCGGCTGAGCGGAATGCGCATCCTTTTGGAGATTTCCTTCAAAATCGGTTTGGGAAGATACCCATAAACCTCCTGGGTGCGTTGGAGGATGGGAATTACGGCTCCTTTCTGGTCTTTATATCCTTCTAGAATTTCCAAGAGTGGAGCAAGGTCAAAGGTTTGGTCTTCGAAGGTTTCGCTCATGATCGTTTCTCCATTGGCGATGGGGTTTGATTTTTCAGGTGGGCAACGGGTAAAAACACATGAAAGGTTGTGCCAACGCCAACCTGACTTTCTACTGTGATGCGTCCCTCAAGTTGTTGGATAATGTCTTTGGTAATTGCCAACCCTAAGCCGGTGCCCTCTGTTACCATTTCTTTGGCATTTGGGGCACGATAGAATTCCGAAAATAGATGGGGCAGGGCATCCTCTGGAATTCCAATCCCGTTATCCTGAACCGCAATGTGAATTTCACCATCGAGGGGTTGCACTTCAACCGATACTTTCCCTCCATTTGGGGTATATTTCACCGCATTTGAGATCAAATTGTTGAACACCCGATCCAAACTATCAACCGTTGCCGTGACATAGGTTTTTTCTTCCGGGCACTCACATCTAAAACAAAGTTCGATGTCTTTCTCTTGGGCTGGAATTTTATAGCGATCGACAACCTTTTCAATAACCTCTTTCAGGGAAATCGGTTGCATTTCGTGGGCAACAAATTTGCCCACTTTTCCCGCAGCGAGGTCGAGCAAATCGTCAATCAGCTTCTGGAGGAATTCAATTCTGCGCGTGGCGCGCTCCAAGATTTCCTTCTGCTGCTCCGAAACCTCACCGGCATAGCCGGCGGTAATTGTGCGTAGCAAGCTGCGAGTGACGCTGACCGGAGAGCGCAGCTCATGGGTAGCGGTATGAATGAATTGGCTTTTCATCTTATCCAATTCACTCATGGCTTGATAGGCTATAGCGTTCTCAATGGCAATGCTCCCTTGGGCAGCAATGGCGCTAATGAACTCCTCATCTTCCTTGTTAAAACGGTTCTCCTTTACATCATAAACCCGCAAAATCCCCATCGGCCCGCTTTTGCCCATTAAAGGCGCCGATAACATAGACTGGATGCCTTCTTGGCGAGCTTCCAAAGGGTATTGGAGCAAAGGGCTTTGGGGAGCATTAGGAATATTCACGACCTTCCCTGAGAGGGTTTCCTTTGCCAAAGGGTTGGTCAAAGCGTCCACAGGGCCCTTATTGATATAGGTTTGACTCAAACCATAGACCGCTACTGGCTCCAAATAGTGACCGCTCTTATCCAACATGCGGATGGAGCAAGCCCGCACTCCCATGGCCTTGGCGGTTGTCTCCACCAACCGTTCCAAAACTTGCTTGAGGTCTAAAGTCGATCCGACCACTTTAGAAATATCATTGATGGCTTGCAAGCGGATTGTTGCCCGTTGTAAGCCTTCCGTTAGGTGGATGACTTCTGCCTCCCGTCGCCTCAAGCGCTCCTGAATACTCCCAACCAAGAAGGTGACAAAGATAGCCGTTGTTGAGAAAAAACTCAACACGCCTAACACATAAAGGGGGTTTTGATAAAGGGCAACAGGCAGATAGTTTTGTAAAGGATGATGAGCAAGCCAACCGATATATTCAAGAAAAACCGTCCCGCCGACCAGAACGATTGCCAAAACGGAAAGAAGAAAGGCTGTGCGGCGCGGGAAAAAGATGGAGGCAATGATGATATGAAAGATAAAATACCAGATCGCCGGGCTTTCCACACCCCCAGAATAATGGAAAAGCAAGGTCATTGCCAACCAATCCAGAGCGGTCTGCCAGATCGCTAAGGATTGGAAGACCTCTGCAGAAGCTCGCCGTTGTTTGGCGCGCCTTTCGCTGACAAAAAAGAAGGTGTTATAGAGTAAAATTGCAACGCCGATGCCAGAGAGTATGGCAATCGGCGCTCCAATTTGAAACAAAGCGTGAACAATCCAAGTTGCAAGGAGGACCCCCGCACCGGCAATCCAGCGCAGTTTGATTAACCACGAGACGCTGGTGACTAACTCCGCTTCGACCAAATTGCGGGAAATATCCGCCCGACCGACCTCCCTATAAAGACGGTCAAACCCATTGCCACCGGACTTGGGGAATCCCATCCATCCCTCGGTTAATTAGGAAGCAATTCCTTCACCTTTGCCACCAAGACTTCCGGATCAACAGGCTTTTCGAGGAAAATTTCCACCGGCAAATAATCCGAATCCGGTGCAAACCGCAAAGGTGTGGTGGTATGAATCGCAGTTAACATGATGATGGGAATATCTCGATAGGCTTTGTATTCCGAATTGGGGTCGGGGCTATGCAACGTGAGGGCAACTTGAAAGCCAGCCGTAGCCGTATCCATCATCACGTCTAAAACGATCAGGTCTGGACTCAGTGTCTTGACCAATTCTAGACCTTCTTCAGAGCTTTTTGCTTCACTCACCTGATATCCAGCCGCCTCAAGGGGCAAGCGGACCGTCAAGCGTTGATCAGCATCATCGTCAATAATTAAGATGTGTTTTTTGCTCATCTCTCTCTCTTCCATATTTCTTCTAGGATATGTTGAGTAAGTTCAGGGATAGCAGCTTGGACAGAGGAACTCAGCCCTTCTCTCACCTCTAACACTTCGGGTTCCACTCCATATATGACGATCTCGCCCGGCAATTTTCCCAGCGCTTGGGCGAGTTCCAACGCGCTAGCAATGCCACCTTCATGTAAGGATAATCCCTGCTCTTCTGCCATCAATTGGACTTCCTCTGGCTTAAATCGCCGCCAAGTGCCGGGTTTTGCACCCATTTGGACTGCGTCAATCAGGATCACACGCTGCCAACCTTCCATTTTGATGACGAGATCCACCCCATTCAAACCAGCCTCTTCCACAACAACGCCGGCGGGCAATCTTTCCTGGGCTAAAAGCTCTGCCACACGTACCCCAAGACCATCATCTCCATAGAGCGTATTCCCCACCCCGAGGATTAATGTGTGTTGCTGCTCTTCTTGCGGAGATGGGTCTTGAGGCACGTTGAACCGCGCAGGGCTTAGCTTTGAATTTTTAGGACATGCACGCTGCACGAAATGCAGGGATCATAAGCCCGCACTAACATCTCCAAATCTAATTGCATTTGCGGCTCAGGCTTGTGCATCACTTTTGGCACCCAGGCGCGCATGTCGTGTTCAAGGTTATTAATGTTCTGGTTGGTCGGGATGATGCAATTAGCTGCGGTAATGCGTCCATCTTCTCCAATGGCGTAATGATGGATCAGCAAGCCGCGCGGCACTTCTGCAACCCCTACCCCTTCGCCAGGCATGTGCTTGACCGGGGCTGGCTCTTCGGGCTGAACGCCGCGATTCAACAGTTCCTCAATAATCCGAATCGAGTCTTCGGTGCTGTGAACGATCTCAACCACCTGAGCAGCCGAATTGAGGAAGGTGTTGGTTACTTTTGGTTTCATGCCTAGGGCTGCTGCGGCTTCTTTGGCTTTCGGGTGCAGCAGGTCGTAGTTGTTGTTAAAACGAGCCAAAGCGCCGACCATCAGCGACTCGCGCTTATTGCGGGTAAATTTGGCTGTAGAATGGGGCACCATGAATTCGTTGGTGACTTCTTTATAACGTTCCGGCGGCACTCGCACACCATCGCTGGTAACAATATCGCCATCAATGAAGGCGTACTCGTCTGGCTTACTTAGAGAGACGTACTCGGTATCCCGCTCGAACTCTGGCCAGGGCAATTTGGAGAACAGCTCTACGGTTGCTTCAACATCCTTGCGCAAGTCGATCAAACGCTGCCGCATCGCTTCGAGTTCGGACATTTTCGGGAAGTGAGTAAAACCACCCACAACCATTGCGATTGGGTGCGTATGACGTCCGGTGACCATAGCGCAAAGGTCTCCGGCTAATTTCTTCATGCGCAAGGCGCGCAGGACAACTTCGGGATGAGACCCAACCAGCGGGATTACGCTTCCAACGCCGAGGAAATCCGGCGCAACCAGCATATAGACATGCAAAATATGGCTGTCTAGAATTTCTCCGTGAAAGGTAAGTTTGCGCAACAGCCAGCTCTGCTCGCTCAGTTCTACGCCCAGGGCTTTTTCTGAAGCGCGCAACGAAGCGGTAGCATGGCCGGTGGCGCAGATACCGCAGATGCGACTGGTAATGTGAGAAGCCTCGGTATAGGGTCGGCCGCGCAACATCGCTTCAAAGAAACGCGGCGTTTCAACCACCTCAAAGCGGCAATTCTTCAACTCACCATTTTCGACCTCGACAACGATATTACCGTGGCCCTCTACCCGCGTGACGTGATGGACATCAATTCGTTTATTCATAGAACTACCCTTTCTGCAACAATTTCTCACGTACCTGGTAAGTAGTGAACATCGTATAAATCTGCAGGATGTCGTCCACACTCAAACCAGCTTCTGCGAGTACATCTTTCATCGAGTCTTGGTTCGGGTTGCTAATAAAGCCGCGACAAGCTTCACAAGAGGAACCATAAGTCGGGCAGATCGCTCCGCAGCCT
Source organism: uncultured Anaerolineales bacterium (assembly GCA_937928795.1). GTDB lineage: Bacteria > Chloroflexota > Anaerolineae > Anaerolineales > UBA4823 > NAK19. The sequence continues at coordinate 37,628 of CALFWB010000023.1, forward strand.
GCCCGTGTCACCGGACCTAGACAAACTTTCCCTTTGGTGTAAATGCACACATTTTCTTTGAGACGACACTCTACGCAAACGGGGTAGTCAGGAATGGGAGGTTTTTTGCCCAGAAGGAGCGCTTTAACAACGGCGATGAACTCGTTGCGGTCAATTGGGCAGCCCGGAATGGCAAAATCGACCGGGATCACCGCATCAATCGGGCGGGCATCATAGGTTTCATACCATTCCCACTTGTCACCATACACATATTTGCGCACCTCCTCAAGAGGATGTAACCCCTTAAGAGCGTTCACCCCAGCAAGGTGAGCGCAAGTTCCTAGGGCGACCACAACGCTGGCTTGTTCACGAATAGCCTTTAATCGCGCTTCGTCGCTCTCGCGCGTGCAAGAACCTTCGATAAAAGCGATTTGGTAATCCTGCCCTTTCTCACTCATTGCTTCCCGAAATTGAACGATCTCTACCACGTTTAGCAATTCGGGATGGTCTTGCAGGGAATCGACCACTGTTAGTTGACAGCCTTCGCAACTGGTGAAGTCGAAAAAGGCAATTTTGGGTTTTCCGTTGGCGCTCATAATGCCTCCTCCAAGCCCTTGATCTCGCGGTAGCTAAAGACCGGGCCCGACTGACACGCATAGATATTATTGATTTGACAGTGGCCGCACTTGCCTACCCCACATTTCATCCTTCGTTCAAGGGATAGGTAAATGTTGCCCTCGGAAATTCCTTTTCCAAAGAATTCCATTAGGACAAAGCGATACATCACCGGCGGTCCACAGGTGATTCCAACCGTATTGCGCGGGTAGATCGAGATATGCTTAAACAACGTTGTGACCACCCCAACATTGCCGCTCCAAGTTTCGTCGCCGCGGTCAACGGTTACATACAATTCAACATCATCCCGTTCACCCCATGCCTTTAGTTCATCCTTGAACAGCAATTCGCCTGGGTTGCGCGCCCCGTAGAGGATGATCACCCGTCCATAGAGGGCGCGTTCGTCCAGAACTTGATTGATCAAGGAGCGCAGCGGGGCTAGTCCAAGCCCACCGGGCACAAAAAGGATATCTTTACCGCGGAAGTTTTCATAGGGAAAGCCGCGTCCGAAAGGACCACGCAGGCCGATCTTATCTCCCGGCTTAAGACTGTGCAAGGCTGTGGTGACATCACCAACTTTGCGCACGCACAACTCAAAAGTGCCGTTGCTGCGGCTCGGGGAGCTGCTAATGCTAATCGGCGCCTCGCCAACACCAAAAACCGAAACTTCCATAAACTGCCCAGGCCGATGGCCTAAGGACATTCCTTTGGGCAGTTCAATGGTGAATACCTTCTCCAACGCTGTCATTGGACGGATATCGGCGATTTCAGCCAGATAAGGCAAGTAAATATCTTGCTCAATGGTTGGATAAACTTGTGTTTGAGGATAACTCGCTATGGCGACCATCTCTTAACTCCCAGCTTCCTGTTGTCGGTACAGCTCGTTAAAGACGCCGACCGGGGTAATATCGACAAGGCAAGCCCGTGCACAACGCCCACAACCAACGCAGCCGAGATGCTTATGGGCATCCAAAATGTATTTGCCTTTGCGCATAAAGCGATGACGCTGACGAAGGGCGCGGCTGGCGCGAAAGTTATGCCCGCCCGCCACGGTGGCAAATTCATCGAGCTGGCAAGAATCCCACTGGCGCACCCGTTGTCCATCCACAAGGTTTAATTCAACTTCGTCTTTGACATCGAAGCAGAAGCAGGTGGGGCAAACGTTGGTACACGCTGCACAGGCTAGGCAACGATCGCCTAGTTCTTGCCACAGAGGGCTTTTCATGTTCAATTCAAGGATGGAGGGCAGTTCGCTGACATCAAAATCTAAGCGATACGGGAACTTTGGCCATTTGGCACTGATGACAGCGTTTAATTGCTGGATGTCCTCTTTATCTGCTGTCTTCACTGTGGCATACTTGGCTAGAAGTTCCTCTCCCGCTTTCGTGCCGACATCCACGGCATAGCGATCCCCTAAATCGGTGAGGTGAAGGTCATAACCCTCATCGGCAGTCAGCGTCCCCATGCTCTTGCAGAAAGAATGCTCGTCACACGGGCTGAGACACTCAATGCTGACAATGATGGTTTTCTTGCGTCGGTTCATATAGTGAACGTCATAATGCCCGCTGGAGAAAACCGTATCCAAGAGTTGAATAGCATGGAGATCGCAGGTATGTACTCCCAAAAGGACGGTGGGGGGTGTTTCGGGAGGGTCCTGCAAGACGCCGCCATTCTGACGAGTGTATTTGAATAACACTTCTTTGGTGGGTAAAAGGAACTTTTTGGGTGGCAGCAGGGTAGTCGGATAATCCATGCATAACTCAGATGGATCGTGGATTTCCTCGAAGACGTAACTGCCGTTTTTCGGCGTGGGGCCCGCAACCCGGTAATCCGCTAACATACGGGCGACAAAATCCTGAAAAGCTTGTTTAGAAAGAATCGTGAGGCTCACATTTTGCTCCTCTAAGCTAAGATTTGCTCAATCCAATGCCTATTTTTCTCCCCTAAATATACTCAAGCCAGAGAGGAATGAATAGTGAGTTTTGTCACACAATTCTTTGCCAAATTTTCCAATCGGATAGAATAACTCTAATATTAGCTGACGGCTTCAGGCACCGGTTCAAATTGGCTGCGATACAATTCCGCATAGAAACCATTTTGCCTAAGAAGGGTTTCGTGGTTTCCTTGTTCGACGATGTTTCCATCTTTCATAACCAAAATCAAGTCGGCATTCCGAATGGTGGAAAGACGATGGGCGATGATAAAGCTGGTTCGCCCGCGCATCATCTCCTCCATTGCGGCTTGGATGAGCAACTCGGTATGCGTATCTACCGAACTGGTTGCCTCGTCCAGGATTAACATTTGTGGTTGAATCAAAACGGCTCGCGCAATAGTCATCAATTGTTTTTGCCCTTGGGAGAGGTTCGTCACCTCTTCGTTCAATACCATGTCATACCCTTCTGGTAAGGTGCGAATGAAATGGTCGATGTTGGCAGCTTGAGCAGCCTGAATTACCTCGGCGTCACTGGCAGCCGGATAACCGTAGCGGATGTTCTCCATAATCGTCCCGTTGAACAGCCAAGTGTCCTGCAAGACCATCCCAAAAAGGCAGCGCAGGTCGCCACGCGGGAATTGGCGAATATCCACCCCGTCGATCAAGATGGCTCCTTGATCCACATCATAGAAGCGCATGAGCAGTTTCACCAAAGTAGTCTTCCCGGCTCCGGTGGGTCCAACAATGGCAACCCGTTGTCCGGCTTGGATTTTTGCCGAGAACCCCCAAATAACGGGTTGATCAGGATGATAGCCGAAATAAACGTTGCGGAACTCGATCTCACCGCGCACCTCGCGCACAGGCATTATCTTTTGTACATCGGCAAGCTCTTCCTCCTGCGCCAGAAAATCAAATACCCGTTCGGCAGCGGCAGCCGTTTGTTGGAGCACGTTGGAAATTGTCGCAATCTGGGTAATTGGTTGGTTAAACATGCGCACATATTGAATGAATGCCTGAATATCCCCAACCGTAATCAGGCGGCGCACCGCCAACCACCCCCCCAAAATGGTTACAGCTACAAAACCCAGGTTGCCCATAAATCCCATCAGGGGCATCATCACTCCGGAAAAGAACTGGGCTTTCCACGCTGCACCATAGAGGCGCGTGTTTAACTCGTCAAACTTGCTTAGGCTTTTCTCTTCCCCATTAAAAATTTTGATCACCTGATGTGCCCCAAACGATTCCTCAACATGCCCATTCACATGCCCGAGTTCATCTTGTTGCTGGGTAAAATAACGTTGCGAATTCTTGAGGATCACCATCACTAGAGCCAATGAGAGCGGCACCGTCACCAGAGCAACCAAGGTCATCATCCAACTGATTGAGAGCATCATCACCAAAACCCCAATGACGGTGGTTAGAGAGGTGATGATCTGGGTGAGACTTTGATTTAAGGTCTGGTTGATCGTATCGACGTCATTGGTAAGGAACGAGAGCACCTCGCCATGAGTTGTTTTATCGAAATAGTGAAAGGGCAAGCGTTGAATCTTGTGCATCACAGCCTTGCGCAAGCGATAGGTGATCTTCAAGGCAACATCCGCCATGATCCAACCCTGCCAGAAGTTCAGCAGTGCTGAGACGCCATAAAGCCCGAGGGTGATCCATAAAAAACGCTGAATGGCAGCAAAATCAATCCCCCCTCGCCCGGTCATTTGAGCGATCACGCCCTCGAATAGCTCGGTAGTTGCCATGCCCAGCACTTTTGGCCCATAAATGGACAAGACCGTGGAAATCAACGCCATCCCGACCACCAACGCAACCCACCAGCGATACGCGCCAAGATAGTCAAGCAGTTTACGCAACGCGCCCTTGAAATCACGCGCTTTTTCTACTCGTCCCATGCCAGCTAGGTGAGGGCGTCCACCAAAAGGACCTCCTCCCCGACCAGGACCAAACGCAGGGGGCAAATTGCGATCTCGGCTGGAAGCAGGACGGTGGTTCATGCCAGCACCTCCACGCCAAGTTGAGATTGAGCAATCTCACGGTACACCTCGCAACGGATCATCAATTCATCGTGCGTGCCTTTCCCGACAATGCGTCCCTGATCTAAGACAATGATTTGATCGGCGTCCTTGATACTGGCAACCCGTTGGCTAACGATGAACACGGTCGCTTTTGCTAAGCGCTTTTTCAAGGCTGTTCGCAAGGCAAGGTCGGTTTTGTAATCCAAGGCAGAAAAGCTATCGTCAAAAATGTAAATCGGAGCATCCTTAACCAAGGCTCTGGCAATTGCGAGCCGTTGTCGTTGCCCACCAGAAAGATTCGTGCCCCCTTGAGAGACCTCCAGCTTAAGCCCTTGCTCATCCGTCAAGACAAAATCGGCTGCCTGAGCCATTTCAATTGCGGCAATCAGAGTCCTTTCATCAGCCTGGTCGTTGGCAAAGCGCAGGTTGCCTTCGACATCCCCGGAGAACAAATTGCTTTTTTGTGGCACGTAGGCAATTTGTTCGCGCAGTTTGTTGAGCGGAAGAAGGCGGATATCGATTCCGTCCAAGGTGATCTTGCCTTCGGTCACATCATAAAAGCGCGGGATCAAATTGAGGATTGTGGACTTGCCCGACCCGGTTGTGCCGATGATGGCTGTGGTTGTGCCAGGTTTGGCGATAAAGTTAATCTGATGCAAAACATCTTCTTCGGCGTCGGGATAGCGAAAGGAGACGTTCTCAAAGACAATTTCTCCGCGCAATGGCTGGGGGAGCTCTTGCGGCTGAGCAGGATCGGTTATGCTAAGCTGGCTCTCCAAAACATCCGCAACGCGATGGGCGGAGACATCGGCGCGGGGAAACATCATGAACATAAAGGAGATCATCATGAATGAGAAGACAATTTGCATGGCATATTGCATAAACGCCATCAAATCACCCACTTGAAGGCTGGTTTGCGCCACCTGTTGCGCCCCAACCCCAATAATGAGCAACGAAACCCCGTTCATGATCAACATCATAAAGGGCATAACCACGATAAACACACGATTAACGAAGAGATTCTCTCTCATCAAGTTCTGATTCACTTCGTCAAAGCGCTGCTCTTCGTAGTCTTGGCGGTTGAAGGCGCGCACGACCATCATGCCGATCAGGTTTTCACGGGCAATGGCGTTGATGCGGTCCACGAAATTTTGAATGATCTTGAATTTTTTGATCGAGACCTGATAGGCGACCACAATCACCCCAACCAGAGACACGACAGCTAGTCCGATCGTCCACACCATAGAGACATCTTTACTCATAGCGCGCACCAGACCGCCAATGGCAATCAACGGCGCATAAAAAACCATGCGCACCATCATCATGATCAGCATTTGTAACTGGGTAATATCATTGGTAGAGCGCGTGATCAGCGAAGCCGCCGAGAAGCGATCAAACTCCAGGCTGGAAAAGCTCAACACCTTTTCAAATAAGAAATGACGCAAATCGCGGCTAAAACCGGCTGCCGTGCGCGCCGCCAGCAATCCCACGGTAATGGTGCAAAGCGCAGAAAGGAGGGCGATAGCTAACATTTGAAGCCCTGTACGGCGGATATAACTGCTCTGCAAGCGGTTGAGATCGACTCCCAAGGCGAGGTATTCTTGGCGAAGTGCCATGGAATAGTTCTGACGGAAGGCATTTTCTCCCAAAGAAATCAATTGATGCGAAAGGCGATCGACAATTTGCTGACGCAACGCCAAGGGCATCTTGGATAGAGCGGTGGTCCAATCGCCTTCCGCTGCTATGTCAAAACCGCCCATCTCGAAGTTAGGTGGCACAAGTGACGAGGAGAATGCTCCGCTTTGCCATTGATCGAGCACATACACGGTCACAAAGGCGTTTTTGAGCTTGGGTATCCACACCTGTGCCCCACTCTTCGGAAGCTCGGAGAGAACATAGACGCTTGCGGTATCAGAGAGAGCAGGATAGGTAGCTTGAACTTGCCCAAAATTGGGCGATTGTGGGTCGATCTTTTCATAGGCGCTCAAAAGTTGTTCCTGCTCCTGCGGAGACAAGAAAAGCAAGAGCTTCCCCATTTGTTCCTCACGGAAGGCTTGCGGCAATTCATCCTCAATGCCGTTCAACTGAATGCCGTAGGTCACAATGCGGGAAAGATAGTCCGGCAATGCCAAATCGGCATTGGCTTGAATCAATAGCAAAAGGATTGCCAATACCACTAAACTCAAATAGGGTCTCAAGTACTTTAAGAGTCTAACCATACCAGATGCTCCAACGATAAAATCTTCGAGAAAGTCTTAGTCATCACAAATTTTAGAGGCTGCAAACCCGCCTTGTATGCTCCGTACGAATTCATCCAGCAGCGGTAGAAATCGCTCTTGGGTGTTTCCATCGATCTTTTCAGCCAATTCTTCAATCCAGCTTTGATGAGCGTTGATGCTAGCTTCAATGAGTCGCCGACCGGCTTCGGTTAGGGAGGTCTCCTTAATGCGGCGGTCTTGAGGATGTTCCCTGCGGGTGAGATAGCCTTGCTGAACCAAGCGATCGATGAGCTGGCTAGCTGCTGCATTGCTGATACCGAACTCGTCAGCTATCTCTGAAACCGTGCAACCACCTCTGCGCTGGACATGATACAAAATCATCATTTGCGGTACCGATAAGCCCTGCTGCTTGATAAAACGATAGTGATTCTGCATAGCAAGGCGCATCAAGAAACTGATCAACTGCTGTAAGCGATTAGAAAAGAGAGAGCTTTCTTTCATAAATTTTCCATTTAGTTAAGTGCGCTTGAATTATAAGTCCGATTATTCATTTGTCAAGGCAACGACAACTTGAGTGTGCACTCAAAAGTTGTTGGCAACATTGCTTTGTAGGACAACTCAATGAGTTGCCCTACAACTTTTGCGTGGACACCAACTTGAGGTAAAGCTTTCAGGGATTGAAAATTTAGCCCTAATACCTAACCCAACCGCCAAAATTTTGAGCCAAGAGGAGAAGGTTGTCATTTCGACGAGCGTAGCGAGGAGAAATCTTTAAGGATTCTCGCTGCGCTCCAAGTGATAAAACTTTTGAAAAGCCCTAGGACAGCTCTCATTAATCTAAATTTAGACCTGAAAACGCTGGCTTTAGCTATAACGAGACACAGGCTGATGAATTAACAACACCGCAACTCTTTTTTGGAGTGTTGTTGCCATATATAGCACAGGCTAGAGCCTGTGTTACTCCTGCTCCACCGTGTAAGCCGCCAGCGGTTTAAAAGCCCGTAACATGGGCTTCAGCCCGTCATGGCACAGGCTGATGAATTTTCAAAATAACACCGCAACTCTGTTTTGGAGTCTGATTGCCATATATAGGCTGCAACTAACATTGCGGTCTAATCCCTCTGAGTATGGTGTTGTTTTTGCAAATGCGATTACGGTACTTAAGTTTTAAACTTCATTAGCCTATGTTGCGAAAATCTGCCCTTTCTCACAATAAGACGAAGAAATATGTAAAAACTTAAAATTGCTGAGGAAGCTCTCCACAGGCTTGAATTGGGGTTAAAAATTTGCTATACTGAAAATGCACCAACTAACTATTCCTCTCACATTCTGTTATTGCCGTGGTGCCTCCGCGAATTGGGTGTGTGTTCTAAAGAAAGGAGGTTTCCATGCAAGACAAAGTGCCCCGCCAAGCCCTGCGGATTATCTTTGGAGACGATGGTTCTGAACATGCCTATGCAGCCGCTAAGCTGATTTGCGATCTCCCTCTTCCAAGCGGAAGCGAGATCATGGCATTGGCGGTATTTCCGCCGACACGCATCGACCACTACCCGACCATCAAAGAACAGCTTGAAGCCACCTGCCAACAACTTCGCGATCGTGGCATCTCGATCCAACCCGAAGTCAAAGCAGGTGATCCGGCCGAAACCATTTTGGATACGGCAATCCGTCAAAAGGCTAATTTGATCATTGTGGGTGCCTTAGGCTTACGCGCCACACTGGGCATCTTTCTAGGCGGTGTTGCCCAGAAAGTTGTTGAGTATGGACATTGCCCAGTCCTAGTGGTGCGCGCCCCTTACGAGGGATTACATCACCTCCTTGTCGTGAACGATGGTTCTGAACATGGATGGAATGCGGTCGAGTATCTGCGGTCTTTCCCACTGCCGCCAAACATCCAGATTTCTATCTTGCACGTTCTTCCACCGCTCTATCCTGAGGATTATGCAACTGCAGCCTGGGGCATGGGAAACATCCCTATCCCTCTTTCATCTGCGCGTCCTAAGGTAGCCACCGAAAAAAGCGAAGAAGAAAAACGGGGTGAAGGGATTTTAGAAAAAACCCTTGCAAGCTTCCAAGAAGCTGGATACTCTGCCGAAACCTTCTTGCGCCGCGGGGATGCCGCAACGGAGATCTTACAGTTCGCCAAAGAAAAACAGGTTGACCTCATTGTCGCTGGCTCACGTGGCCTCAGCCAAGTAAACGCTTGGTTGCTGGGCAGTGTCTCACGCAAATTGATCCATTATGCCAAATGCTCGGTATTGGTAGTCAGAACACCCTGAATTCCACAAAAAGGAGGTGGTACGATGATTGTTGCCAAGCAAGTGGCGGACTTCATCACCTTTGTCCGTTTGGGAATAGGGGTTTTTCTGGTTTATTTAGGCATTACCCAGGGTCAAGATGCCCTTCCGATTGTCATCTGGTTGATGTTGGCTGACTGGTTTGGGGATTTTTTAGATGGCAACCTCGCTCGCCGTAGTCGGGTAAAGTATAAAACTTGGATTGGCGAACATGATCTTCAAGTCGATATGTCGGTCGCCACGGGTTTATTGTTGTACTTTATCGCCGCACGCATCTTGCCAGCTTGGCGCGGCTGGCTTTACTTGATCCTTTGGGGTATTCTCTTCTTGTGGCTGGGAATTCCTGCGTCGCTGGGAATGCTTTACCAAGCCCCCATCTACGGCTATTTGCTTTGGATTGCCCTAACTCATCTGCCTACCCTTGGTTGGTGGTTGGTTGCCTACCTGGCTGCGATCATTCTCATTACTTGGCCAAAATTCCCCAAACAAGTGGTGCCGGGTTTCTTGGTTGGTCTAAAAGAGGTGAATTGGGTGAGGACGAAAAAATCCGATCGGGATCAGCTCTAGCATTCAGATTCCTTTATCGCCGAGTGCAAAGGCAGCGCCTTCGCATTCTAAATTCCAAAAAATCAATCCATTCCAGAGGAAAATTGTGGTATAAAGCAACGGTTATCTCAGCTACCTCTGGAGAGGAATTTGTTTCAAAAAATCTTAGCGACCATTCGCAACACACGAGAGATTCACACCCTCAACCGGTTTTCTACTCAATTCCCGTGCGAATCGGTCATGGTCATCTCGGCAAATCTAGGCCATCCCTGGCCGCGCCTACAGCGCGGCGAAGAACGCCTGCTCCCATTCATTCGCCTTGTGAAAGAACATCAAGCCGACCTATTGATTTTGCAGGAAGTTTGGCAAACCCATCGCCACCAAGTGCATGAATTGCTTGCGGAAAAGTTGGGCATGAATGCAGTTTATGCCCGCACCAACGGTGACCGATTCCAGATTGGTTTTGAAGAAGGTTTGGCAATCCTCAGCCGCTTTCCACTGACCTCGATCGGGCTGAAAACCTTTCGATCAAGCCTCCATCCCTTTGCTCGTCGCCAAGCGTTAGCCGCCACAGTAAAAACTCCTTGTGGAGATTTGGTCGCCGTCTCTGCCCACTTAAGCATCAATCCTTGGCGCAATCGCCGTCAAGTGGAGGAATTAATCCAGTGGGTGGAAAGCTTGGCACCTCATGCTGTGATTGGGGGTGACTTTAATGCCCCCGAAACCACCCCCCGAATAGAGAAGCTAGCAAAGCGTTGGTTGGATACTCTGCGCCAAGTTCATCCCCAGCATCGCGACCCGACAACCCACCGCATTAACCTCCCCTTAATCGGAGAATGGCGCCAACGGTTAGACTACCTTTTTCTCTATCAAAGAGAGAAAACCTGGCGAGTCCTCAATTCTGGAAATGAGGGACAATATTCGTTTTCCGATCACGCCGCTGTTTGGACGCAACTAAGCCTGCACCTGCTCCCATAAGTGTAGGAGCTATTCATTTCTTGCGGCAAAATTGACTTCATCCACAAGGCAAACCTAATCTTGCTCCACAAGACATATGGCGGCATTCGCCTTCACTGTGTGCACCCAAAAGTTGTTGGCAACATTGCGTTGTAGAACAACTCCTTGAGTTGTCCTACAACTTTTGCGTGGACACCCTTCACTCGACATGGAGACGAATGCCGCAGGCGGCTATATTCCAGAAGCAAACTTATAGCAAGGCCTTACAACATCGGTAGGAGATAATCATAGGCGCTGAGGGCTGCTTTTGCTCCTTCCCCAACAGCGATAAGTACCTGCTCGGCAAAAATATCGGTGACATCCCCGGCAGCAAAAATGCCGGGAACGCTGGTGCGGCAAAAGCCATCAATCCGAATTCGCCCTTGTGGGTCAAGCTGGACTAGATCGGCAACCATTTGAGAGTTCGGGATCAAACCAAGCTCAATGAAGGTGCCTTCAGCTTCAACCTCCTGGACTTCGCCTTTGGGTCCCTTGACTACCAAGCACTCTGCAAAACGATCTCCTTTGACCTCCAACACCTGATATTTTTCTAGAATCGTCACGTTGGGTGAAGTCTTAACCTTTGTTCCAAGGTCTGATTGCAAAGTCTCTGCAGAGGCACCGATCAGCGTGACATGCTTGGCAACCGTAGCCAACTCAGCAGCGGAGCGTAAGGCTAACTCTCCATTACCCACTACTGCGGTCTTGCGGTCAATAAAGAGCGGTGCATAGCTGAGGGCTGAGTAGCACAAACCGCGCATGAGAAATTCCTTCTCCCCAGGTACCCCCATCCGCTCTTGCTTGGTGCCGGTGGCGACAATGACCGCTCGCGCCATGAGTTCTCCCCCACCCTTGGTGATTACACAAAATGCATCGCCACGCTTTTCCACTTTCTCAACCGCTTCCATGTGACGAGCGAAACTTAGGTACTCCAACTCGCTCTTAAACTTGTTGACTACTTCCAACCCCTTGATCACTTGATACTCTTCAACCCACGGCAATTCCAGTCGCCACATCGTCTTACCGCCCAAATCTTTTGAAACTAAAAGGGCGTTAAGGCGTTTGCGAATGGCGTAGATCATGGCGGTCAATCCCGCTGGTCCTCCTCCAATGATAATTAGATCATACATCGTTTTTCCTCCAAAAGAGAATTCGTGGTGGACGATTTTTAAGGTGCTCCACTAATCTAAACCGGTGCCTCGGCAATAAAGCCTTCCTTCATCATCATGTGGGTTAAGTCACGCGAGCGTTTGATGATCTTGTGGGCGTGTTCATAGAGTTCCTCATAAGTCTTGCTGACTCGGGCGACGCCCTGTTCTTGGGCTTTCATCGCCACAGCCGCTGCTTCGCGTGGAAAGACCTCCCAATCGTCCATGGTCGGGATGATATGCTCTTCATCCAAGCGATCTCCAATGTGTTCCGCTAAAGCTTGGGCAGCGGCAAAACACATTTCATCGGTGATCGTTCGCGCCCGCACGTCCAATGCGCCGCGGAAGATGCCCGGAAAACCGAGGGAGTTATTGATCTGATTGGGGAAATCCGAGCGACCGGTAGCAACAATCCGTGCCCCGGCTGCCTTTGCCTCCCATGGCCAAATCTCCGGCACTGGGTTTGCACAAGCAAACACAATGGCATCCTTTGCCATGGTCGAAATCCACTCCGGCAAAATCACACCCGGGCCAGATTGAGAAAGACCAATCACCACATCGGCACCCTTAATTGCCTCCGCAATTCCGCCTTCTTTCCCTAATTCATTGGTGATTTGACATAAGCGCCACTTGTCCACATATTCAGCCTTCCGCATCTCAAGGTCTTTGCGGTGTTTTCCAAGGATACCCTTGCTATCGACCATATAACAACGCGCTGGATCGGCGCCCCAGCCAAAAATCAAGCGCGAACAAGCCACGTTGGAGGCCCCACTGCCGATAAATGCGATACTCACCTCGCTGATCTTCTTTCCAACCACTTTCAAGGCGTTAATCAAACCCGCCAAGGTAACCGTGGCAGTGCCTTGTTGATCGTCATGCCAAATGGGGATCTCAGCTTTTTCGCGCAAAGTATCCAAAATGCGAAAGCACTTGGGTTGAGCAATGTCCTCCAAATTCACCCCACCCCAGCCAGGTTGTAACATCAAGACGGTGTTGATGATCGCTTCCGGGTCTTTCGTATCAATCATGATCGGAACGCCATCAACTCCACCCAGATATTTGTACAACAGCGCCTTGCCTTCCATCACCGGCAAGCCAGCCTTCGGGCCAATATCCCCCAAGCCTAGGACACGCGTCCCATCACTGACGACAGCCACCGTGTTCCATTTATTGGTATGCTCATACACCAACTCCGGATTTTCAGCTATTGCCCGACAAGATGCAGCTACACCGGGTGTATACCAGATGGCAAAGTCATCAAATGTGCGCACGCAGCATTTTAGGGTCGTCTCAATTTTGCCGCGGTAGAAGGGATGCAAAATCATTGCATCTGCAGAGGGTTTTTTGGCTTTTGCCAACAACTCCTCTACACTCATTTCTTTCGTTTCATGGGTCATAATCTGCCTCCTATGGGGATTATTTAACATGCGTTAGTCTATGCGAAGCAAAACACATTTTTCCGATAACCAGAAAGGATACCTATTCGAGCAGCGTTGTTGTTACCACTATGCATTTCATACCCAACCCAATTCCACCGACTCCAAAACCCTCCTAAGAAAATGGATTTCACCCTTCCGTTTCGATCCTGCCACCTTGAGCATCGGATGTTAAGAAATATTGTACAGCGGTTTTGAATCAAAGGGATTAGATGAACATCATCTAACCCTGAGACATTTATCCTAATCAAGACGAACGATGTTCTACGGTTTTTATGATTCTTGTCCCTGTCGCCTTATTCCCCCGGAATCCAGAAAAAGCGTTACAATTTATCCTCGAACAACCAAGGTGATTCCTTATGAGTCAACCGTATGATACCTTGATCGACCACCTTCACACAAAAGACACCCGAAAAAGATGATCTACCAAACCCTGATAACCCCTCATGAACTGGTTAACCACCTCTCCGACCCGAATTGGGCGATCATTGACACCCGCTTTACCCTCGGCGATCCAGAGCGCGGCCGCAGGGATTATCTAGAAGCCCATATTCCAGGCGCAGTCTATGTCCATTTAGAAGAAGAGATGTGTGCCCCCGTCGTCAAGGGACAAACCGGACGGCATCCCTTGCTGCCTATGGAAGAGACCGTGCAATTATTCTCCCGTCTGGGCATCGATCGGGACACTCAAGTGGTTGCTTATGACGATTGGACTCCGATCAGCGGAGCGGTTGCCGCCCGCCTGTGGTGGATGTTGCGTTGGCTAGGGCATGATCGGGTTGCTGTCTTAGATGGCGGTTGGAAAGCTTGGCTGGAAAGCGGCTTACCCACTGCAAGCGGAAATGAAAACCGCCCTGCTCGCACCTTTACTCCCAACCTGCATTTGGAACTATATGCCAGCATGGCAGACGTCAAGGCGGCTCTGCTTTATCCAAACTGGAAAGTGTTTGACTCGCGCACGGCTGATCGCTATCGCGGCGAAAATGAAACCATTGATCCGATTGCCGGACACATTCCGGGAGCTATCAATGCCCCTTATGTGGATAACGGCACACCACAAGGGGGCTTTCTGCCGGTGGAACAATTACGTCAACGCTTCACCCATCTGTTGGGTGAAACACCTTCTGAAAAGGCAATTTTTTATTGTGGATCGGGGGTAACGGCTGCCGTCAATGTCCTTGCCCTCAAACATGCCGGTTTAGGGAACGCCCGCTTGTATGTCGGCTCTTGGAGTGAGTGGATAACCGATCCCGAAAACCCGGTCACCCGATGATGTTCCGCCCCTATCGGCAGGGTTGGAGCAAAAGCATCGAATTGGCTTACTGAGACGCAGTGTTTAGAAGCAGTTTGTCCTAAGCGGAGCTTGCCGTTCCGAAACGAGCCTAGTGTTAAGTTGAAAAGTTCTACTCGACTGATTGCTAACTTGCAAGACGCCCCTTTAGAATATGCTCGGCAGGGAGAAAAAGCTTTGGGTTTATAATCACAGCATGAAGTTCCAATGGAAACGGGAAAAATCATTCTCGCTCGCGCGCTTGGAGCTAACCTCGCAGCGTATTGCGCAGTGCCTGCTTCTGTTGGCTCTCCTCGCTGCCGCTTGTCGCCCACAAGGACAAAGCGGCAAGATCACCGTTACTCCAACCTCTACTTTGACAGCCATCCCCTCACCTACCCTTTCACCAACGCCTAAAGTCATTGAGGGCACCATATCCATCTGGCATTCGTGGGATGAAACACAACGTTCGGCGCTCTTTCGTGCGATTTCGGTCTTTCAATCCTCCTATCCTCAGGTGCAATTCGATGTCCTATATGTTCCTAGTTTAGACTTAGCAACTCGCTTTGAAGAAGCAATGAGTCAGGGGGCAGGTCCGACTCTCTTAATTGCGCCGGCGCAGTGGGGCGCAAAGTTCTATGAGCAAGGGTACGTGATGGATTTGGGGGGGATGGATTTGGGGCAACTTCCTGAAGTTTTGAATACAGCCGCCCTCGAAACCGGGATTTACCGCGGCAAACGAATCAGCTTGCCAATAACCATGAACGGCGTGGTTTTGTACCGCAACAAGAACATCCTGCCAACCGCTGCAACAACATTTGAGCAAATGCGAGCAGAGGCAACTACCGCAACTCGAGCTGGAATTGTTGGTGCGGATTTGGAGCGCAGCTTTTTCTTTTCTGGAGGTCATCTCATCGGATTAGGAGGCACACTCATCACAGCAGAAGGTTTGCCTGCCTTCCAGCAAGAAGATTACCGCTATGCGCTGCAATGGTTAGATCTGCTGAAATCTTTTGAGCAAGTTGGGATGACTGAATTTAACTCAGATAATGACTTAAGTCTCTTTCAGCAGGGCCGAGTTGGGTTGATCTTCGAGGGCAGTTGGAATCGTTACCTGCTGGCTGGTGAGGTTGGACCTCTGAACCTCTCCATTGACCCCTGGCCGACTTATAAAGAGGGCAAATTGGCAGGCTTCGTTCAGAGCGAAGGGGTGTTTTTAACTCGCCACACTGTGACAGAGGAAAACAAGATTTCGTGGTTGTTTTTGCAAAGTCTTTTCAGCCCTGAAATGCTTACGGGTTTGGGAAATGTCGGGTTGATCCCGGCCGTGAGCGCCGATCAGTTGGCTGAAAATGGTGGCCCGCTCAACATTGGCGATCCGTTCACTGCCCAAGCCATCGTTGCTTTGGACAAGGGCGTAGCCTACCCTTCTCTACCAGAGATGGAGCTCGTTCAGAGGCAAATGGATATCATCTTGCGGGCAGTTCTCTATCAAGGGATGAGTCAGCGCGCTGCCCTTCAGCAAGCCTACGAGCGCATCCTTGCGGAAGTCAATTCCCAACGTGTCACCGCTACACCCTCCCCATAGCAATTTCCTCGTAGGTTATGATGAAAAGGTTAGGATGTTTGTACTGTCGGAATATGACAGTTTACACTAGCCGTTGAATTGTGGAAATGCGATAATAATTGTCGTAAAAATTTGTGCAAGTTATACAAAAGGAGGTTGTTTATGCCCGCAAAGGGATGGATTGAGGTCAACGAAAAGTATTGCAAAGGTTGCGAGCTTTGCGTCAGCGAGTGCCCTCAACATGTTCTGGCATTAGACATGGGACGCCTAACTCCCAAAGGCTATCACCCCGTTACTTTGATTGGTGAAGGCTGTACAGGATGCGGCATCTGCGCGATTATGTGTCCAGAGGCAGCCTTAACGGTCTTTCGGGAAGCACCTCAGAGAGTTCCCGCTTAATTTGGAGGCGTCAAGATGGCGAAAGAGCTGTTGAAAGGCAATATCGCCATGGCCGAAGCCGCCATTCGCGCCGGCCTAGAGGGCTACTTTGGCTACCCGATTACCCCTCAGACAGAACTTCTGGAATGGATGGCTGAGCGGATGCCGGCTTTAGGGCGCGCGTTTCTCCAAGCAGAAAGTGAAGTGGCAGCAATTAACATGCTGTATGGAGCAGCCTGTACCGGCGCACGGGTGATGACTTCCTCGTCTAGTCCCGGCATTTCCCTTATGATGGAAGGGATCTCGTATATTGCCGGAACAGAAGTGCCTGTGGTTATCATTGATGTCGTGCGCGGCGGACCCGGCTTAGGGAACATCGCTCCCTCTCAAGGGGATTACGACCAAATCGTTCACGGCGGCGGACATGGGGATTACCATCCCATTGTGCTTGCCCCAGCCAGTGTCCAAGAAGCCATCGACCTTGTCGTCCTTGCCTTCGACCTAGCAGAAAAATACCGCACGATTGTTTTCGTGATGGCAGATGGGAACATCGGTCAGATGATGGAGCCAGCCGAACTGCCCCCCATGCGCCCGATCAAGAGCGAATATCCTGATTGGGCAGTGCGGGGAGCAATGGGACGTGAACGGCGGATTCTGAGCTCGATCTACATTGACCCTAAAGACGAAGAAGTGACCAATTATCGCCTCATGCAAGTTTGGAATCAAATCCAAGCCAATGAGGTCCGCTATCGCGAGTATTTCCTAGATGATGCAGAGTATGTCGTGATCGGGTTTGGGACAGCAGGGAGAATTGCTCTCTCTGCTGCGCGCATGGCACGCGCAGAAGGAATCAAGGTAGGTCTCCTCCGCCCTATTACGTTGAGTCCGTTCCCAGCTCCCCAAATCGAAAGCCTTGTTTCTCGCGTGAAAGGTATCCTCGTGGTTGAAATGAACGCCGGTCAAATGCTCAATGATGTTCAGAAGGTCGTCAAAGGGCGCGTGCCGGTCGAGTTCTATGGACGGATGGGTGGAATGGTGCCTTTCCCAGACGAGATTTTGGCTGAAATGCGGCGGATGAGCCAGGAAGTGATCCCGCTTGATGGTGATCCCCGCCAACGGTGGATGAAACGATTTGCGCCCGTAATCCACTGGAATAATTAGGAGGTAAAGAGTGGAAACAACTCTTGCAGCTCAAATTGTCTATCAGAGACCTCAATCGCTCACCGAAGCTGCGATGCACTATTGCCCCGGCTGCACGCATGGTATTGCTCACCGGCTGATCGCCGAAGTAATGGACGAAATGAGCATTCGAGAAAGGGCAATTGGTGTGGCACCGGTCGGCTGTTCGGTGTTTGCTTACAACTATTTTGACTGCGACTTTGTCGAAGCCGCTCATGGTCGTGCCCCTGCAATGGCAACCGGCATTAAGCGCTTGCTCCCCGACCGAGTTGTCTTTACCTATCAGGGTGATGGTGATCTAGCTTCAATTGGGATGGGTGAAATTGTCCATGCTGCCGGACGCGGTGAGAACATCTCCGTGTTTTTCATCAATAATGCCATTTATGGAATGACAAGCGGTCAGATGGCACCCACCACGTTGCCCGGTCAAAAAACGACCTCCTCGCCGCGCGGCCGCGATGTGGAAACAATGGGCTATCCGTTGAGAATGGCTGAACTGCTCTCAAATTTGGACGGAGCAGGATACGTGGTGCGCCGCAGCCTGCATGACCCCAAAAACATCCGCATGGCGAAAAAAGCTATTCGTTTAGCCTTCGAAACCCAACTGCGCGGTTTAGGTTTTTCTATGGTCGAGTTGCTCTCAACCTGCAGCACCAACTGGGGGCTCTCGCCGCTTGAATCGCTCAAGTGGTTGGAAGAACACATGATCCCCTACTATCCCATCGGGGATTTCAAAGTCGCAGAAGCCCTTAAAGAGATTAAGGTGTAAGGAGAGAAAGTCCCCATGCAAACAGAAATCTTGATTGCTGGCTTTGGTGGACAAGGTGTCTTATTCGCTGGGCAAATCCTTGCTTATGCAGCCATGGACGCCGGGCGTGAAGTAACCTGGATTCCTTCTTATGGACCTGAGATGCGCGGCGGTACAGCGAACTGTACCGTGATTATCTCTGATGAAGAAATTGGCTCACCTCTAGTGCTGAACCCTACCGCAGTAATTGCTCTGAATTTGCCTTCTCTAGAGAAATACGAACCGATGGTCAAGGTAGGAGGGGTGCTTATTGTCAATGCTTCGTTGGTCAACCGCCCTCCTCAACGTGCGGATATTGAGAGTGTGTTTATACCGCTCAATGAAATTGCCGAACGCTTAGGCAATCGCCGTCTGCTCAACATGGTCGCTGTCGGAGCATTGTTGGCTAAGCTACCCGTTTTATCCCTAGATCAGATCAAACAAGCTTTGGAAGAGCACTTGCCGGAGCGGCACAAGAAGTTTATGGAAGCCAATTTGCTCGCCCTACAAGAAGGAGCCGATTTTGCCCTGAAGGAAGGCAAAATCAAAGTTCAATGAGCCGACCAGCCCCGATTCTCTGCGAAATCGGGGGTTTTTCTTTACCTAATGGTGTCACTTCGAGCGCAGCGCAAAGTCTCAACGATTTCGACCGCTGAGACAGGATTTCTCCTCGCTGCGCTCGTCAAAATGACAAAAACGAATTCCTAACTGTGGTTGGTGCAGCGCGTTTGTCACTTGTGTGTCACTTCAAGCGCAGCGAGAAGCCCTAACGACCTAGGCGCCTGGCAAAACTTTCCCCTAAATCGCTTTCCTAGAAGTATAATAGCAACACTAGCAAGGAGAAAACACATGAAATGGTCTTTTCGAACCCTCGCCCCTTTTGGGCTTATCTTATTGTTAGCTGCATGTAGCACTATACTTCCCCAACCAACGCCTACCCCAACGGCAACATTGGAGCCCACTGCGACCCCCTTACCCACCGAAACCCCAACTCCTTTGCCAACCGAAACACCCACCGAAGTGCCAACCAGTACTCCTCTCCCAACCTTGCCTCCTTTACCTCCCTTACCCACCGAAGCGCCGCCAACTCCTACCGTCCTAGCTGGCACAAAACCGATACTGATCTATTTTGTCCAGAAAGGTGGAGGAGGCAATGTAGCTTGTGGTGATAGTCTTGTTTATTATTACACGGGAAAATACCGCACCGACGATGTCGAAGCCGATATTAAGACCGCCCTACAAAATCTTTTCTTCTATAAAACTGCTGAGTTTGGCGGTGCATATAACCCGCTTTACAAATCAAAATTGAATGTGGTCAGCGTCCAAGTGACAGATGGCTCAGTTGAGATTGAGCTGAGTGGCGAGATTAAGTTGAGCGGCGACCCCTGCGATCCGAATCGCATTTATGCCATGTTGGTGGCAACGGTGCGCCAGTTCCCTAACATTGGCACACCGAAATTTAGCCTGAATGGAGTGGGGATTAAGAACTTCCTCCAGTAAGAATTTGAACTGAGTTACTCGCCCAAATTTGTAGGCTAGATCATTCTGCTTATCTCGGATTGCTATCCACCTCGGTCTTTGCGTGCCTAAGCAACCGCGCCGAGTTTGCCAGGATGCCCAAATCTGGCAGCGATTGAGCCGCAGCAGCAATAGTTGGCGGAATGACTCCCAGCGCTGCTAGGCCGATTCCAGCAAAATTATAAAGCGCCGTAAACAGCAGATTCAGACGCACAACCCCCATCGTGCGCCGGGCAATGCGCAGCAGCTCAGGGACAAGCCTCCAATCTTCCTTCAAAAGCGCTATTGGAGCAGCTTCAATCGCAATGTCGCTTCCCCCAGCCCCCATCGCAATGCCGACATCAGCTTGAGCAAGCGCTGGAGCATCGTTCACCCCATCCCCAACCATAATTACCTTTTCGCCTTGCGCTTGGAATGCCTTGACGATAGCGATTTTATCCTGCGGCAATAAGTTCGCTCGAGCGGGGATGTTTAGGTAGCTAGCCAATGCCTGCGCCGCACGCTGGTTATCGCCGGTCAACAGCTCAATCTGGCGAATCCCCAAACTGGGCAACTCGCTCAAGGCTTGAGCAACTTCAGGACGCAAGCGGTCGCTGGCAGCCAAAACGGCGCTCGGATTACCGTCAATGGCAAGGTAAAGCAGGGTCTTTCCTTGCTCCTCCAATTCGGCTACAACAGGGGACTTGGCAACTTGTGAGAGAAAGCGATCATTGCCGATTTCAACCAGAGAACCATTAACTCTGGCACGCACACCTAACCCCGATTGAGATTCAAACTCTTCGGCAGGTGGAATGGATAACCCTCTAGCCATGGCTGCTTCAAGGACAGCCCCAGCCAAGGGATGCTCCGAATAACGTTCGGCAGCCGCAGCGTAAGCAAGCAGTTCATCGGGATTCATGCCATTCAAAGGCAGGATGTCGGTGATCTGCGGTTTGCCTATCGTCAAAGTACCCGTCTTATCCACCAATAAGACCGTTGCTTGGGCTAAGATTTCAATATACTTTCCGCCCTTGATCACAATCCCTCTCTTGGCGCTCAGTCCAATTGAAGCCAGCATGGCAATGGGAGTAGCAAGAGCGATTGAGCAAGAACAAGCGACCACCAGAACGGCTGCTGTTGCGAGTAGATTACGGCTAAACCAAAACGTCAACACCGCCACGCTAACCACAATGGGTAAATAATAGGCGCTGAACCGATCCGCTAGGCGTTGAACTTCTCCACGATTGGCTTCCGCCTCTGAAACCAGCTTGATGATCCGTCCAAAGGTTGTATCTTCGCCCACCCGTTCGGTCAGGATGCGCAAACTGCCGCTCTTGACCAAGCTAGAGGCATACACTCTACTCCCTTCCAGACTCTCCACGGGTATCGATTCGCCCGTGATGGTAGATTGATCTACGACAGCATGACCACTGAGGACTTTCCCATCGACGGGTATTTTCTCGCCGGGCCGCACAATAACAATGTCATTTGGCTGAACATCTTGGACCGAGATTTCAACTTCCCTTCCATCCCGCTCTACGCGCGCTGTCTGCGGTGCCAGAGCGGTCAGGGCTTGGATGGCTTGGCGTGCTTGCTGAGCTGTATAGCGTTCAATGATTGTTCCCACATACATAAAAGTAACCACGATAGCCGCAGCCACCCATTCGCCGACAAAGAGAGCAGCTAAAACGCCTAAAGTCATCAAGGTGTGAGAGGTGATTTGTCTGCGCCACGTGGCAGCCAGTACATTGCGAAACACCGGCAAGCCAGCAATGATCACCATCAAAACACCGATTGGCAAGGGGACAAACTCATTAAGCCTGTCAAAGAAGCCTAGCCATTCACCAAAGACAACAACGGAAATCACAAAGGTAAAAACAAACCCTAGCAGGGTGTTTAGTTGTTTGTGAAGGGGAGGAATTTTTGAAGGTTCCGCCTCTTCTGGTACTTGATAGCCCGCTTTCAGAACCGCTTGACGGATTGCCAATCGACCAACTCGAGCAGGATCGAGTTGAACCACAGCTTTTTCAGCAGCCAGAAACACATCCACCGCCTGGACACCTGGCAGAGCAGCGATTGCTTTTTGAACATGGCGAGTGCATTCGGCACAGTCCATCCCCTGAATGGGAATTTCCATGGTTTGGAAGTTTTTCATTTATCTCCTCTGCGTATACAGACCAACTGGCAGTAGAGTCATCTTGAATTACGGGATACAAAGTTTAGGCTCAAGTTTACATCGAATGTTCATAATTATACCCAGTTTTCTCCGCTTATTTCCGCGCAACGTAGGATTTTCTGCAATTCTAAATTAGAACATTTGTTCGCATCTGAGCAAGATAGAGCGGATTTCCGTAACATGGGCTTCAGCCCGTGTCTTATCCCCACAAGCTAAAGCTTATGTTACTGCACGAGCTGAAGCTTATGCTACGCCCGATAAGCTGCACCGAGCGGATTTCCGTAACATGGGCTTCAGCCCGTCTCTTATCCCCACAAGCTAAAGCTTATGTTACTGCACAAGCTGATGCTTATGCTACGCCCGATAAGCTGCACCGAGCGGATTTCCGTAACATGGGCTTCAGCCCGTCCCTCATTCCCACAAGCTAAAGCTTATGTTACTGGACAAGCTGAAGCTTAGGTTGCGCTGCCTTGAACTCGGAACCGCATTTGCCTCAATTTTCCAGATCGGATGGCTGAAACTGCCGTTTTGGGCTCTAAACCAATCGCTGCTTGCCCTACCGGTGCGCAAATCTGTGGTTTGTGCTTGGCAAGTTGAAGACTTGTTCCACGATCGCCGGTAATTAGCCTGGCGTTCACGTCTAACTTTAGAATTACTGCGCTCGAAGGCGCCCGTCAAGGTGAAAGGCTTATCCCGAACTCAAATCCTTAAGACGCATCCATGATTTGGCGATCCATTCTCTGCAGAGCGAGGCGGACCAGCGAGAGCGCGTCTGCCGAAGGACAATAAAACAGGTGCGCAACACAGCGGCAATCGCTTGAGCCGAAGCCGCGATAAGGGCAAGATAATTGATTTAGTTTTGCCAGCTCGGCTGCCCATTGACATTCGCTGTGCCATTCGCTTTGCTGCCAATCGTTGTTCGACTCGTTGTGCTGTCTGTCCTCGGTGAACCAAATCTCTTGCAGTTGGGCAACGGAGCGGAGATAGTCGATATGCCAATGGAGTTTTTGCGGCTTGAGGTGATGTTTTAGCCGCCCAGCCAGTCCGCCAGCGCCACAAGCGCTGCCCACATAGAGATAATAGCCGGCTTGGAAAGCGAACTCCCCCAACTTGCCCACTCGGAGAACCTGTGGCGCCGCCAGCCAGAGTACTAGAATGTAGCTGCCCTTAGCGCGCGGGAAGGAAAACTCGGCGAAATTCCGCAAATAGCTCATTGAATCACTACATGATGGGATTCAAACTTTGCCGCAAAGCCCTCTCTTCATCGCTCGCTAAGGTATTGGCTTTCCATGTCCACGTCGGCTGCCGAGATGGAAAGCGCTGTGAAGGCAAATGGGGCAGGCTGCTGATAATACGCTTGCCCGGCGCAAGCTCGGCACAGCACTTGCTCGCCAATCCTCACTTC
>CALFWB010000024.1 GCA_937928795.1 uncultured Anaerolineales bacterium
ATGAACTTTAACAAATAAATACCGCAACTTCAGAGCGAGAGCGCTGGCAAGGCTTGATAGAGTTTTGCGGGGTCTTGCAAGCCGACATAGCGAAGCAAATCGGGCGAACCGTCGGCGAACTGATCCAAAAAGGAAGTCACAGCCAGTTTGGTGGCGCTCCAATCGTCTTCAAGGCGGTGAAGGTGAAGGACTTCCTGTTTGAGATAACGCCAGAGTTTCTCGATTGGGTTGCTCCAGGGGGCATAAGTCGGTAACGGCAAGAGACGAATGGGAAGGTTGAGCCTCTTCGCCTTTGGGCTGGGCTGGGTTGGCCAATTGGGCGGTAAAGTGGGCGGCCAGGGCCAGTCTTGAGACTGCAAAGCCGCACGTATATCTGGATGAAAATGCACCGGCCAATTGTCTTGTGCTATGAAGATGAGGGTGGCTTCAGGATAGGCCAGACAAACCCGGCAGTAGAGTTGGAGCATTCCTTGCACGCCGATATGCCCACCTTGTACATAGGTGACCCGACCGGTATAGCCATTCAGGGTAGCAGCAATCCGCCAGGTGTAATTGCTTTTCCATCCCAATTCGGCGAAAGGTTGCGATTTGCCCATCGCCTCGTAGGCATACCCCAGACTCGGTTGACGATAGAAGGTGAACTCATCTTGAAACAAGAAAACCATGCGCTCTAAGTCCAGATGCAAGAAGTTGTATTGCACGCGACGCAGTTTTTCAACATAATGTGCATCAGGACTGTGGACATGGGCACGGGCACGCTTCCGGACAATTTTCAAGCGCTTGAGCAATTGCCACAGACCTGCCAAGGTCTTCAAGCGCAGCCATTTCAAAACGGCCAGCAGGGAACGCAATTTCCAGCGGCTGCCGTTTTGTCCGAACCGCTGGGGCGCTTGGTGCACAACGTGCAAAATCGCCTCACGCGCTTGCTCACGGTCGGAGTACTCAGGGGAAAAAGCAGGTTTGCGTCCACGTCCCGAACGAATTTCCAATCCCGTCTTGCCTTCCGCCCGATACCGCCGCACCCAATTATAGACGGTATCTGGCGCATGCCGTTTCAGGAGACCTTGCAAGGCGGTTTGGCGACCAGACTGCCCTTCGGCAATTTTCAGAATGGCCGCTGCCCGTTCGCGTAGATATGGCTTAGGCGCATGATCGCGTAACTCTTCCAATTCCTGAATCTGTGCTTCGCTCAAAGAAAGTTTGAGTTTTGCTGGCATTTCGCACCTCCTCTTACTTTAACCACTCAATCTTGCTCGGGTTGCAGTGTTATTTTGTTAAAGTTCATTAGCTTATGTTACTGCACAAGCTGATGCTTATGCTACGCTGCCTTGAACTCGTAGCCGCGCCGCATTTGCCTCAATTTTCCAGATCGGATGGCTGAAACTGTCGTTTTGGGCGCTCAACCAATCGCTGCTTGCCCCACCGGTGCGCAAATCTGTGGTTTGTGCGTGGCAAGTTGAAGACTTGTTCTCCGATCGCCGGTAATTGGCATGGCGTTCACGTCTAAGCGTTCACGTCTAAATTTAGAATTCCTGAGACCTTAGGGCGAGGGATAAACTTCGGTAAATTTTCAAGTAAAATAGCCGTATGGCAATGCTGATTCTCATCCGTGGCGCCGGCGAAATGGCAAGCGGGGTGGCTTATCGCTTGCATCGTGCCGGCTTAAGAGTAGTGATGACCGAACTCCCTCAACCGCTGGCGGTGCGGCGTTTGGTCTGCTTTTCCGAAGCGGTTTACGAGGGACAGTGTTCAGTGGAGGGCATTGAAGCGCGTTGCGTGAAAGACCCTACGGATACGCTAAAAATTCTGCAAGTGATGGCAAAAGGGATCATCCCCGTCTTGATCGATCCAGAAGGCGAGTCTATCCCCGCATTGCACCCGACAGTGGTCGTGGACGCACGGATGCTCAAGAAAGCCGTTGAATTGATCCCCCAGCGGGTGAACTTAATCATCGGCTTGGGGCCCGGTTTTACAGCCGGTAAAAACTGCCATGCCGCTGTCGAAACCAACCGCGGTCACACCCTCGGACGGGTTTATTGGGAGGGATCGCCACAAGCCGATACCGGCATTCCCGATGCCGTGGGGTCCGTGCGCGAACAACGTGTCCTGCGAGCGCCAAGCGATGGTATCTTCCACCCCCAAGCGGCCATTGGCGAGCACATCGAAACAGGTCAAGTGATCGCAGAGGTAAATGGTCAGCCCATCGTTGCTCCGTTCAAGGGAGTATTACGCGGTCTGTTGCGCCCAGGGGTGAAAGTGAGCCAAAACCTCAAGGTTGGCGATTTAGACCCACGCAATGACCCAAGTTATTGCAGCTTAGTTTCCGATAAAGCCCTCGCCATTGGTGGCGGAGTCCTAGAAGCGATCCTCTCGAAGCCAAATTTGCGCCCCCATTTATGGACCTAAGACAACGTTTTGCAAGGACTTGCCAAGATTATGGGACGATTTAGCCGCGAATTTGCGCCAATTTACGCGAATCTTCTCTTTTTTGCGATGAGAACGCAAGGCAGTATTAAGCAACATCAATGCCGAATTACGCCCTATAAATCGCCATGAAGCTCACCCTTTTGCGCGCTTTGCGGTTATCCTCCCCCGCCGTGATCGCCATTGTTGGCGCTGGCGGGAAAACCACCACCCTCTATCAACTAGGTCGGGACTACCTTCAAGACCATTCGCTTGTTTTGCTTACGACTTCCACCCACCTCGGCTATGACCAAGCTCTTGCCGCAGATCATCATCTTATCCATCAGGGCAACATGGACGAGACGTTGAAGGAAATTCATTCCCGCCAAGGTCTCATCTGTTTGACCGGCGAATGGGATGCGCAAACGCAGCGCTGGAGAGGATTAGGGCTAAGCGCCCTTCGACAGCTTGCCCAAGATCTGCGCGAGAAAGGCATTCCGCTCCTCATCGAAGCCGATGGGGCGCGCGGGCGTTCCCTAAAGGCGCCGGCCGATCACGAACCAGCCATTCCCCCTTTCTGCGATCGAGTAATCCTTGTGGCCGGCTTAGCTGCCATCGGTAAGCCGCTTTCTCAGGAATGGGTGCATCGTCCGCAACGGTTTGCCGAACTAAGTGACATCTCAATGGACGAGATCATCACCACTGAGACCGTGCGACGCGTGCTTGTCCACCCTTTAGGAGGACGCAAGGGCATCCCCGCTACCGCCACAAGCCACGTTTTGCTCACCCAAGCGGAAACCGCTGAAACCGAAGCAGCCGCAAACAAGCTCAGCTTCCATCTCTTGCAGCAATTTGACTCGGTGGTTGTAGCAGCTAAAGGGCGACCTCTTCCCTCCCCCAGCGCTGCACCGCCTGAAATGCCCTGCGTTGAAGCGGGTTTTCGGGATCCCTTTCACCTTCTTGCCGTCCACGAGGCGATCGCCGGCGTGATCTTAGCGGCTGGGGCTTCTTCGCGCTTTGGTCAACCCAAACCCCTCCTCATCTGGCGGGGTGAAACTCTAGTTCATCGCGCCGCTCGACTGGCACTCGAAGCCGAATTGCGCCCCGTGCTCGTGGTGTGCGGCGCAGAGGGCGACAAAGTCGCCGCAGCCGTTGCCGACTTGCCTGTCCAAGTGGTTCAGAACAAAGATTGGCAAAGCGGGCAAAGCACATCCATTCGTGCTGCGCTCCATGCCCTCGGAGATAAAGGCGGTGGGGCGATCTTTCTCTTAGCTGATCAACCTTTCATTTCATTGCCTTTACTCCGCGCCTTAGTTGAAAGTCATGCTCAAAACCTTGCCCCTGTAATTGCTCCACTCGTTGGCGACAAACGCACCAACCCGGTTCTCTTCGACCGTCAAACCTTTGCCGACTTACTCCGCCTTGAGGGAGATGTTGGCGGGCGGGCGATCTTCGGGAATTATCCACCTCAGTGGCTCTACTGGCACGACCAGAAACTACCCTTTGACCTAGACACGCCGCACGATTATCGCAAACTGTTGGAAATGTCCGAAGAACATGAATAGTTCTCCTCCCTTGAAACCAGTTGAAGCGATTATCTTAGCCGCCGGACGCTCTCTGCGCATGGGTGAGCCAAAATTAGCTTTGCCATGGGGCAAGACGACCGTGCTCGGCGCTGTCATCCAAGCTTTGGCAGAGGGCGGTACGGCATTGGGTCTGCAAGGGATTCTGGTCATCACCGGCGGTCACCAGTCGCTAATCGAAGACCTTTTGCGCCAGCTTCCCTGCCCTATTCCCCTGCGCTGGGCGTATAACCCCCATTACGAAGGCGAGATGACGCGCTCCGTCCAAGAAGGGCTGAAACACAGCTTGCCAAACACTCAAGCTGCCCTAATTACCCTCGGCGATCAACCGCAAATTTTGCCCTCAACCGTCCGCTCTATTCTCACTGCTTATCAAACGGGAGTACATCCTCTAATCGCTCCCAGCTATCAGATGCGCCGCGGTCATCCCTGGCTGGTTGACCGCTCTTTGTGGGATGAGTTGCTTAACTTATCTGCACCCCAAACCCTGCGCGACTTCTTTCGAAAGCACGCCGAGCAAATTTACTATCTGGTTGTCGATACGCCAACCATCCTAAAAGACCTCGACACTCCCGAAGATTACCGGCGGGAGAAACCCAGCGAAGAGACGATTTAGATATGCCTATCCCAAAGCGGTTAACCACAATCCTGGCTGATGCCCAGGTTACAGAAATCCGCTCGGTGCAATTTATCGGGCGTAGCATAAGCTTCAGCTTGTACCGTAACATAAGCTTTAGCTTGTGGAAACGAGACACGGGCTGAAGCCTATGTTACGGAAGTCCGTTTGGTACAGCTTGTCAGCGGAGCATAAGCTTTTGCTTGTGCAAATCACACACGGGCTGAAGCCGAGGGTATGGAAAACCGGTCTGCACTCAAAAGTTGTTGGCAACATTGCTTTGTAGGACAACTCATTGAGTTATCCTACAACTTTTGCGTGGACACGAAAACCGCGCCATCTTGCCAAAAAACAAATCAATGTGTAAATTGAGAGTTGCTGCCATCTTAGCGAAATGTGCCTAAGAAGCCCAGAAAGCGTTTATAATTAACCCAAACTGCGTAATCGCATCCGATGTGAGATGAGATCCAAATCAACCGCAAAAACTGCGCTAATCGTTGAAGACGAGACCGATACGGCCGAGATGTTGGCGGAGATGATCCGTCTCTGCGGTTATCAAGCCCACCATGCTTATTCTGCCCAACCCGTCTTCGATCTCTTGCTTCAACAAAAGCCAGCTTTGCTTCTACTGGACATCATCCTCCCCGACAAGAATGGCATCGAATTGCTGCGAGCCATTCGCGCCGAAAAACAATTCGATAATTTGCCTGTGATCTTGGTCTCCGGCAATTGTCAACCCGGCGACATTGAGAAAGGGTTGCTGTCGGGTGCTTCTGCCTACCTGACTAAGCCAGTCGCCTTTTGGGAGTTAAAAGAAACGATTGAAAAATTGCTCCAACGCCAAGTTTTCTCTCTATGAATCAAGTCCTGCGCGCTTTTATTGCTATTGAGCTTCCCGCCGAAGTGCAACATAAACTGAGTCAGATTATCCAGAGGCTACAAGGTCAACTGCCCAACGTGCCGATTCGCTGGGTCAAAGCCCAGAATATCCACCTCACCCTGAAATTCTTAGGCGAGGTCTCACTTAACAACCTTGAGGCTATCAAGCAAGTCCTCGTCAAAGAAGCTACAGGGTTCTCTCCATTTGAATTTAGCATTGGGGAGCTAGGCGCATTCCCCACCCTCAAGCACCCCCGCGTGATCTGGCTGCATGTCACTTCTCCTAGCGAACTTTTTTCCCTCCAACGAGCCATCGATCTACAAACCGAAAGGCTGGGGTATATCTCCGAAGAACGACGCTATTCCCCCCACATCACCATCGGGAGGGTGAATCGCCACGCCGACGCAGAGGATCTAAATCGGATTGCAAGCGTGCTTCAAAAGACGCAGACCGGTTTGGTCGAGGTTGTCTCCGTATCAACCGTTACCCTCTTCCGAAGCGACCTTCATCCAGATGGTTCCGTTTACACCCCCCTTGCCATCGCATCACTCAAAAAATCCAATCCTGAGAAGAGGTGAACCCTGGACGCCTTAGAAATCGCCCGTGAACTTGTTGACGTCTTAGAAAATAAAAAAGGAGAGGATATCCTCCTCCTAGATTTGAGGGAAATTGCTCCCTTTACCGATTTTTTTATTTTATGCAGCGGCACCAGTGATCGGATGCTCCAAGCTTTGGCAGAAGCCGCTGTCGAATGGATCCGAGAACATTATCACTACAAAGGGCGCTTGGAAGGCGAAGGCATCGACGGCTGGATCCTAGTGGACTTTGGCGATGTCATCTTGCATGTTTTTACCCCTGAAAAACGCTCTTATTATAACTTAGAGGAGCTGTGGAGCGCCGGCAAGGTATTGTTGCGCCTGCAGTAACATTCACCCCAATCCCAGCCGTTCTCTCAAACGAGTTACATCCCTCTCACCAGAGGGCGGTCCCAAGGGATCATTGCCAATACCAACACCAGAGCCAGCGTGTACCAAATCACCGAACGCCGAAACCGGCCTCGATCGTCAGCGGCTTTTTTGCTGAAAACGCTTCCCAAGTGGGCAAAGATCGCGGCAAATAACATGACCACGCCATGTTCCACCACAAAAAATCTCTGCGCAGCGTTCTGCATGGCGGCAGCAAAATTGCCAAATGCACTGGTGGTCAAGGGACTAAAGACAAAATACAACAACAAGCCGACCAAAAGCTGCAGGTCCATGGAAGAATTAAAGATCATCCCCCAAATTCGCTCGCGCTTACCCCACGATCGCTTGCCTAGCCAACCCAGCCAAGCAAAAGCCACCACGATTATGCCGGCAACTAACACCACCCAACGCAGCCAATTATGGGTAAACAGGAAAAACGGATACATCTCTTACCTCCTTCAAGATGAATTTACGGGCAAGAATGTAACAGAGAGCCATGCGCCTGTCAAGTTTTGAAGTATAAGAACTGTATAAGTTTTTTCCAAACCCAATCCCTATTGCACAGAAGTCTGCTCAAGCCGACCTTCGAGCAAACCGAAGCGCTTTTGGTCATGGGACAAAGGCATAAGCCCGCCTAAGGAAATTCGGCTTCGTAAACCTGTTATAATCTCTCCTAAGGAGAAAGCCAATGAACAAACATGACGTTCTGCTCTTGCAACAGATTAAGGGTTACCCGCTGGTCACGATTACCTTGCCAACCCATCGCACAGCGCCTGAAAACCAACAAGACCCTATTCGGGTGAAAAATCTGGTCAATCAAGCTGTGGATCGACTCCTAAATGAATTCCCAAAACGAGAGGTTGAGCCGATCCTGCGCAACCTTGATCAGATCGCTAACCAGATCGACTATCGCTTTGCCCAAGATGGCTTGGCAATGTACATTCATCAAGATTTTGCGCGTCTGTTCTACCTTCCCTTCCCATTAAGAGAACGCGTGGTCATTGATGAAAGCTTTTTTACGCGTGACCTAGTCTTCGCCCTCAACCGAACTCAGCGTTACTGGGTGCTAGTCTTGAGTGAAAAACCCACCCGTCTTTATGAAGGCATCCGCGATGCCCTCAACGAAGTTCAAGCAGATGGCTTTCCGATGATTCACGAGGGTCCAGGCGGGGAGGAACCTCTGCCCGGCGGTTTCGGAGTGCGTAAATCGCACATCCGCGATGAATATCATCGCAAATTCTTCCGTCAGGTTGATCAGGCTTTGAAGCCCTTTCTCGCCGACGACCCTCTCCCACTGGTCGTTGTTGGCGTCGAGCGTTACTTAGCCTTTTTCAACGAGATCACCTCTCATAAAAGCCATATTTTGACCACCCTCACAGGAAACCACGATCAAACCCCACCCCACGAACTGGCGAAATTGGTCTGGCCGCTGGTTGAACTTAACTTGAATGAAGAACGCAAACGCTCCTTGCTCGATTTAGAAAAAGCTATCGGTGAGCGGAAAGTGGTCACGACCATTGGCGAAATCTGGCGCTATGCTCAGGAGGGACGCGGACGGCTGTTGCTGGTCGAAGAGAACTTCCACTATCCCGCCATGGTCGCTGAAAGCGGCCTCACCTTACTGCCGGCAGAAGATCCAACAGCACCCGATGTGCTTGATGACGCTGTGGATGAAATCGTCGAAGCGGTGTTAGCCCATGGCGGTCAGGTCATCTTCTTGGAGGATGGATTGCTCGCTGAGCATCAGCGGATTGCCTTGATCCTAAGATACTGAGGCGCCGCTTATCATTCGAGGTAGAAAACAATTTGGAGAGCCATGTTCGCTGCAGCAACCCGAAAGCTTGTTCTCCGAATTCCGTGGGGCAAAATTGCCTCTGGGTGGTTTTATTTGGCTTTGTTTGCCATGTTGCTCAGCGGTTCAACGATTTATATTGCTAATCCGATCGAACGGGTGCGCGCATTTACCCGCCCAATTGAATTCGATTACGTCGGTTGGATCGGGGATGCTGCCTATCTTAAGATCGGGCAATCGGCTTTAAGAACTGCCCAATTCCTCTCGCCGCCCGAGCGAAAGCAGATGGTTTTGGATTACCTCGCCTTAGTCCGCCAGATCGAAGAGACCGATCGGGAATTGAACCGCATCTACGCTGACCCGAAAATCCCCGATCCCTATCAAGCTTCGCAAGCTGTGCGGCAGCGGTTGAGCAGACTGCGCCAGGAGGAAGCCCAGATCGCCCCAATCGCTGAAGCCATTCTCGAAGACCAACTCTCCCAAGTGATTGCTGAAATGGGATTAGCCTTTGGAGGGCAGCCTATTCCACCGGTTTCTTATCACGTTTCGCCGTTGCCCTCCTCGCTGATTGTCTCCCCGCGTGAGGTCATCCGCCAAGACGCTAATATTTCCCTTAAAGTCGGCCTAACCACCGATCAAAAAGAAGCCCTTGAGGATCAAGTCGATCAAGCGCTAAATGTTTCCTCGCTGGTTGTGGGAGTCGGAGGGATCGGCGTTTATCCCACAATGGTCATGCAGACCACCGACCTCAATTGGTTGAGCGAGGTGGTTGCCCACGAGTGGATTCATAACTTTTTGAGCTTTCGTCCGCTGGGGGTGAATTATGGTACAAGCGGCGAATTGCGCACGATGAATGAAACGGCTGCTTCGATTGGCGGCAAAGAATTGGGTCTGGCATTGATCGAGCGTTACTATCCTGAGTTTCTACCCTCGCCACCGCCTGAAACGCCCCCTTCGTCACCACCCCCTCAACCACCCGAACCGCCCCCGTTCGATTTCCGCAAAGAAATGCACATCACCCGCCTGCGAGTGGATGAGTTGCTTGCTCAGGGGCGGATCGAAGAAGCCGAAGCCTACATGGAAGAACGGCGGGTTTTCTTTTGGGAAAATGGCTATCAAATCCGTAAACTCAACCAAGCCTATTTTGCCTTCCACGGAGCATACGCCGATGAGCCGGTAGGCGCCGCAGGTGAAGACCCCATCGGAGCCGCTGTAAGGAAGTTGCGCGCTCAATCGCCTTCCTTAGCTGCCTTTCTCAATCGCATTTCGTGGATGTGGTCGCCGCAGCAATTATTGGAGGCAATTCGTGAATAAATTTCATCCACCGTTCTGGCTATGCGTGTTCGGGTTCATTCTCGCTGCGTGTCAAAGCCAGATAGAACGCACACCCTCCAGCCTGCCTGTCCCGGCACTTTCTCCTGTCCTCCCAACCCTAAGCAGTTCACAACAAGCCGTGCTTTCTAAGAACGATCTGACCCGCCTGATTGCCAGCGGTTGCACAGCGAAAAGCCCCCGTCCTACTGCCGGTCCCACCGAAGTTTCCCTGTTCCCCCCCGTCAGTGAGAGTGATTATCAGCGCGGCTCCCCGGCGGCGCAGGTAACTCTGGTCGTTTATTGCGATTTTCAAGCCCTGCCTTGTGCTCAATTCTCCTTGCTCAT
The DNA here is from genome assembly GCA_937928795.1 of uncultured Anaerolineales bacterium. Lineage (GTDB taxonomy): Bacteria > Chloroflexota > Anaerolineae > Anaerolineales > UBA4823 > NAK19. Next base: position 9,899 of record CALFWB010000024.1, read on the forward strand.
GGAACAAATCCTGCGCGAATTTCCCGACCAAGTGCGCTGGGTTTACCGCTATTTCCCGTTGGTTGAGGTGCACGATAAAGCGCTGCTGAGCCTCCAAGCCGCCGAAGCCGCCGCTTTACAAGGTCAATTTTGGCAAATGCATGATTGGCTCTATCGTCACCTCCCTGACTGGATAGAACTCAGCCCGGCGGAGTTTGAGAATTGGCTTATCGAACAAACAGAAGAACTAAAACTTGATCCGAGCACCTTCAGGCAAGATCTTCAAAGTCCTGCGCTGATCGAAAAGGGAAAAGCTGCCTGGGCAAGGAATCAAGCCATCGGTCTGCCCGGCGTGCCTTTCATTTTGCTGGACGGGCAAATCTGGCCAAGCAACTTGCCCATCAATTACTATACCGTGCGCGATTACATCCTGCTCGACCTTCTTGAAGAAAAGCAGTTCGAGAGCTGTCCTCCTGTCGTTATTGACCTCTCCAAACAATATTCAGCCCGCCTAAAAACGGCGAAAGGTGAAATCTTGATCAAGTTGCTTGCCGATCAAGCTCCGGTCACGGTGAATAACTTCGTTTTTCTCGCCCGTCAAGGATGGTATGACGGGATCACCTTTCACCGGGTTTTGGAAGACTACATCGTCCAGACCGGCGATCCCAGCGGCACCGGCTACGGCGGACCGGGCTATGCATTTGTCAACGAGATTTCTCCCGCTTTGTCCTTCGATAGAGCCGGCCTCGTTGCCATGGCAAACTCCGGACGAGATACCAACGGCAGCCAATTTTTTATTACTCTGGCGCCGGCCCCACATTTGAACGGCGCTTACACCATCTTCGGCAATGTCTTACAGGGAATGGATGTGCTTAAGCAGATCACCTTGCGTGATCCCAGTCATTTTCCTCCCCCTCCGCCAGGCGACCTACTCGTTTCAATCACCATTCTTGAAGAATGAGCCATGGAAACTGAGGACAATCTGAACGTCAACGGCGCCCATCCGACACCGGTTCGACCAACCTCTGGACCGAGCAAAACCCTAGCCCTTTGGCAGGGTTTGGCGACCTCTCTGGCTGCTTTCTTTTTGCTTAATCTAGCATTGGGTTTCTTTCTGTTTGCCGTTCTGGAAATCATCACTCCAAACGCAGGGGACAAGACCCACTTCTCACTCTCTTTACTTGCCGGCGGATTTTTTACCGTGTTTCTCTTGCTGATTCCACCCATCCTCTTTGCTTTTTTTCGATTTTTTGGCTTGGGCGAGCCGACTTGGCTCACTGCGCTTCGTTTCCCAACTTTAGGAGTGTTGATCTTCTCCTATCCATTGGTCCTTGTGGGTGGAACTTGGCTCTCTGCGCACCCACTCCTTGCCTTTTTTCTCCTGCCCCTTTTTCATGTCGCCGCAATCGGCATCCCCATTATGGCAATCCTACAGGTTAGTCTAAAAGATTTGAAAGGGATATCCCCACAGCGAAAATGGGCTTCACTAAGCGTCGGATTGACCCTAACTCCTTTGCTCATTTTCATCTTAGAACTTTTTGCAATTTTATCCCCTCTCATCCTGCTATCCGTTTGGATATCCCTCGATCCCGAACGCTCTAACCAGCTCAATCAACTAAACGAAGCGCTCCGTCAGCCCTCTGCAGACCCTCAAGCGATCATAGATATCCTTCAACCGTACTTATCCGAGCCAGCCGTGGTTTTTACGCTTCTCTTTTTGGCAGGGTTTGTCGTACCGTTGATTGAGGAAGCGCTCAAGCCTTTAGGCGTCTGGATGTTCTTTGGCCGCACCCGTGGCGCATTGGATGGCTTTGTGGTCGGCGCACTGTGCGGAGCAGGCTACGCGCTATTAGAAAGTTTCCTGCTAGGCAGCACCCAATCGGATTGGTTGTTTGCCGTGCTAGGGCGCAGCGGAACAGGTGCCATCCACATCTTTACAGCAGCGTTGGTCGGTGCGGCGCTAACCACTGCGTGGCAAAATCATCGCTATCTACACCTAGCTATTGCATACTTACTGGCGGTCTTTTTTCATGGGGCATGGAATAGCCTTGTTGTTCTGGCTGCATTGCGCAGCATATCAGAATCCAACCGCGGTTTTTGGCAACTTCCCCTCGCCCAAAATCTAGCGCTAGCCGCACCGCCGGCAATCCTTTTTCTTACCTGTCTAGCAATTCTGGGACTCTGGTCTTTCAATACAAGAATGCGCCGCGCACAAGTTAAAATGAGTTCAACCTTATGAAGAAGGATAAGTGACCTCAACTATGGAGACTTTATTAACTCTGATCGATATTTTTTTGCATTTGGATCGATATCTAAGTTCAGCGATTCAAATCTACGGTGCCTGGACTTACTTACTGCTTTTTTTGGTTATTTTTATGGAAACCGGTTTGGTCATCACTCCCTTCTTGCCCGGCGATTCACTGATCTTTGCTGCGGGCACCTTTGCCGGGCTAGGCGCAATGAACGTTGAGGTGCTATATATTCTTCTAGCCGCCGCTGCCATTCTAGGTGACACCATTAATTATTGGATCGGACACTCTATTGGCCCACGCGCCTTTAGTGGAAGGGTGCGCTTCCTAAAAAAAGAATACTTACAACGAACCCATGAGTTCTACGAAAAATACGGAGGCAAAACGATCATCTTAGCACGCTTTGTTCCCATCATCCGCACTTTTGCCCCCTTTGTCGCCGGTGTGGGTGAAATGACCTATTGGAAATTCATTTCCTATAACGTTTTCGGCGGTTTGTTGTGGGTCGCTTTGTTTGTTTTCGGGGGTTATTTCTTCGGTAATTTGAGCATGGTGCGCGAAAATTTCACGCTGGTGGTTTTGGCTATCATCTTGATTTCAATTTTGCCGGGGATTGTAGAATATCGAAAGACACGCGTCCGAGGCAATGCTCCCGCTCCAAAAGCTTAAGCGGTCAAACTACGCCCCAAGCGAAAGCCAAGAGATGGAGAAGTAAACGTAGCCACGACCCCTTCGCGCACAGTGGTGCGAGCTAATTTATGACTGTAATACCAAGAACCGCCGCGAATGACGTAGCGAGATTTCTCATTCCCGTTTTCGCGTCCATCGCGGGAATCGTAAGGATAGGGTTGCAAAACCGAACTTGTCCACTCCCAAACGTTACCGGCCATATCGGCCACACCAAAGGGGCTATCGCCGCTCGGAGAATATTCACCCACCGGGGTTGTGCCTCTCTTGCCGCTTTCGAGGGTGTTACACCGCCAAGGGTCAAACTCTGCCCCCCACGGGTAAAGGCGATCATCGCCGCCACGGGCTGCACACTCCCATTCCGCTTCGGTAGGGAGGCGGTAATTCCCTCCTAGGGTCTCATTCAACCATTGACAATAAGCTTCAGCATCCTGCTTTGAAACCCCCACCACCGGGTGGTTATCGGTGCCTTCGGCATACCGGAATCCGGTCCACTCCTTCGGGACGCGGTACCCTGTTGACCAGATAAACAGATAATATTCTGCATTAGTCACCGGAAAACGACAAATTTCAAAAGCTGGCATGTTAAGTAAATGTTGAGGCTGTTCAACAGCAAAAAGGTCTTTTTCCACCCATTCTTCCGCCCAAATTTCCGTGCGGTAGAGATGTTCGATTTGGTCATCGCTGATCCCGATGATATACTCACCGGCGGGAATGGTGACCATACGCGGCGGCGCCACTTTCAGTTTCTTTAGGGGTGATTTTCCCAGTTTACTTTTCTCGAACATCCCTGCCGATCACACCGTTCGTTGCGGATTTTTTGAAAGGCATCCAATCAAAACACCGTCTTTCAAACTGCGATTGGCTGCCCCAGCACCTTTTCGTAAATTGCCGCATATTGCCTCAAAGTGAGAAAGATATTCTCATCAATGGACTTGCCGAGAGCGACCAGATAGGCTTCGCCAGCGGCTTCTCTTTTGTAATCTTCCCAGTGATCAACTACATCGAACAATACCCGTTGCCAGGCTTGAGCCGTATTCTGCACCAGCCAACCGTATGAGCGGAATTCTTCATAAGGAGGACCTTCGCTGGCAACCCATGGGATTCTCATTAGCATATATTCTAACACTTTTATCCAACTTCGGCGGTGGTCATATTCGCCAGCTAGAGGAGCAATTCCGATGTCAAATTGAGATAAAACCGTTGCCCAGCGGTTATGAGGCACCCAAGGTGCATGAAGGATTTGCCCTTCGGGCAGGTTGAGCTGCTGGACAATGCGCACATCCGCCCCGCAGATCATGACCCGCACTTGCGGCCTCGCCCTGCACAAGCGCTGTAAAGCGGGGATCACACCACTATCGACAAAGCTTTGATAGTGAGAGACACTCCCTCCCCAGCCAATGATGATTCCGTCATGCTCTTGGGGCTGAGCATTTTGATATAAGTTCAAGTCGAGATAATTGGGCACGTAGATCATTTCGGTATACGCCCGCCAATCCTCCGCCAAGCGCTGCGAAGGCGTTGTGGCAGCATGAACCAGGCGCAAGCCCCACTTGAATTGGGTTAAGGGCAGTGGTTCAACTTTTTGTCCGTTATCGCGGCGCACACCCTGACTCCAAAAAGAATAATTCAGGTTGCTTGGATGCATCAAGTGATAGGCATCATCGAAATCGGCTAACACGACTTTATCGCGGGCTTTCCAATATTGGATGGCGGATAAAACCGGACCAAACAAATTGCGCTCGATCACAAGAAGGTCTGCTTCTCGACAAACCTCATCCGCTTGCGGCTGATGAGAAGCAAAATCTTCGGTGCTGATCAGAAAAGCTTGATGGCGGCCGGTGCGATTGATCGCCCGATAGGGTATAGCACAACGCCATTCACTGCTGTTCCATTCCTCTTGGCTATCTGCATAGACAAAAACCACTTTCACCGCTGTTTCCCTTGAATAATTTCGCGCAGGGTGTGATACCAGAGACGGCTTTGCAGGTTCAACGAGCGCAACTGCGCTTGTTGTCGCCCGGCATTGCCCAAACTGACGCGCAAATCGCTATCCAAGACCAACTGACGCAAGTTGGTGTGCCATTCATCCAAAGAGTTAGCAATCAGCCCACCGCTTGCCCAACTTACCGCTGCAGCACAAGGAGAAGCCAGCCACGGGATGCCACGCCCGCCGGCATCGACCAACCGTTTATCCGACAACGAGTTATGAAAAGGCGTGTTCCGCAAGGGTAAAAGCAGGATGTCGATCTGCTTGAGGGCATACTCATAATCTTCTGCCTCTATAATGGGCAGGAAGATGCGACGGCTCTCCGGCAAACTATCGAAGAGTTGATAGACCTCTACATCCCCACCGATGACCAAATGGACATGGGGAAATTCCCGTAAGACACGCACGATCATGCGCTTGACCTGAAACACGTCTTCTAGCTCGCCACCCAGCCCGAGCCAGCCTATGTTGAGGTTATGGCGAGGACGCACAGGTTTGGAATTTGAGAGATCATCGGCATCCCAAGCTGGTGGGATAACCGTCACCGGGAAATTGGTTTGGCGTAAGGTGTTCGCAAAAGCTTCACTTGGGACGACAATTCGATCGGCAAGCCAGCAAGCAGCCGAGTAGGCTTTGGCGCGCGCCGGGCTGTTCAAACCCGCTAACTCAAAGGCTGGATGCTGCAACGGAATCTGCTCAAAATCAGCTTCCAAATAGAGGAGGATCGGCAGTCCGGCGCCGTGGGCGGCTGCCAGCCATTCCATACTGTTTGGATCACCATGAGGATGAACCGCTAAGAGGGCATCAAAGCTCGTTAAGTCGGGCTTCTGATCGGCGTCTAGCTTGATAAGTTGACAATCTAACTCAGCCAACCTTTGCTGCGGAACTTTCGAAGCCATCAAGGGCAAATTGGGAATCGGATCAATCCATAAAATGCGCAAGTTTTTTTTCTCTGTCTCGCCGCTTGAGGTTGGTGTTGGCAGTGAGGAAGCAGCTTCTCCATAAACTTCTTTCTGAAGATAAATGTTCTGCAACAGATTTTCTAAACCCATTGCCAGGTCCTCAAGCCCATCCTGGCGCGCCTGACGAATGTTTAACTCCAATAAGGCCGGAATTAGTTCGTCAATCTCATCCAACCGCTCAGCAACTTTCAAAGCTGGATGAGGGCTATGGATAATCTCGTCCAGTAATTGGGCAGCCCTCTGCACCTCTTCGTCCGAGATCGTTGAAGGACGATGGGCTAACTGTTCTAAAAGGTCAACCATTTGCTTTGAGTGAGCACTCCCTTGAGGGGCATCCATCCAATTGGGAGGGAAAGCGACTGCTTTTCCTCTCTCTCCAATGGAAGCCTCAATTTGGGCAAGACTCACCCGTCGTAACACCTGGGGGTCTTGAGGGGCTAATTCTTGGGCTTGAGTATAGAAGGCAAGCGCGGTGGAAGGGTCTCCATCAGCAAGATAGCAATCGCCCAAGATCAAATACGACTCAATATCAGCCGGGTACTCGCGCAAAATCTGCGCAAACACCTGGATTGCTTGCTCGATGCGATTGGCTTCTAAATGTTGTTTCCCGAGCGCCTTACGCTGCGTCAAATCTATGGACTTAGTTTCCATCATGATCATCGAGTAAGTTATAAAACGAAACCCCGCAGTCGTCTATAAAGGGCAAATGAAGAACGCGTAAAGAGAGGATAAAAGGATAGAGGTAGCAACCATTTTACCCTGTATTTACCGGCTTTTTATTCAACATTTATGGGGAACTTTCGGAGTTTGACATAAACTCGAAAATGAGCAAATAGAATGTATCCCGCATGAAAGGCGTTGTAACAACCTCATGAAAACCCAACTCTTACCTACCCCGCTGCAGGGTCTCTGGATCATCGAAATTGACTACTTTCAAGACGAGCGCGGCTTTTTCATCGAACCGTGGAACAAGCGCGATTTTGCTGCGGCAGGCTTCAACGAAGAATTTGTCCAAGAAGGGCACTCGCGCTCGCATTACGGCGTACTGCGTGGGTTGCACTATCAAGACCTGACCGCCCCGATGGGCAAATTGGTGCGCTGTACTCTTGGACGCATTTACGATGTTGCTGTCGACCTGCGCCTTAGCTCACCGACCTTCGGCAAATACTTTGCCATCGAATTGAGCGCCGAAAACAAGAAGCAAATTTACATCCCACCCGGCTTCGCCCATGGTTTCCAAGCCCTCGATGACTTTGTCGAGGTGCAATACAAACAAACCGGCTACTATACCCCCTCTGCTGAGGGCACCATCCTCTGGAATGACCCTGACCTTGCTATCGACTGGCCGCTCAAAGACCCCGTGCTCTCCAAGCGGGATCAAAACGGCATGACCCTCAAACAATACCTGCAAAACCCGGCTTTTCCCTAGAGGGCAGCGATGCGCATCCTCGTTATCGGAGCCAACGGTCAATTAGGCAGCGACTTGGTTCAGGTTTTACGGGAGCAATCCTCAACCCACCAAGTCATCCCACTTACCCATGCCGAGCTAGAAGTGACCGACCTGCCCCAAGTCCAACAGGTCTTAGCTCAATCCCAACCCGATGTGGTGGTCAACACGGCCGCCTACCACAAGGTGGATGAAGTCGAAAGTTATCCCGAACGGGCCTTTGCCGTGAATGCCATCGCTCCTTTGAACCTTGCCCGCCTGTGCCGTGAGCAAGGCATTGCCTTACTTTTCCTCAGCACCGATTATGTCTTTGGCGGGGATGCCCAGCGTACCACTCCTTACACAGAAAAGGATTGCCCCGCCCCCTTGAATGTTTACGGCACAAGCAAACTGGCGGGCGAAAAGTTGATCCAAGCTACCTGGGCAAAGCACTGGATTGTGCGCACGTCGGGTCTGTACGGCGTGCGTGGCGCTTCCGGCAAAGGGGGTAACTTTGTCGAGCTGATGTTGCGCCTCGCCCGTGAAGGGAAAGACATCCGCGTGGTGGACGACCAACGCCTTGCGCCCACCTACACCCGCGAGTTAGCCAAGGGTTTGGCAAACCTAATCGAGAATGCTCCGTATGGGTTGTATCACCTAACTTGTTCGGGCGATTGCTCGTGGTATGAATTTGCACTCAAAATCTTTGAACTGTCGAACTTACACCCCAGCCTGCAACCCACCACTTCGGCAGAATTCAAGACCGCCGCTCGACGCCCGAGTTATTCCGTTCTGGCGAACCAAGCTATTCGAGAAGCAGGCATTGCTCCCCTCAAGGCTTGGCAGGCTGCTCTGGCAGATTACCTTGCAGAGCGACAAAAAGTCCAGTCCTCGAAAGGAGAAGAACGATGATCCTGGTCACCGGTGGCGCCGGGTATGTCGGCAGCGTCTTAGTCCCCGAACTGCTTGCCCTAGGCAAACCCGTCAGGGTGGTTGATACGCTGTGGTTTGAGAACCCCTTGCCGCAGCATCCCAACCTTGAGTTGATACAGGGGGACATCCGTCACGCCCAGCCAGACTGGCTCGATGGTGTTGAGGCGGTCATTCACTTGGCCGGTCTCTCCAACGACCCAACTGCCGATTTTGCCCCGCAATTGAACGCCGAATGCAACGTGATGGCGACCCAAAAGCTGGCTGAACTGGCTGCCCAAAAGGCAAAACGAGCGGGTAAACCCATCCGTTTCGTCTTCGCCTCCTCTTGTTCGGTGTATTACACGGCTACCCCGGAAGCCGAACTCAACATGCAGGGCAAAAGCGAGGAAACTCCCGTCTCGCCCACGGCAAACTACAGCAAGAGCAAGCGCTTGGCAGAAATCGAATTGCTGCGCATTGCCGCAGAAGTCCCGCAGTTCTGTCCGATTATCCTGCGCAAAGGCACGATTTTCGGTCTTTCGCCCCGCATGCGCTTCGATTTGGTCATCAACATCTTTACCCTCAATGCCTGGAAGCAGGGAAAACTGACCGTTTACGGCAGTGGGGAAGCTTGGCGACCCTTGTTACACATCCGCGATGCCGTGGATGCCTATATCTACATGCTTGCCGCGCCCTTAGAAAAAGTGCGCGGCGAGATTTTCAATGTGCTGCACAAGAATTACCGCATCTTAGAGTTGGCTTTCTGGGTGACCGAAGTGCTCGAGCAGAACCGCGGGGTATCGATTCAGGTCAAGCGCGATCGCAGCGTGCAGAGCGGAGAACGAAGCTACTATGTTTTGGGCAATAAAATCCAACGCGAGTTGGGGTTTGCCGCTGAGCGTGGAGCTGCCCAAGCCGTCTTGGAAATTTGGGATGCCCTCCAAGCCGGCACCTTCGGCGATGACCCCGCCAATGACCCGCGCTTCTATAATATTCGGTGGTTTAAGCAAGAACAATTTCAATTTGAAGCCGCAAAAATTGGCACATTTTAGAGAGTCAATCATGGATACATCAATAACCATCCTTGACCCCATTGAGATCAGCAAGAACAGAGCTCTGCTTGAGAAATTAGCCGAGTACGGACTCAACCACCTTGAACCCATAGCCAATACAGGGTGGAATTACGCGCTTGATCAAGTCTGGATAGTTCAACAGATTGAGAATTATCTGAGGAGATATTCTCCTGAAAAGCCGATAATTTTAGACGTAGGATGCGGGAAGTCAATTTTTCACAATTTCGTTGAAGAGCACTTTGGCATTAATGTTATCGGTGTGGATCGCCCCTCTGGTTTCTGCAATCCTGGAGAATTTAGGAACGTTGACTACTTTGTAGATTTTTTGGAGTTAGCTGCTTTCGAAGAAGAAACCATTGACATCATTTTCTGGCTCTCATCCATTGAACATAATAAACTGCCCCAAATCAGAGATCTATATCAAAAATCCATGAGCCTCCTAAAGACAAACGGATTATTCCTAGCAACTGTCCCTTTATCGGAGAGAACGGTTTGGTTTGCCGCTTCGGAACAAACCAATTTGAGTATAGACGACTGCAAAAGGATCTTTGGTGCTCCTCTCGTAAACAATGATTTTTGTCAAATGCGCAAAAGGTATAAGGAAAACGTCCTTTTCTTGAAAGATCGCTATCAAGCACGCTATGGGCATTTTTCAGAGGATGACCCGCAATTCATTGTCGGTGGCGTAAAAGCCGTAAAAGTCTCCCCCAAGGGAGGAGTAACCTCAACTGTTACATCCTCATCTCCGATCAAACCATCTTCTCGTAAGTCTACATACAATGTGCTGTTTTATATCGAACCCATGGCGACTTTTCACCGTCCATTATTTCATCTACCGTGGTGGACGTTTGCTTACCGAAAGATGCAATCCTTGGACGATGATCCCTTTCGCAACTATTCCTTTCGGGTTATCACAAGCAAGGCAATCAAAGAAAACATTCCAGAATGGTCCTTAAACAGCGATATCCAAATCCTAGACGTTGATAGTGAAATGCTCCTAACCCATTTTGGCAGAGACTACCTAAAGGCAAGTTTAGCTTGGTATCATGGCACATTCACTCAAGAACAAATTTCGTTTACCGCCCGCTTGATTAAAAACAGATTGAGCAATTGGCAGCCCGATCTGATCATCTCATATTCCCCAGCCCCTTTTTTGCAAAAGGCCTATCCGCAAGCCCTAACCCTTTATAGTGAATATGGAATGACTTCGCGCCCTCCGTTTCCGGAAAGTTTTTATTTTGATCCCTTTGGATACTACAAATATAGCTATCTAAGGAGATATACCGACTTGATCGATGCAACGCAATTTACTGAACAAGATTATGAGGCATTGAAAGAATATCGCGATTTTTTTATATCGCTGATCGAACAACAGAATCCTTTCAAGCCCATTATTGAGAATTTGCGCCATCGGTTTTCCCACCTAATTCTCGTTCCCTTACAAGCTTCTCAAAACTATTGGTTTGACGGCAATTGTGAATTTGTATCCCAAATCGATATGATTGAGCACATTCTAAAAGAGACTCCCCAAAACATTGGAGTCATTTTTGTCCCTCACCCTGACTTTCCGGTATTCACATCAGATACATTGAAGTACTTAAGAGGCTGCTATCCTCACTTCATCTACTCAGAAGAGTTTGAAGAATTTGGCTCTGCATCCCAATATCTTATTCGTCATGTAGATGCCGTAGCGTCTGTCTCTTCGATGGTTGGACTGCAGGCTCTGATTTGGCAAAAAAAACTTATTGCCTTAGGAGACTCGCAACTGAATTTTGTGGCTGATGCGACTTCGTTGGACTCAATCAACCAGTTAATAGAAAATAAGACAAATGACAAAGACTCTATCCTTTTGTGGTTATTAAGTTGTTATTACGTGCCGCTATCCTATATCCAGGATTCGATCTGGTTTGGAGATTTTCTAGAGAGATCTCTGGTCAGTTACCGCAGTCAAGAAGACAGCAGGAATTTCTACAGACCTATTGATCACATACCTAAACTGGTTGAGAATATCATCAAAAACGCCAATCTAAACATTCCTGTTGTGAAAGAAAATTCAATCAGGAGATCAATTTATTCGGCCCGAGAAATTCCTCGCTCATACATTCTTTCTCTCATCGATTGGGCAGTCCAGTGTATAGCAAATGGTCAATTCAGAAATGCAAAAGAAGCCCTGGTGGAAGTATTTAAGATGGATCCAAACAATGAAGTCGCCCAAACCTTAATTGATTACTTGTCGCAAATATCCTACAAAAATCCAAACCTTCTTTTGACAAGCGATCATCCCCTAGTCGCGTGGAACTTAGACGCTCCCTCTAATGGTGAAAAGGTTTGTGGAATTCTAAACATGTATGGCTGGATGATCTCACAAAGAAATGCCGAACCTTGGGATATTCGATTTCTGATCGATAGGATGGATTTGTCTTTACCTGTTGAAAGAGGCCCACGAGAAGACGTCTTAAGAAACTTTGAACTGTTTCGCCAAGATAATCCTGCCCCTGGCTTTGGAACCAAGTTAGATACTAACGAGTTGGTGGATGGAGAGCATCTCCTAACGGTTTTGGTTGAAAACAAAACCACCGTAGAACAAATTGCCAAGGTTAGATTTTACGTATCGAACCACTCTGAACCCAATTTAGCGAGAACAAACCATGGATGAGTACCCGATGTTTACAATTTACACAAGTTCAGTTGGCAATTACTTCTTCCACGAGATCCGCGATTTAATCAAAGAGGGATTGATCCAAGCTGGTTATACCGTCCAACTCGCCGACGAATCAAAAGGCTTTCTTTCTAACACAATCTATCACCTTGTATTAGCTCCTCATGAATTTTTCTATCTTGGTAAAGGAAAAGATTTGCTTGGTCAAGTATGGCCAGCGAAAGTAATCTTGATCAACACCGAGCAACCCTCAACAAAATGGTTTGCCCTGGCATTTGACTTGTTTTCAAAAGCCTACCATATCTGGGATATCAACCATTGGGCTGCCAAGGAGATCGCACAGCAAGGGATACCAGCAGACTATTTGCCATTAGGATACGCGGAAAATTTTTCTCTATTTTCGGATGTCGTTCCTTTGCCCGAACACCCCCTAACTCTTTCTGTTCCCAAGTCTGTTCGGGAACGTTCATACTTTAAAGAACCTTTTGTAGATAGACCAATTGACTTGCTTTTTGTGGGGAGTCTATCCAAAAGGCGAGAGCAAATTTTTTCTTCCTTAAGTTGGTTGCTCTCACGCTATACCTGTTATTTCCATTTCAGCGACTCAAGCCGTCCCATCTTAGCCGGGGTCAATACTTTTATGAATACGCCGACTGTGATTGGATTATGCCAAAGGGCAAAAATCTTGCTCAACATCCATCGCGGTAATGATCTATATTTTGAATGGCAAAGGATTGTCATGCAGGGAATTTGGCAAAGACTCTTAGTCCTTAGCGAACCTTGTGAACCTGCGCCCCCATTTGTGGCAAACGAAGATTATATAGAAGCAGCCCAGGGTGAATTCGCTGAGAGAATCGATTACTACCTTTCAACACCCCAAGGTAACCTTGAAGCACAAGCAATTATTGAGCACGGTTACCGCACCTTAGTTGACAAGTGCCGCATCGATCGTGTGCTTCAAGAATTGGTTGAAAAACTAAACCATAAATAACTGGCTAGACCCTGAAAGAGCAGTTCATTACCATGAAAGACCTTAAGGAACACCCAATCAATGATCAACATTTTGAGGTAGTTTACGAGCATAGCCGTGGACAAGTTCCCTCCGTATCCGTCATTGTTAGTCTTTACAATTACCAGCAATACATCGAAGAATGCCTTGAGTCCGTTAAGAACCAAACTTTGCAAGCGTTTGATCTGCTTGTTGTGGATGATTGCTCGCAGGATAACTCTACAACGATTGTCAAGAAATGGATGAAGCAGAATTACGCACGATTTAACCGCTGTTGTCTTCTCCGTCATAAACAAAACCTAGGTCTAGCGCCGACGAGGAACACGGCTTTTGAGCAAGCTCGCACCCCTTATGTTTTCGTCCTTGATGCAGACAATTCTTTGTATCCTCGGTGTTTAGAGAGGCACTTAGCGGTCTTAAGCGAATGCGACGCTAGTTTCTCCTACAGTTACTTAGAAGTATTTGGAGCCGTTAGGGGTTTACAAAATACAACCCTATGGGACAAGGCTCTGCTCCAGTTTGGGAATATGGTTGACGCTATGGTCATGATGCGCAAAAATGCCTGGGAGCAAGCCGGGGGCTACTCGATCATGGAAGTGATGGGGTATGAAGACTACGACTTATGGTTCAAGATCGCTAACCACGAAGGGTGGGGCGTGCTTATCCCAGAGATTCTCGCCCGTTACCGAGTTCATACAAAATCTATGTTAAGAACCATTACAAACCCGAAATCCGATCGGCTGCGAGAGATTCTGCTCGAAAGTTACCCTCAATACTTTACAGACCCCTATGTTCGATTGGAAATCCTAACCAAAGCAAAACGGTATGAAGATGCGATTCTAGAATGCCTCGAGATTCTCAAAGAGAAGCCTGACGACAGTAACATTTGGAAACACTTGCTCTGGTTATACCTACAAACCAATCGGTTTGCAGAATACCAAGATGCTGCAGTCGCCATGCTCTCGTATTGCCCTGAATTAACTGGAGACTTAATCGACAACCCTCAATTGAGCACCTCCATGCTAAAAGAAGTCCTTACTCAAGCTATTTATAAAAACCCGAACAAATTCATCTTTTATCAAGGTATGGCAAAGCTAAGTCTGCTTGAGGGAAATCTTCAAAGCTGTATTGAGAACGCTAAAATTGCAAGACAGCACTATTCAAAGCACAAGGAAGCCTTAGACAAGTTAATTCACGAGAATGACATACAAGAAGCTCAAAAACTGATCGATCAATGGCTAAAGGAGGAACCTCAGAGTCCAGAAGCGCTGTTTTACCAAGCTGTTTGTGAAGTAAAACAACAAAAGTACTTTAGTGCCTTGCACATCTTCGATCAATTGATCAAAAGAGGCTATCAGAATCATTCCGTGTTGGCAGACTATATTGATACCGCCTTGCGTGCCCGTAAAAAAGGATTAGCATTGAAATTACTCGAAGAGTTTATTTTGCTTGAGCCATCCCCAGAATGGCAGGAAGCACTCCATCGTTTAGCATTGGACTGGCCTGAAATACGCATTTTTGTGACATTAGATAATTACTTTGGAGCCAATTCGAGAGCCAAAAACAATTCAGAAATTACCCTACAATATCTCTTAGGCGCTGATGATCTTGTTGAGGCGTTCCAAACATACTCCGATCGCTTCGATCAGGATCTGATTGATTATATCCATGAAAAGGCTGAGGGAGCAAAAAAACAAAACGACCAGGATTTTGCCACACTGCTGTCAGAGTTGGCAAAGGCGATCGAACAATGGGTAGAACAAAATGATGTTTCGATTGCCAATTCTCACTAATTCCTCTCACACCCACCTCACCTCATCCCACCAACGCCTTCCCTCCCTTCGGGCAGTGGTCCTCTCCCACTCTGCTGGGGTGTAAACCAGCACGTCAACCGGGACGGGCAAATTCGTTAGGTCAAACTGAGCGGCGCGGCGCTCAAAGGGATAATCGGAGTCGGTTAGGATAAGCACCACATCCAAATCACTGCCAATACCCCAATCCCCGCGCGCATACGACTCAAAGTAACCAACCCGCAAAAGAGCAGGTGTCTCCGCTCTCGCCTTTTCCGCCTAGGCTTGCAAGGTTTGCAAGACCTCATCCCGCCTAGGCCAAATGAGTACGGACGAAGTCAAGGATCCCACGGGCATACCGGATAGCCTCTTGTTCTAAATCTCGACTGGCGTGTTTGAACCAGTCCAATGAGCGATTGACCATAATGACATTATGGCATCCAGTTAAGTTCCCCAATCGCGCAAGTACAAGAAGTCATACCCGATCGTGCGATTGGTTAACTTGGCAATGGGGGGCAAAACGCGCTTAAAGTGGTTGCGCCGCACCCGTTCGACCACTCTCTGCACAAAGTCCGCTGCAAAGCCGGCTTCGACACAATCCTCAGGGCTATAGCGCTGGTCAACCAACAGATAAAGCAGTCGATCCACTTCTGCGTAGGTAAAGCCTAGCTCGCCTTCATCGGTTTGCCCCTGCCAAAGGTCGGCTGTCGGCGGCTTGGTCAGAATCGGCTCAGGCACGCCCATCGCCTGTGCCAGTTGACGCACTTGGGTTTTGTATAAATCCCCAATCGGATTCAAGGCACAAGCCGAATCGCCATAAAGCGTGGTATAACCGAGCAGAATTTCGGTCTTATTTCCCGTGCCGACCACTAAACCCTCAAAAGCTTCGGATTGATCGTAAAGCACAATCATGCGCGCTCGCGCCATGATGTTGCCCTTGCGCACTGAACTCATCTGTGGGTCGCGCCCAATCAGCGGATCAACCATCTCCGTAATCGGTATGACCACCGATTGGACTCTCAGCGCATCGATCACCAGTTGAGCATGTTCGAGCGATTGGGGGGCAGAGGAGCGATAGGGCATACAGACTGCTAAAACGTTTTGCGGACCTAAAGCCTCGGCTGCCAAGTAGCACGATAGCGCTGAATCTACGCCACCCGAAAGCCCAATCACGGCATGTTGAAAGCCGAAGCGTCTAATTTCCGAGCGGATGAAACCGGTCAAAATCTTTTGCGCCAAATCGGGGTTAAGGGTCAAATCGATATCTACCATACACGTTCACCTAACGGTTCGCTTGGGATGCCCGATTGAGGATACGGTCTAGTTGGCGTTGAACGAGGGCGGTGCGTTCATCACGCAAGAGGGGTAAACGAGCTCGCGTGCGATGCAACTGATGGAGATCGAGTTCGGCAAACGTTACCCCTTCCTCAAAATAGGGAGCTTGGGCGAGCAGAACGCCATCCGGGTCAAACGCCACCGAACCACCCCAAAAATGCAAACCATCCTCATAGCCAACGCGATTGGCATGAACCACAAAAGCCGTAAAGAGATTGGCATAAGCCTGCACCAATTGTTCAACCCAGCGCGCTGATTCTAATTTCGGCCCGGCGCTCAACCCCCGCCCTGGTGAAGCGGACATCAACACAAACAAATCGGCGCCATCCAGCCAAAGCAGATAAGGCGGTGAAGCGTGCCAAAAATCCTCACAGATCAACATGCCCACCCGTCCGAAGCGGGTATCGAAGGCCGAAATCGAATCACCCCAAGCGAAGAAACGCCCTTCATCGAACAGGCCATAGGTCGGTAAATAAAGTTTGTGGTGAACGTGCACGACCTCCCCCTGTGAGAGATAGGCTGCAGCGATGAAAAAACGGTGACGGCTATCCTCCTCAACAAATCCCACCGTCAAATCAATCCCTTGGCTGGCTTCCAGCAATTTCCCAAAAATTGGATCCTCTCTTTTTGGGGAAAGCGCCACAGTTGAAACCAAATCTTGTAACACATAACCGGTCAGCGAAAGCTCCGGAAAGACAATTAGGTCAGCACCTTGGGACGTGGCTTGTTGGATCAGCGCAAGATGTTTTTCAAGGTTACGTGGGACATCTCCCAGGTGAGTACTGATTTGTGCCAAAGCTACCTTAAGTTTCATGAGGCTAATCATACCATATCGCCCCCATATCCTTAAGAAAATCTTAGCCTAGTCCATCTGCTTTTAGAACAAACGATTACAGTGTAATCTCTCAAGTTGTTATCCATTGATGGCGTAATTGCCACACCAGAAACCATCAAGGCCGGTCAATATCGCCTGTTCAGACCGCTTTCCCTGCTTACCGGTCCATTCTCCCAGCCCCTAGCTCAGGTTTTTATTGAATTCGTTTTGAGCAGTGAGGGAGAATAAGCGATCGAGGAATTTGGTTGGATTCCGGTCAAAAAGTGAAATCAAATGGCATAGGCAAAGCCCTTGCAAAAAGGCTTCAAGGCTTCGCACACAGAGGAAGATAAATCGAATAGTCCAATGACAGTGTAGGGAAGATGTGAAGCTCAAAAGACTGTTCCGTATATCCTCCGCGGTTGTCGCTCACTCG
>CALFWB010000025.1 GCA_937928795.1 uncultured Anaerolineales bacterium
TTTATGCGGTGGTCTGTAAGCGGTAGAGTTACAAAATCCTCTTTTTGAACCTTATCCTCGGTCAGTTTGCGGGAAGGCATCGAGGCTTAAACGGAACTCCTCAGCAAGGTCAAAGTGATTGGTCAAGTTCTTAGCAAACAACGGTTTGAGGTAAAACAAACTCCAACGACACGTAAGGAGGTGATGATGGCTTTCTCAAAGTCCATTGACAAATTTAGCAATTCATGGCGCTCATATCTTTTTAGCCCCATTCTTTAGCCCATCCCGACAATCGCAACGGAGATCGGAACACTTTCCGCGACTTTGAGAAAGCCATAACACCAGTGCGCACAATCGTATCCAAAATATCCAAAAAGGGTTAAAATAGTGAGCTATCTGTGCTGGTCATTTGGGCTGTAAAGCAATGACGAACCCCTTCTGCCCCCGATGACGAGTGAGAACATCTTTTGCAATCGAGAGAGAGGTAGGCTGGATGAGTGAGATCCAATCTGAAAAACCGATTCGTTTCTTTGACCGTCCCCATGTCGAGATCGAGACACTTCCCTATGGGGACGGCATTCCGCTTGGTATAGAACAAGTCAACAATCCCAAAGTCGGCATCGGTGGCGCCTACGCCGGATGGGGGTTGACGGTCGACAATCAATCTTTACCCCAGCGTTTAGAAGAACACTTGGGAGAAGAAGTCGCTAACAGTGAGGTTGGTTCGCTAGACGAGCTGGGGTTCTTTAGTCGCCATCACTTGCCCGACTTAAGCCCACAAGAACACCTTGAGCTAGAGATCGAGGTCGGCGCAAGATTGCTGCAAAAAGCGGCGGCTGCCAATGGTTGGCAACTCAGTGAAGTGGAAGGGGTGCTGGTGGGTATGAGCAGCCCAGTTTGCGAAGATTATTTGGAAAGAATCTGCCAAAAAGCGGGCATCTCCCCAAACGCGCTCAAGGTCAGCGTTCACAAAGCCTGTGATGGCTCAGTGGGCAGTTTACACCTTGCCCTCAACCCCTTTCTGCAGTTGCCGGCTAAGATCAACATCGCCGAAGAACTACTGGGGAAGAAAGTCCTAGTTGGGGGCATTGAGGGACTAAGCCGCTTCTTGTTTGCTTCACGGGACATTAACGCCCTGCAACTCTTTGGCAATGGAGCTGGCATAATCGGCATCATCCCTGGCGAGACAATGAAATTCCTCACCGGTGCAACCCGTGAAGCCTACGATGAAGAAGGCGTTTTACAAGTCAAGATGACCTACCCGCATTCCCGCGCCAGCCTGTTAGAGGTCTCCCAAGCCGGTCAATCCCACCTGCGCGTGGCTGGCTTGATGCATGAACCTGAAGGGGACGCGCCAATCGCCATGGCCGGGATGATGGGCATGGTCAAGCTGTTTGTCCGCAATGGGGTGCAAGTGGTTGTCGAAGTGTATCGCGCCTATCAACAACTGATGGAAAAGCTCGGCGAACCGGGCAAGCAATTAGCTGTCGCCATCGCCCATCACGCCAATTATAAAATTAACAAACTCAAAGAGAAGCAAGTCCAAAGCGCAGGAGTAGCGGTTAACTTTCCCTGGCTCTTACACGACTTTGGCAACGTCAGCGCTGCCTCAAACATGATTGCTTTCCTACGCTATCTGCCCAATCTCAACCCCGGTGATCATGTGCTCATTGACGGTTTTGGCGCCGGAACGTATTATGATTCCCTGACCGTTGCTCTGCCTTAGGCAATAGCCTACTGCGCGATTATCTTTTCACAAGTTAAGACTGTATTCCCTCAAGTCTAAAGAGAGGTGGCGCAGTTCATTCCTAGCTCTTTTCCTGCAACTGCGCCACGGCCTCCTCAACGTAAAATAAGCCACCGTCCTTCTGCAAAATAACTCCCATCTCACTCGCCAGAGCAACTGCCCCCCTTGTCGCCTCCCGTCCAGCCGCGATAGGTAATACCGTCAGTCCGGCTTTTCCTAATAGATCAGCGCGCCGCTTCACTCGCCTAACATCGTTTTGATCAACCACGCCAGAAACTTCCACTGCCAACCAGAGTTCTACGATCCCCGTTCTCTCCTCTAGCGCTCGATTCAACCGTCCGCGGACGAGCAGGTCTAGAGAAAGCAAATCTTCACGTTCTTCCGCATTTAGGCGCGGCTCAATCTTGTCGGACCAGATTTCTTGGAGGTCTACCACTTGAGCGCGCGAAACGATCTTCCCAAAGTAACTAAAAGCACGTTGACGATAACGCATTTCTAGCATATCGCCGCGCAATTCGCTGAGTTCATCCGTCATAGAATTGACACGCTCGGTCAACTTCTGCATTTGTTCTTCTGTCTTCTTTTGGGCTTCCGCCAGCTCAGCTACCGTCTGCTCTAAACGAGTCAGGCGTTCTTCACTGCGCCTCTGGGCTTCCACTAGTTGACGTTGAGCTTCCGCCAGCTCTCGCACTACCTGGGGCAGCTCAAGCAGGTCGGCAGTTAGTAACAAGTGACGCAGCTCTTCCCGCCATTCGGGATGTTGTTGGAGTAAACGCACCAAATCGTGGTAATCAGTCACTTGGAAGGCCATTTGGTAAATCCTCTGTGTGCACTCAAAAGTTGCTTGCAACATTGCTTTGTAGGACAACTCAATGAGTTGTCCTACAACTTTTGGGTGGACATAATCCTCTCGGTAATTATACCCGAAAAGCAAAAAGTGGTATTATCCTGAGTTTATTAGGAGTTCCTATGACAAATCCGCACAGGATGATAAAAACAGCGGATTTTGCAAAAATGCCACCATACTCGGCAGCTGTAATAGCAGTTCCCCATGAGTCCCCATTCCCACATCCTTTGATTAGAACCGCAAACTTGTTTTGCTTCAATTCATTTTGTGGTACAAATAAAATATGATTTTTCCTGCCGATTTGATCAAGGCTCTCCGCCAAGCGCAACGCGCAACTGCCCTAACCGGTGCAGGGGTCTCCCAAGAGAGCGGGTTGCGCACCTTTCGCGATGCCCAAGACGGCTTATGGGCGCAATATCGCCCCGAAGATTTAGCCACACCGCAAGCTTTTCAACGCAATCCCAAGATGGTTTGGGATTGGTATGCCTGGCGACGGGAGAAAGTCTCGCAGGCAAAGCCCAACCCAGCTCATTACGCACTGGTCGAGCTGGCAAAGCAGATCCCGAACTTCACGTTGATCACCCAAAACGTCGATGGATTACATCAAGCGGCGGGTAGCCCCCTTGTCATCGAGTTACACGGGAATATCCACCGTGTGCGCTGCTCGGTTTGCGGGTTAATCCATAGCCGATGGGATCAAGGTGGCGATGCCGTGCCAAGGTGCAAAGTCTGTAATGGCTTGCTGCGTCCCGATGTGGTTTGGTTTGGGGAGAACCTGCCCCAAGCCGAACTCGAGGCGGCTTTTGAAGCAGCCCGAACGTGCGAGTTGTTCTTCTCGATCGGCACCTCTGGGGTTGTTCAGCCGGCTGCGTCGCTGGCATATCTCGCTCAACAGCAAGGCGCGCGCATTGTGGAAATTAACGCCGAACCTACGCCGCTCACCTCGTTTGCGGATTTTGCTTTGCAAGGGAAAGCCGGTCAAATCTTGCCTGCGTTAGTGAAAGCTACCTTTTTCCACGAATCATCCACATAAGCCCTTCGGGCGGCTGAGAACAATCAATGAACGCGCTTATGGTGCGTTCTGCGTCAGCTCGTAGCGGTCGATCAACAAGCCCTGAACCGTATAGAATTCAAAAACAATGCGCTGAGACTCCATCGTGACCAACATGGCGCCATAATCGCCGTTAAAGCGTTTCTGACTGCCTTCAGCGACCTCTCCAAAACCGTACAGACCGCCTCCGCCGGCGCCGTTAATAAAATACACCAAGCCATCCACAACCAAGCGTTCATAATAGTGATCGTGACCGCACAAGACCGCATCGGCGCCCCATTCTTTGAAGGGCCAGCGCATCCAATCCACCGCCCCGCGCCTTCCGGAGGAATAAGGCGGGTGATGCATAAAAACAATCTGCCAGGGCTGAGTCGAGGCAAGTATGCGCTCTTGCAACCACTGAGCTTGGCGCGAGCTGCGCCCCACCCCATCGGGTTCATTCGAGTCGCTATTCAAAGCGAAAAAATGTCCTGCTCCCCAAGTGAAATCGTAATAGCGTTCGTTATGAGGAAGCTCAAAGTAATCAAAGTAGGGCTGAGCTGCCTCGCTCATCCAATCATGGTTGCCGAGCGTTGGGAAAAAACGGTTCCGATCAGCACCCTTGCCATAGTCACCGCGATAAGGAGCAATATACTCATGATAAAACTGCCCAATGCGGTGATCGATGGTCTGGCGCGAGCCGTCAGGATAATTATTATCGCCGGTGGTGAGAATAAACTGCGGCTGCCATGATTTGACCAAGTCGGCAACCTTGCGGGCATCTTCGTTGCCCGAGCCATAATCCCCGATCACCGCAAAGCGCACAACCGTTTCGGGAGTGAAAGTCGGACTTGGTGAAACGGTTTCGGTGGGCAGAAGGGCTGTTGGAGTGGATGTTGATGGCGGCAGAGAGGTTGTTTGCCCAATGTCTGTAACGCTTGGCAAGGGAGTGACGGTCGGCGTGGGAAGGGTCGTGCGCAAGGAACAAGCCAATACGGCAAGCGCAATGGCACAGCTACCCCAAAAGGCTCGCTGGAGAAGACGCTTTCTCATCGCCGCTCCAATCGGTAAACTGTTCCACCATGGTCAATCACATAAACCTCACCCTGTTCATCCTCCCCGAAGGAGGAGATGCGCCCCAAATCGCGAAAGAGGCGTTGCACCTGCCAAGTACCATCGGGAAGGCGGCGCAAGCCATCTACCCAACCGGCGCAATAATCGCCAAAGAGATAGACACCACTCCATTCAGGGAGGTTACGGCCACGATAGACTACGCCGCCAGTCACCGAACAGCCTTGATCGTGTCCGTATTCGTAGATTGGCGCAATCAACTTGAGGTCCGCAGGTGGCGTTCCCTGATAGGGATGTGTGCCTTCCAGATACTTCCAGCCAAAGTTGAGGTCACCGCTGGCAGCATTGGGCAGGTAATCAATTTCTTCCCAAAGGTTTTGTCCGACATCGCCGATATACAAATCTCCTGTTTGGCGGTCAAAACTCATCCGCCAAGGGTTACGCAAACCGTAAGCCCAAATTTCGGGCAAGCCACCGCCATTAGCATAAGGATTCGATGCAGGAATGGCATAAGGGTCGCCGGAATCTACATCGAGGCGCAAGATTTTTCCTAGCATAGTATTCAAAGATTGGGCATTGTTCTGCGGGTCGCCAGCCGAACCGCCATCTCCTAAGCCGAGGTAAAGGGTACCATCAAGCCCAAAGACCACTGCCCCGCCATTATGGTTAGCATACGGTTGGGCAACGCGCAGAAGAATTTTCTCGCTGGCCGGGTCCGCCACATTCGCTGAGGGTGGATTGACTTGAAAGCGCGCAATCACCGTATCCCCGTTGCGATCCGTGTAATTGACATAAAAATAGCCATTCTGGGCATATTGGGGGTGGAAGGCGATGCCTAATAAACCTTGTTCGCTACCGCGACTGCCAACCCGCTCGCGAAGGTCTAAAAAAGCGCCAGAGACGAGGTCACCGCCCTGCCAGAGACGAATCTTCCCCTCTTGTTCAAGGATTAACAGCCTGCCGCTGCCATCCGGGGGATAACCTAAGCCCACCGGGGCGCGCAGTCCCTGCGCCACTTTAACCCAGCGATAGCCTGCCGCATCGGGGAAAGCCAGCAAGATGGGTTGAGCGGCGATGGTTGGGAGAGGCTCAGCAGCGCTGGTGCCCTCTTCCATCGTTGGGACAGGCACGGCAATCTCAAATGGGGTCGATGCGACATTCCCTGCGGTTGTTGGGGTGGACAACGGGCTTAGACTGCTCGATAGCTCACTCGGTATAGGCGTAGCCTTAGGCTGACAGGCAACCAAAATCAGCAAGAGCAGAAATACGTACCAATAATTCAGCTTCATTTTCAATCTCACTGCTTGGGTTCTTCCCAATAATCGGCATCCTCGATGTCTTCGGGGCGAAAATTGTCCTTGCGCTCTTGGTAAAGTTGATTCACGACCGAAGACTGAATTTTCTTGAGATGTTCTTCAACGATCTCGGGTGGGCAAAGTTCAACAAACAGATAAGCCCCCAGCCAAATGATCAGGGCATCATCCACCGGTCCTGGAGCCAAATCGGGAGCGATCAAATAAGCCAACGAAGCAATGGGCAACAATTTGAGCAAGGGATTGACACGCCGGTCGGCGAGCAAGCGCAAAATCAACTTGATGCGCGCCGAAAGCTCCCAAAAGAAACCGCTGTTCGGGGCACGTTGAATCTTTCGATTTGGGTTTTCGTTCATTTTGACCTCCGGTTTTGAACAGGTTCATTATACCTTACGTAGAAAACGAAAAAACGAGGCGATTTGAGTCGCCTCGTTTCGACCGAAGGCTGCGCTTAGCTAAGGTGATTTTGTCGCAGCAACGACCGCTGCAAAAGCTTCGGGTTGGCGCACCGCTAGTTCAGCAAGCATTTTGCGATTCAACGCGATCTTTGACTTTTTCATCGCATCGATCAAGCGGCTATAGGTTGTGCCATTTGCCCGAGCGGCGGCATTGATGCGTGCGATCCACAGCCGACGCAGGTCGCGCTTGCGCGTGCGGCGATCGCGGTAGGCATACCAAAGGCTCTTCAACAGGGCTTCGTTGGCGCGGCGAAAAAGGCGCGAACGGGTGCCAAATTGACCTTTGGTCATCTTGAGCACCTTTTTGTGGTGCTGCCTGCGATAGGGTCCGGTCTTTACTCTCATGCTTCACTCTCCTGCCTTCCCCTGAGCGCCGGTGAGCTCTTCTCACCCGTTGGATGCACTCAGCAGTCGGCAATCTAAGATTTAGAAACCAAATCCTTGGTTCTATTTCAAATTTGGCGCTAAACGATGGACGCGCTTAATGATCCCTCGCCCCCGCACAGGGAGCATCTCTTGGAAGAGACGTTTGGTACGTTTGGAAGTGCGGCGGCGCAAGTGGCTTTTGCCACCTTTAGTGCGCACCAGCATCCCCGTCCCTGTCAAGCGGAAGCGCTTGGCAGTCGCTTTGTGGGTTTTTAGCTTGTACTTTCCTTCAGGCGTTTTTCGCGGCACAGTCTTTCTCCTTTCACAGAAAACACCGCGCTCCAATCAGGGCGCGGGGGATTAATCTTCTTGGCGGAGTAAGGGCTTCTCTCAGCGCGGAATGGTTTCTTTCTCGCGTTCTGGTTTCTCTTTGTCCTTCTTCTTCGCCTGTTTACCCGGCGCCAACACCATTAACATCGTGCGCCCTTCTAGGGCTGGGGCTTGCTCGACTACGGCGATATCAGCCAAGTCTTCTGCCACGGCTTTGAGATCTTCCAACGCGATCTCTGGGTAGGTGATCTCTCGCCCTCGAAAGCGAATGCGCACCTTAACTTTCATTCCATCTTCAAGCCAGCGACGGGCATCGCGAACTTTGAGAGCCCGATGGTGTTCGTTGGTCTTGGGGCGCAAGCGAATTTCTTTGACTTCAATTTTTGTTTGGGCCTTGCGAGCCTCGCGTTCTTTCTTTGTGCGTTCGTAGATAAACTTTCCGAAGTCCATGACCCGGCAGACCGGGGGGTCGGCATTAGGCGACACCTCCACGAGGTCTAATTCCGCTTGATGAGCGATACGCTGGGCTTCTTCAATCGGGACAATCCCGATGTTTTCGCCCTGCGGGCCGATTAAGCGTACTTGGGGTACTTTGATGGCTTCGTTAACTCGATAGTTAACCGCGCTGATAAGCTACTCCTTTCTATCCAATAAAATCAATACATCAATCAAAAATTATAGCACGCATCATACCAAAGAACCTCGAAATCGTCAACGCAAGATTTAATTTGGTGTGCACTCAAAAGTTGTTGGCAACATTGCTTTGTAGGACAACTCAATGAGTTGTCCTACAACTTTTGCGTGGACACTTTGCTTTTGCAGCAATTCTAATAATACATTTCTTCGTCTTTTAGCAAAAAAGAGCAATTTTTCGTAACATCGGCTTCAGCCTGTGTCTCGTTTCCACAAGCTAAAGCTTATGCTACGCTTGATAGGCTGCACCAAGCGGATATTTGTACCCATTCCTCGCCTCCCTCGCCCGTTGGGCAATGGGACAGGGGCGAGGGCGAACGAAGGGATTGAGCAAATAAACTCTTGAAAAACCCTATAAATCCTTTGCAAAATCTTGACAATTATTGTGTTTCCTGTATAATATGGTCAATAAATTCTTACTGGCACAAAACGAGGAGAAAATTATGGACAACCAATTGTTAGAAACATCCCAATTATTCACGTTACCCCAACCGTTTATCCTAATCGAAGGAGAGATCAAGCCAGCCGAGAGCATCCAACAGGCTGTTCACCAGATTCTAATGGAGATCGGTGAAGACCCTAACCGTGATGGTCTCATCAAAACGCCAGACCGTGTTGCCCGTATGTACGAAGAATTGACCAGCGGCTACCGAACAGACCCTGATCAATTGATTAACGGTGCCCTGTTTGATGTAGAATATGCAGATATGGTGCTCGTGCGGGATATCGAATTTTATTCCCTCTGCGAACATCACCTACTGCCGTTTTTTGGCAAAGCGCATGTCGCCTACATTCCCGATAAGAAGGTCATTGGCTTAAGCAAAATCCCCCGCATCGTTGAGATGTTTGCCCGCCGCTTGCAAGTTCAAGAACGCATGACTACCCAAATTGCCGACCTGCTGGAAGAGAAACTCCATCCACAAGGGATTGCGGTGGTCGTTGAAGGAGCGCATCTCTGCGCCATGATGCGTGGCGTCAAAAAGGCGGAAGCCACGATGACTACCAGCACCATGCGCGGCCTTTTCAAAACAGACCCGGAGCTGCGGCGCGAATTTTATGCTCAACTCAGCCGTCAGCGCTATGATGAATGACCCGTTAGGTCAGTTATGCAAGCCCAAAACGTCCTGATCACCGGAGCAGGTCGGCGCATCGGTCGACAATTAGCCCTTGCCGCCGCTCAAGCCGGCGCCAATGTCGCCATCCATTATCATTCCTCGGCAGAAGGCGCCGAGCAAACCGCCCGCGAAATTCGTTCACTGGGTAGAAAAGCCATTACCCTTTGCGCTGACCTTGCTCAAGTGGATCAGCTAGAAGCCCTTATAGCAAAAGCAGAAGAACAATTGGGCAATCTGACAGGGCTGGTCAACAATGCCTCTATCTTTGAGCCGCTCGACTGGCAAACGACCACCCTAACAGATTGGGAAAGAAACCTACGCATCAACTTGACCGCCCCGTTTATCCTCAGTCAGACCTTTGCCCGTCATTTACCCATGGGAGCAAGCGGGCGCATCATTAACATCTTAGATTGGCGCGCCCTACGCCCCGGCGCCGATCACCTGCCTTACACCATCAGCAAAGCTGCCCTGGCTGCGCTAACGCGCTCCCTAGCCCAAGCCCTTGCTCCGCATATCACCGTGAACGGACTGGCGCTAGGCGCCATCTTGCCCCCTGCCGATCAGAACACCAATAAAAACCTGTCTCACGTTCTGCTCAATGTCCCGGCGGCCCGCTGGGCAAACCTTGATGAAGTCACCGCTGCCTTCATATTTTTACTGTATGGGCCGAGCTATATCACCGGAGAGATTTTGCATCTGGACGGCGGGCGACACTTGGTTTGAGAAAGCAATAACTTTTTTCAAAGGGATAAAGATGGACAAAATCTTGATCAAAGACCTTGTAGCCCGCGGTATCATCGGGATCAATGAGTGGGAACGAGAAAACCCTCAAGAAATCCTGATCAATATCACTCTGTATTGCGACACCCGCCAAGCTGGGAAAACAGACGATATCCAATACAGCGTAAACTATCGCACAATTGCCAAGCAAGCACTCGCCCATGCCGAAACCGCAGCCCGCCTTACGGTTGAAGCCTTAGCCGAAGATATTGCTAACCTCTGCTTAGATGATCCAAAAGTGCAAAAAGTGATCGTTCGAGTTGAGAAACCCGGTGCAGTGCGTTTTGCCCGCTCGGTGGGAGTTGAAATCGAACGCAGCCGTTCATGAGGAAGAGACCCCTATCACAGAAAACTTGTTGAAGAACAGTCATGGAGCACTTGGTTTATATTTCACTAGGATCAAACATTTTGCCACATGTGCACTTGCCCAAAGCCATCGAACTGTTGGCTCAGCAGGTCAGGTTATTAGCAGTTTCCTCTGTGTATGAAACGCCCCCGGTTGGCAGCAGCGGAAGAAACTTTCTCAACGCAATGGTAGTAGCGAAAACCGCCTATCCCCCTCAGGTGCTGAAAGAGAGAGTCCTGCGCCCGATTGAAAGCGCCCTAGGCAGGCAGCGCACAGAAGACAAATTCGCCCCACGCACCATTGACCTTGACATCATTGCGTGGGAAGACAAAGTGCTTGATGAAGATGCTTTTCGCTACGCCCATCTCGCCGTTCCGCTTGCAGAAATCCTGCGGCAATATCCATTAAAAGGCGCAACGCGGCGCATTCAATCCTTGGCAAAACAATTTCAGCGCCAGCACCTTCTCACTCCTTTACCGATCGCTAGTGTTCTAACTTTTGCAAATTAAAAGTCCCCTGCAAGAACCCAATCTCTGAGCACTAAGACGCTAGACACAAAGAAAATCAAAGTCAATGTAAGGAAAAAACAAGCTTTTTGCCGTTAAGTCCTCTACTCTCGCTAATTTTGTTTCAGCACCCTCTAAGATGGTCTTTGAGAACTCAAAGAACACAGCCATCCTACCCACAATTTTCACCAGCGGTATACCTGCAGGGACTTTCGTTCGCAAATCGTTACACAGACCGCGCAACCCAAACATCGCTCCGAATTCAATTCGGGCACTTCAAACGGTTGCTCTTGAACCAGCGCTTTTCTGCGACACTGTAAAGCAGCCGGGCAAATTCCATTTTCGCATTGGTTGGGCTCACACTGTTGAACATTCAAGACAACCATTGGCTTGGGCATAGGATTTCTCCAGGGATAAAGTTCTTCGATCTGGGCTCATGGAAAAAGGAACACAAAACATACCTTTGATCGCTTAGATGCTCTAAGTAGACAAAGGTTACCTAAGTCTGGAAGCAACTTTTCAGCCCGCCTAAAAATCCACAGATAACTCAGATTTCACTCAGATGGCTCATTTCGACAAGCGCAGCGAGGAGAAATCTTACCACTTCTCGCTGCGCTCGAAGTGACCCGTTGAGATGACAAGCTTACCCCGAAATCAGGTTAACATTCAACCTTTGAAAAGCCCTACACAGGTCTATGGAACGCTTGACAAACAGAATAATTGTTCTATAATCAAACCATGGACGCCTTTGCGCACTTGTGCCATCTGGCAAACGACATGGAGTGGGAAGCGGAAGAAGAACGCTCCTCTTGCTCGGTTGCCATGCCTGCTACCAAAGAGCAACATCTCGTGCTTTATCATGCCCAGACTCCGCAGGGCAAGCCCATCCGTCTGTTAAAAACTCTCCTCTCCTCTGCCTGTGAACGAGATTGCTTTTACTGTCCCTTTCGCGCCGGGCGAGATCGAGCGCGGGCTACCTTCCGCCCCGAAGAGTTTGCCCATCTGTTTATTCAGCTTTATCAAGCCGGGCTTGCCGATGGATTATTCCTCTCCAGCGGTTTGGCCGGTGGAGGCATCCGCACCCAGGATAAGCTGATCGACACCGCCGAAATTTTACGGAACAAACTGGGTTTCCGCGGTTACCTACACCTCAAGCTGATGCCCGGTGCAGAAAAGGATCAGGTTTTGCGCGCCATGCAACTCGCCGATCGGGTCTCGATTAACCTCGAAGCGCCAAACGCGGCGCGGCTATCCCAGCTTGCTCCGCATAAAAGTTTTTTCGATGAAATTCTGCAACCCCTGCAGTGGGTGGAACAGATCCGCCGCTCTCAGCCTTCTCAGTTGGGATGGCAAAGGCGCTGGCCCTCTTCGGTGACCCAATTGGTGCTCGGCGCCGCAGGCGAGAGCGACCGCGAGATCTTGCAAACCACCGAATGGCTCTTTCGCTCCCTCAGACTCTCCCGAACTTACTATTCGCCGTTCCGTCCCGTTCCAAATACCCCCCTAGAGAATCACCCCCCCGCCAGTCTACTGCGTCAACGCCGTCTCTATCAGGCATCTTTCCTCTTACGCGATTACGGCTTTCGACTATCTGAGTTAAAGTTTGGCAAAGATGCGAATCTGCCGTTGGAGATCGACCCCAAGAAGGCATATGCCGATACGCACTTTGGGGAAACTCCGCTTGAGATCAACCGTGCCCCACTTCAACAATTAATACGCATCCCCGGCATCGGTCCGAAAGGTGCTCAACGCATCTTGCAAGCCCGTCAACTGCACTGCCTAACCGATTTATCCCAACTCAAGAAGCTTGGAGTTGAAATCAAGCATGCCGCCCCCTATCTCCTTTTGAATGGGCGTCGCCCGATTCGCCAGCTTAGCTTCTTGGAGATGAGTGCGGCTGGCTGAGGGAATTTTCGCATGAAGTCTTTACCGTCAAAACTGGAGTGCCATGAATAAACCCAGCAGAAAAACCCGAACCGTCTGGCTTAGTGCAACGCCTCCCTTTGCATGGCTATCTCGCCCCTCGGTCGTCTTGATTTTACTGGGCGTCTTCGCTTTGGCTTGCAATATCACCCAATTTCTCTCTTCCTCTCCATCGCCCTCCCTTCCAACCGATCAAGCTGCAATAAGGAGCGAGATTCCTCCCGAAACACCCTCTCAAACCGCAGAGCTCACCATCACACTTGCTGCAGAAACTTTCGCTCAACACCAGCAATATCTACCTCTCCTTTCGGGCGGCGAATCCACCGCCGAGGCGAAAGGCTTTTCCTTTTCACCAACCCCCAAAGCAACTCGCAAACCCAACGGCTCTCCTGCCACCCCAACGCCTACCCCAACCCTCGCTGCTGCCACCATCACCTCCATCCCCCTCTCCTATCTTTGCATTCCCCCTCAGTCCCCTCAACTGGGCTTGGTCACCAAAGTGATCGATGGCGACACCATTCGTGTCTTGCTCGATGGCAAAGAAGAGAAGGTGCGCTATATCGGGATTGATGCGCCAGAAAGCACGACAAGTCAAGAACCATTTGGCAAAGAAGCCGCCAAGCAGAATGCCCAACTGGTTCGCAATCAAATTGTTGAGTTATATCGCGATGTCTCCGAAACCGATCGCTATGGGCGGTTGCTTCGGTATGTGGTGACCAACTCGGTCTTTGTCAATCTTAAGTTGATCGAAGACGGGTATGCCAAAGCCGTCACCTATCCACCGGATGTGGCTTGTGCCGAGATTTTCCAATATGCCGAGCGCACTGCCCGCCAGCTAGGCAGAGGGTTATGGGCATCGCCCAAGCCTTCGGCTTCTCCCAACTGTGACCCGGCTTACCCAGATATCTGCATCCCATCGCCCCCGCCTGATCTGAGCTGCGCCGACATTGAACAGCGTAACTTTCGCGTTTTGCCCCCCGACCCGCATGGCTTTGATACTGACGGGGATGGCTTTGGATGCGAGGAATAAAATCCCATAGAGCTGTATTCTTCAAGGCATATCTAAGGACTAAAACCAAGTTGCATCTGCAGTGTCCTCGGATGGCGGGCTTCAATACGGGCGTCGACAAGGAATCCAGTGTAAACCCCTTTCATTTCCAGTCTCTCTCCCAATTGGCTAGGAGCGTCTGACCTCTGGATGTACAGGCAGGCCGAACCTCACTCAAGTTGGATCAATTGAGCGGACTGGAGGCGGGCTGGGTCACAAGATGGACAATTGCACTGAACCGGCGAGTCTAAAGGCAGCGGCTCCGTGTGAGTCATTTGGCGCATGGCGTCGATCACCGCATAGATTTTCGGTTGCGTGACGCGATAGTAGATGTTTAAGCCTTCGCGGCGCGCATCAACCAATCCGGCAGAGCGCAGCACCATCAACTGTTGCGAGATGTAGGCTTGCCGCAAGCCGAACACCGCTTCCATGTGGCACACGCACTGTTCACCTTCGCGCAATAGATCAAGCACCGCCAGCCGTAAAGGGTGCATCAAGACCTTGTAGAGGCGGGCTTCCTCTTCGTAAGAGTTGAGCGGTTTATCATTCATTCCTTTGAATATATTGTATCTTAGCTTTTCCTCCCGTCAAGAGGAAGATTGGTCATTCTTATCCCTCCATACTTTGCCTCTGCTACAAAGGCTGGCTCTTTCCGCCCAGTCTTAACCCTCTCCAAAGGGTTAACCCATAAATCCACCGGCATCTCCTCTCTTGGGGAATAGTCAGCGTAAGTGCGCTGAGCTATTATCAGAACATGGACTTACACCCTGCACTTGCTGGCGGCCAATTCATTGTGCTCTATGGTAGCTCGGCAATCATCACAAGGGCTCATCATCTTGTGGCTACCCTACTCCGCCTTCAAGATGTTAACCTGCTGGATGCCGGTGGCCGTCTGCAACCTTACCTCCTTATCCATCTGATCCGTCAGCATACCACACAGGTAGATGTGTGGCTTGAGCGCTTGCACCTACAACGCGCTTTCACCGCTTATCAGGTAGCAGCGGCGCTGGAAACTCTGCCTCTCACTTCCATCCCGTTGGTGATCTTAGATTTTCTCGCCACCTTCTACGATGATACTCTTCCTCTACCGCAAGGGCGAGTGCTGCTACAGCGTTGTCTGACGCAGTGCGAACGGTTGCGGCAAGGTGCGCCTCTGCTGGTGACCCTCAGCCCACCCCCACAATCCACCTGCGGCCCGCTTTTGTCTGCCGTTTTGCAGCACGCCACCGCCTTTTTCCACGAACCCGGACCCACACCGCTGCCCACGCAACTTTCCCTCTGGTGAGGTCATTCCATGGGACGCACCGTACCCACGATCACCCAAACCCTCAACGACATCGAAGCCCAGTTGCGGCGTTTCCGCCATACCCTACGACGCAGCGATCAACGGCTACTGGATGATCTTCTGGCATCCGCCCATCGCCACATCGCAGCCATCGCCGAGACCCAAGCCCTGCTGCCGTTTGAAGGAGCCCTTCTAGCTATCCTTCTGGAGCAAGCCCGCACCATCGCTCAACTTGAGCAGCGTCTGATTGACCTTGAACAGGTTTGGCAATCGCATGAACGGCGTGAAACGTGAGCATTCGGGCTGGTTGATGGACGTCTATCTGCACCCTGATGGAAGGTTGGTTGCTTGGCTGCTAGATGACAAGGGTCAGAATCATCTCCTTGCGTGGGATTTCCCGCTCACCTTCTATCTCGAAGGTCCTAGCGCGTACTTGCGTCAGGTATGGCGGACTCTAACGGATAAAACGATCACCAAAACCCGCACCACACGCCCCGACGTCTACGGCCATCCTCATAACCTGCTCGCCATTACCGCCCTTTCGCCTGGGCGGGCCCAAGCCCTCTATCGTCGCCTCAGCCTTACCTTTCCCCATCTGGCAGCCTTCGATGCCGACCTGCCACTCGGCGTGCAGGTTATGGCACGCGCCGGCCTGCCCCTCTTGGGGCGCTGCCACTTCTACAGCGATGGAGAACGTCTGCTCAACATCGAATCCCAGTCCTCACCTTGGGATTTGGAGCCGCCTTTGCCTGCCTTGCGCATCCTGCGGCTTTATCCTGACCGTGATCCAACCCTCGAACCGCCCCACATCCTTCACTTGGAATACGCCACTTATCATTATTGCCTTCCGCTACAGCCGCTGCGGCCGTTCCTGATCAACCTGCAAGCTATCTGGCAGCGTTGTGATGCGGATGTCATCCTCAGCGACTACGGCGACACTTGGTTCTTCCCTTTCCTGCAACACGTCGCTCCTGCTCTTAAACTTAATCGTGATCCAACTCTAAGGGTGCAGTTCCGCCGTGAGCGCAGTTTCTACGCCTATGGTCAGGTGCTCTATCGAGCTCAGCAAGCCCACCTCTGCGGACGCTGGCACATCGACCGCCACAACGCCGTGCTGTTCAACGAAATCGGGCTTGAGGGAGTGTTGGAACTCGCCCGAGTAACCGGCCTAGGCGTCCAGGACGCTGCCCGAAAGTCTCCTGGTGCCGGCATCACCGCCCTGCAAATGCAGACGGCGCTGCGTGAGGGCATCTTGATCCCAGTCGCTAAGGGCAGGGCCGAAACCCCGCGCACCTTATCCCACCTGATCGCGCGAGACCGCGGCGGTCTGATCTACCGACCCTTGATCGGAGTACACACCCGAGTTGCCGAAATTGATTTCACCTCAATGTACCCAGCCATCATGGTCAACGCCAATCTCTCCCCTGAGACGTTAGGTTGCCCAGACGCCCCGCCCGGCCTGATCCCGCGCACCTTACAGCCTCTTCTGCAGAAACGCCTGACCCTCAAACGCTGGCTGCAATCCCTGCATCCCCTCGATTCCCGCGCTCCCGTCCTGCGGGCTCGCCAAACTGCGCTCAAGTGGTTGCTGGTGGTCTGCTTCGGCTATCTTGGCTACAAGAACGCTCGCTTCGGACAGGTGGAGTTGCACGAATTGGTCACGGCGCGCAGTCGCGAGTTGTTGCTACAGGCAAAGACCCTTGCCGAAGAGCTGGGCTTCACCGTCCTACACCTGTACGTAGACAGCCTCTTCGTCCATCACCCTGCTCTCAGCACCTCTGAAGAGATAACCCCCTTGCTTGAAATCATCGAACGAGAGACAGGGATTCCAGTCACGCTGGAAGGCATCTACCGCTGGATTGTGTTTCCGCCAGCGCGACAACATCCACGCCGGCCGGTTTCCAACCGCTACTTCGGCGTTTTCACCGATGGGCGGATCAAAGCGCGCGGAATCGTTCTACGCCATCACAGCACCCCACCGCTGGTTGCTCGCCTCCAAAACGAGCTCCTGCAATTGCTGGCGCAGGGTGAGCATCCCTCCCTGCAACTAAGCGCTGCGTGGGAGTTGGTTGCACAGCAGATGAAACGCCTGCAGCGGCGCGCAGTCGATGTTGCCGACCTGCGCGTTGCAGTGAAACTGCGCCAGTTACCCACAGACTACCTCCGCCCCGGCCCAGCCGCGCAGGCAGCGTGGCAACTGCAAGCGCGGGGAACCTCCCCCCGTCCGGGCATGCGCCTGCATTTCTGGTTTACCCGTCAGGGCATCCGGGTGACCCCCCCGGCGGCAGATGAGATAGATTACGCACGCTATGCTTGGCTTGTGCGGCGAGCAGCCGCTGAACTCCTCGATCCGCTCACCTCACTCCCGCCCGATCCGCAACTGAGATTACCTATGCTCACGCGCGGTTCCTCAACCATTAAAGTATCCGCATAAGTTTCCTAAAAAAACCAGAGTAACGCTGTGAGAAATAAACCTCGTCCAGTGGGCTCAATCCTGCCTCAGGCGAATGGCGTTTTCCCGCCGCAATCGAAAGGTCAACCCCACGCGCTGCCGTCGAGGTGACACCGCCAGGGCAGCGATAGCCGAGAGACGAGCATGGCGATCCCAACTGTACTGGATAGGAGTTTTCCCTCGCCGTGCCCACGTCCTGCGCACGAGGGGTTGAAGCATGAAGCCACCCTCGTCTATCCAGACCATGCTCCAGCCCGCTTAAAGTGGCGCTCAATCACCTGCGCAACCCGTTTCGCAGTCCACAAATCGGTGGGAAAACCGGCTGCCAGAGGTCCCGCCAGCAGCAACTGTTCCAGCTCCGCCTTTTGCTCACTGCTCAAACGCGCTGCGCGCCTCGCAGGCACTTTGGCTTTCAAGGCTTCCATGCCACCTTCCTCCAAAGCGCGTTTCCAACCGTGCACCGCAGAGGGTGCAGCCCCCACCAGACGAGCCGCTTCTCGGATGCCCTTCCCTTCTTGCAACAGTTTGGCAGCAATGCGCTGCTGCATTTCCAATGCTTCAGCACTTCCTTTGGGTCTCATGATTGAGATGATAACCGCTTCGTTCTATTTGAGATGCAATTTTCAATAGTCTTCATGATTGGGCGAAAGGACAAGATTTCTCCTCGCTGCGCTGGTCGAAATGACAAATTCCGAATTCCCCGGCATGTTACTTCGAGCGCAGCGAGAAACCGATATGCCGCATCAACAGAGTCTAATATAATCATACTAGTCTTTTGCAAGACAGTATGGCTAGATTCAGCGGGTTGTATCTACATGCCAGCTATCGGCTTTTTCTTCAAGGATTTCATCGATGATCTCATCATGAGAGACTTCGATATCATCTAATAGGGCTCTTTTCGCAGCCTCGGGATCGTGTCTTTCCAAAGCATCTACAATCTTCGCGTGGGTGTATTCTTGAGATTGCCCGGCATGGCGGAGAACCATAAAGCGGGCTAGGCGATCGTGCAGACGGCCGATCATTTCGGCTAATTCCATGTTCCCTGAAGCGATGGCAATGGTGACGTGAAATTTTCGATTTTCATCGGTATAACGGTCATAAGAGACATCATCATCACCGGTATAGCCGGCATGGACTGAGCGCAACTCCTGGATTTGGGCCGGCGTGATACGCATGGCGGCGCGTTCCACAGCAGCCAGCTCCAGAATTTTGCGCAACTCCATCATGTCGCGCAGTTGCTTAAGGGTCATGCGCGTCACAAAATACCCTGAGCGCGGCTTAATGCTCACCAATCCTTCTTGGGTGAGCATTTGGAGTGCATCGCGCAATGGGGTGATACTGGTGTTGTATTGGCGGGCGATTTCCTCAACATCCAAGCGCTCGCCCGGCTTGCGATGCCCCATAATAATCGAGCGGCGGATTTCTTTGTAGATTTTTTGTTTTGTCGTACCTAATTCGTTTTCCATCCGAGAGTCTGCGCGTTGTTATATCTAATTACTAAACAGATATATCAATTAAGTGTTAACTTGACAACAGATATATTAGATGATAAGATAAAAAATGTCAATAGTCTTTTGTGGTGTATTAACTTGTTAACTTTCCGGAGGTGCACCTCGCCCAATATTCTGTATGGTGTTTTCTCCCAATTTTCCTCTGTAAGGCGCTTTCTGCGCCACAAACAACTGAAGTAAACGGCATTTTCAATTAGATATTACCATAAAAAATAAATAGAAGGAGACCATACCCATGCAACCGAAGAAGATTCACCCTCTCATTCCCGAAGCCCAAGAGATGCTGCGCAAGAATCAAATCTCCCGCCGCGAGTTCCTGCGCCTTTCCACGCTCTTAGGCTTGTCCCTTGCCAGCGCCAAGTATCTGGCAGCCTGTGCCCAACCCACCTCAACCCAAGCCCCAACAGCCGTGCCACCTACCGCCGTGCCGCCAACCGTTGCTCCGGTAGCCACCGAAGCTCCAACCAGCGGCATTATGCGCGGCGGTGTTTTGCGCTGCGCTACCCGCGTTGAGCGCGTTGACCACCCAGCCCGCTTTTCTTTGGTCAGTCAATCTCACGCTTGGCGACATGTCTTTGATTACCTCACTTATACCGACGAAAAAGGCATTACCCATCCTTACTTGCTCGAAAAATGGGAGGTAAGTGAGGATTTGCTGACCTGGACGTTATCCGTCCGACAAGGGGTAAAGTTCAACAACGGCAAAGATTTTACCGCCGATGATGTCGTCTTCAACTTCAATCAATGGCTGGATAAAGATGTGGGCTCCTCCATCCTTGGTTCAATGAGCTATCTGTCTAAAGAGGGTGTCCAGAAAAAAGATGACTATACGGTTGTCCTAAACCTCAATGAGCCTTCGATCTTTGTTCCTGAGCACCTCTTCCACTATGCCGCCTGCGTCTTGCCCAAAGAGTTTGGCGGCGACATCACCCGTGAGCCGATCGGCACCGGCGCTTTCACGATGGAAGAGTATGTGCCCGGCGAGCGCTGCCGCATGAAGCGCCGTCCCGACTATTGGCGCATGGGCGCTGATGGTTCTCCTTTGCCCTATCTGGATGAGATCGTCATGGTTCAGTTAGGTGAAGACCGTACGGCCGATATTGCTGCGCTGCAGAGTGGTCAGGTGGACACCATCATCGAACCTACCGTTGCCATTTGGGAAGCCGTCCGCAACGACGAGCGCTATGTGGTAACCTCGACCCCGACAGCAGCCACTCGTGTGCTGCGCATGCGTGTCGATCAGGAACCTTGGAACAATAACTTGGTGCGCCAAGCGCTCAAACATTGCCATAACCGCGAGAAAATCCTTGCCATTGCTCTCCAGGGTGAAGGCACAATCGGCAATGACAGCCATGTTGCTCCTGCCCAACCCGAATATGTAGATATCCCACCCTATCCTTTTGATCCTGAGAAATCTAAAGCCCTGTTGGCAGAAGCCGGTTATCCCGACGGAGTGACTGTGGAATTGGTGGTCGCCAGTGACTGGCCTGAGTCGATGGCTTATGCTCAGATCCTCAAAGAGGATGCTGCCGCAGGTGGCTTTACGATTAACTTGAAGCCGATGCCTGCCAGCCAGTATTGGGATGGTTGGACCGAGTGGAATTTGGGAATCACCTGGTGGGCTCATCGTACCTTGGCGCCTATGCTGTTACCTCTAGCTTACATTGCCGATGACGACGGCAATCCGGTGCCATGGAACGAGACGCGCTGGGTGGATGAGGAGTTCAGTCAACTGGTGAAAGAATCCATGAAGACCATTGATCTAGAAAAACGCCGTGAGATCATTGGCAAGTGTGAAGTCATCCAGAAAGAGCGCGGTTCGGTTTGTATCCCATTCTTTATGAACGTGTGGAAAATTTATGACAAGAAATTCCACGGGATCGTTCCTTCTCCGGAAGAATTTGCCATCTTCCACGAAGCCTGGAAGGAAGCCTAACTGTAGCTTGCTCTATCCGTGCCGTTTGGGCGAATAGCCAACGGCACGGAACACTTTAATGAATTTTCATTGATAAAGGAATTTCTATGATCGAAACCCATGGCACTCGGATGACCAGCGCACACTACGCTCGCATGGGGCATGAAGAATGCGAGCGCATTCACCTAGCCAGTTTGGAAATCCTTTGGCGCGTGGGGGTGGATGTGCACGACGAAAAGGCACGCGCCCTGCTTGCCAAGGCGGGGGCAAAAGTGGATGGAATTCGCGTCCGCCTGCCCGGACACTTGGTTGAGAAAGCCCTGCTGACCGTGCCGAAGCGGATCACGCTCTACGACCGCCACGGAAAGGTTGCCATGCGGGCGGGAGGATATGAATCCTATTTCGGCGGTGGTTCAGATTGTCTTAATATCTTGGATCATCGCAGCGGACAACGGCGCAGACCGACCCTACAGGATGTCAAAGAAGCAGCGATTTTAATGGACGCACTGCCGGAAATCGACTTCGTGATGTCGGCTTTCTTGCCAGAGGAAGTCGATCCGCGCATTTACGACCGCTATCAGATGGAGGTGATGCTGAATAACACCACCAAACCAATCGTTTTTGTCACGCCCGACTTTGAAGGCTGTGTGGCGGCGGTGGAGATGTGCGAAATTGTGGCCGGCGGCGCCGAGGCATTTCAACGCAAACCCTTTGCAACCTGCTATATTAACGTCACTTCTGGTTTGGTGGCAAACATCGAAGCCACGCAAAAATGTATGTACTTGGCTGAAAAGGGTTTACCGCAACTTTATATCCCCTTGAATGCCGGCGGAGTGAATTCCCCGGTAACCACGGCCGGCTGCTTAGCTTCAATGAACGCCGGAACGTTGTTGGGAATTACCCTCTCGCAACTGGTGCGCGAGGGCGCCGCCGTTGCTGTGCCGGGTTGGAATGGTGGACCCTACAATCTCAAGACCATGGTCGGCAATTATGTCTTAGCTGATGAGCAGGGCGTTGCCACTTCTATGGGAAAATACTATGATCTGCCGGTTTTCGGCTTGGGCGGCAGCACAGATTCGAAGATTCTCGATCAACAATGCAGCTTTGAAGCGACCATCAGCTTGGTGACTGCGTTACTGCACGGTGCCAATATCGTGCACGATGTCGGTTTTATGGATGCAGGCTTGCAAGGGTCGCTACAGTTGATTGTTCTGTGCAACGAGTTCTTGGGGTTTCTGCGCGCTGCCACCAAAGGGGTGGTTGTCGATGAGGAGACCTTGGCAATAGACGTGATCGAAGAGCTAGGTCCCACAGGCAGCTATTTGAGTCATCCGCATACCTTGCGACACTACAAAGAGCCATTTTACTCAAAGTTGATTGATAAGAATCCGCACTCGGTGTGGTTGAAACGCGGTGGTACCACGATGGAAGCCCGCGCCGCTCAGATGGTGGATGAAATCTTGCAAAGTCACCAAGTTGAGCCCCTGCCGCCGAGCATTCAAAAGGATATCCACAAGATTGTCGAGCGTGAACAGGAGTGGATCAACGCAACGGGTGTCTAACGAAATCGTAGGGACAACTCGTCAAGGTGTCCCTACGGTTCGATGAAGGATAACGCAATGGCACGCTATATCTTGCGGCGCTTATTTACCATGTTTTTGACCATGGCTCTGGTCTCCATCATCGTTTTTGCGATTGTTGAGATCGCCCCGGGCAATGTGGCGCGCAATATCCTCGGCGCTTATGCTACTCCAGAGCAAGAACAATCGATGCAGAATCAATTGGGCTTAGACCGTCCGGTGGTCATTCGCTATATCTCCTGGCTTTTTGGTTCAGATTGGCAAGCCGAACGGGTGGTAGGATACCCGCTCAAGGAGATCACGATCAGCGAGGGGACAGTGCAGAAATATCGTCAATGGTGGGCGGTTGACCAGCAAGGTAATCTGATCCAATGGGATGTGGAGAACGGACAATTGATTCGCATGATCCGCCAGGCAGATGGCAGTGTGCTAAAGGTCGATGACAGCGCCAGTTGGAAAGTAGATGAAAACGGGCGGCGTTATTTTTGGGGGATTGATAACGCTAACCGTGCCGCGCTCTGGGTGGAGGGTGAGGGAGGTATTGAATATCGCTATGAGTATTCGGGCTGGATTGCCGCAACCGACTCGCCGCTGGATTACATCCCACTTGGCAAGGGTCTAATCCGCGGTGATGCGGGCATTTCACTGCGCTATAAGCGGCCCGTCTCGGAGGTCATTGCCCGGCGTTTTACCAACTCCCTCATTCTAGCAGCCTTAGCGATTGCCTTTTCGATCCCTTTGGCGATCGTGCTAGGGCTGATAGCTGGATTGAATGAGGGAAGGTTCCTTGACCGCTTTATTTCGGTTTCCAGCTTGGTGACGGCAGCATCGCCTGATTTTGCCACCGGTATTTTGTTGATCATGATCTTTGCCCTATGGTTGAAGCTTTTGCCGGGCGCGACGGTATTCATGGAAGAATTTGCCGTTCTTAAAAACCCGAAATTGTTAGTCTTGCCGGTGCTAACCGCAAGTTTGGTCGAGATTGGCTACGTCGTGCGCATGACGCGCGCTAGCGTGGTTGAAGTGATGAACAGCGCTTATGTGCGCACGGCGATTCTCAAGGGCTTGAGCAAAAGCCGCATCATCTTTCACCATGTTCTTCGCAATGCAATGATGGCACCGATTACGGTGATCATGCTACATGTTAATTGGTTCATTGGCGGTTTGGTTG
This sequence comes from uncultured Anaerolineales bacterium, assembly GCA_937928795.1. GTDB lineage: Bacteria > Chloroflexota > Anaerolineae > Anaerolineales > UBA4823 > NAK19. The sequence continues at coordinate 23,467 of CALFWB010000025.1, forward strand.
TGGTTGAGTCGGTCTTTGGATATCCCGGTCTGGGTAATCTGATCCTAAACGCAGCGTTATATAAGGATGTTTATACCATCGAAGCTTGTTCGATGATCCTAATCGCTTTAGCGGTGGGCACACAATTGATCGCAGATGTAATCTACGCAGCGATCAATCCACGCATCCGCTATAACTAGGAAGAGGATGGAATTATGCGTCAAAGTTTACCATTATCGCTAAAATCCTCTCCGCAAGGCAACGCTGCGCCAGAAGAGATCCGCCCACCCAGTTTGGCGCGGCGAGTACGGGATTTTCTCTCCTTGATCGTGGTATCACCGACAGCTATGGTGGGGTTAGTGACCGTTCTGATTTGGGTGGTTTTAGCCGTTTTTGCCCCTCAAATTAGCCATTATTCGCCTTACGAACAGGATTACACTCAGATCAACAAGCCTCCCTCCAGCCAGCACGTCCTCGGCACCGATCATTTGGGGCGGGATGTCTTGGCGCGTCTCTTGTTTGGGGCGCGCACCATTTTGTTGCTCGGGCCACTCTCGGTTTTGGTGGCTTTTCTGGTAGGGATTGTTTTAGGTTTGCCGGCCGGCTATTACGGTGGCTGGGTTGATGAAACGATTATGCGGATTTTGGATGCCTTCATGGCTTTTCCGACCATTTTGCTTTACATGATCATTATCTCTGCCTTGGGACCTTCGGCATTGAACGTGGTGATTGCAATTGCCATTGGCGGCACACCGGGCATCGCTCGATTGGTGCGCGCCCTTACAATGGATATCCGCACGCGCGAATATGTGGCTGCAGCCAAGTTACGGGGCGACTCAGATGTAATCATCATGGTGCGCGAAATTTTGCCCAACTGTCGTGGACCGCTAATTGTCGATTTCCTCATGCGCGTCGGCTATGCAGCCTTTTACATTGGAACGCTGGGCTTCCTCGGCTTGGGGTTACCCCCACCCACTCCCGACTGGGGTGGAATGGTGCAAGAAGGGCATACGCGCATGACCGTTAACGTCTGGCCGGTGCTAACTGCCACCCTCTCGATTATCAGTTTGGTGATCGGCTTGAATCTGTTTGCCGATGGCTTGCGCGAAGAGAGTATGCGCTATCAATGAGGTCATAAGGAATGAATGAGAATATCCCGGTCTTAGCGGTAAAGAACTTAGCCGTCAGTTACAAAACCCGCCGGCGAATTGTGGACGCCGTGCGGGATGTGAGCTTTGAGATCTGGCGCGGTGAGAATCTGGGCTTGGTGGGCGAATCGGGCTGCGGTAAAAGCACGGTTGCCTATTCGATTGTCAACTTCCTGGGCAGCAATGGGTTTGTCCGTCAAGGAGAAATCCTGTTTCGGGGTCAATCTTTACGCAATCGATCCGAGGCAGAGTTGAGGCGTTTGCGTGGCTCAGACATCTCGATGGTTTACCAAGAGCCAATGTCAGCTCTCAACCCAACCATGCGCATCCAAGATCAGATGGCGGAGACTCTGATGTCCCACCGTGGCTTGGGTCAAAAAGAAGCCTACGATCGGGTATTAGAGGCGTTGAAGCGTGTCTATATGCCGGATGCCGAGGGCACCATGCGACGTTACCCGCATCAATTATCGGGTGGACAACAACAGCGCGTCCTGATTGCTATGGCGTTGCTCAATAACCCTTCCTTGTTGATTATGGATGAGCCCACCACGGCGCTGGATGTGACGGTTGAAGCTGCAGTACTAGACTTGATTGCTGAGCTTCAAGCTCAATATCAGACTGCGACCTTGTATATCTCGCACAATATGGGTGTGGTGGCGCGCGTCTCGCACAAGGTTGCTGTGATGTACGCCGGTGAGATCGTTGAAATCGCAGAAGCGGGTGAGGTCTTTCATCGTCCCTTGCACCCCTATACGATGGGATTGATGCGCTGCCTGCCTGATGTGGATGCTCCTAAAGGCTCACGGCGCTTGATCCCGATCCCCGGACGCGTCCCCTCGCCGCATCAACTGCCACAGGGGTGCATCTTTTCTCCACGCTGTGAATTTGCCCAAGACCGTTGTTTTCAGGAACATCCTGTGCAAGAGGAGGTTCAACCCAAGCACTACGTGCGCTGTTGGCGAGCAGCGGAGTGGATTGACCAAACAGGGATGAAGGAATGTATCGAAGAGGAAGTGCCGCCTTGCCCAGAGCGTTGGGAGGAAAATCCACCGCGGTTGCTCAGCCTAAACGGGGTCAAAGTCTATTACCCGGTGCCTTTCCAAACCGTGGGCGGCTATTTTGGTCTGGAAAAACGCCGTTATGTTCGCGCTGCGGATGGGATTGATTTTCAGATTCAACGTGGGCGCACGTTGGGCGTTGTCGGCGAGTCGGGTTGTGGAAAAAGCACGATAGCGCGGGCAATTGTTGGTTTAGAGCCTTTGCACGAGGGCAAAATCGAATTTCTCGGCTTGGATATATCCGTCCCCGTCCACAAACGGTCTTTGGAGATTATCCAACAGATGCAAATGGTCTTCCAAGACCCCAATAGTGTTCTCAATCCCTCTTATTGCATCGGTGACCAAATTGCCTTTACCCTGCGCCGTTTTCGCACCGTCTCAAAGGAAAGAATTCAAGAGGAAGTGGTCCGTCTGCTGCGGGCAGTGAAATTGGATGAAAGCTATTATTATCGTATGCCACGCCAACTAAGCGGTGGAGAAAAACAGCGCATCGGGATTGCCCGCGCCATTGCTTCTCAGCCGGCGCTCTTGATTTGTGACGAGCCAGTTTCAGCCCTCGATGTTTCAGTCCAAGCAGCGGTTTTGAACTTGCTTCTGGAAATCCAAAACAGCCACAATACGACCATGATCTTGATCTCCCATGATCTCAGTGCAGTGCGCTTTTTCTCAGATGACGTAGCGGTGATGTATTTGGGGAAAATTGTCGAAATTGGTCCTTGTGAAGCCATTTACACCCCGCCGCACCATCCCTACACAGCCGCGCTGCTGGCTGCTGTGCCTCGTCCCAACCCAGACTTGAAGGTTTCCCATGTTCGCCTCAGCGGTCGCGTGCCAAGCGCCATTAACCCTCCGTCAGGGTGTCGCTTCCATACCCGCTGTCCGTTCAAAATCGGAGCGATCTGTGAAGTGGATGAACCACCGGAGCGTGATTTTGGAGGCGGGCACCGCATTGTCTGTCACTTGACCGCTGAGGAACTCTATCAGATCAATCCCTAACACCAGATAGGAACTTTATCTCAGAAAGGATCTCTTCTATGCACACCGAAAAGCCCTTCTTTCTCCGCGATCCTTGGAAGTATGAGCCGAATCGGCAAACCTTTGCGGCTCCCGATCGGGAGCTAGGGTTCAATACCCGCGCTTTACATAGCGGCTTCCGCCCCCTCGAAGACGTAGAGGAGTTTCGCTCTTTTACGGTGCCGATCGTACAATCAATGACCTATCCTTATGAGTGTTTTGAGAAGTTCCCCAATTACATCTACGGACGCAGCAAAACGCCAACAGTGAGCGTCCTTGAAAAGCGACTAGCCGCCTTAGAGGGTGGAGAAGCCTGTGTGACTGCTTGCTCGGGATCGCAGGCGTTGTTTCAATTGATTTTTACCCTTGCCCGCCCTGGCGATAATGTGGTCACCACACTAAACACCTTTGGCGAAGGGTATAAACAAGCGGCAGCGATCTTCCCAGAGCGCTGTAATGTAGAATTCCGCTTTGTGCGCGATTTTACCAACCTTGAAGCTTGGGATGAGGCGATTGACGGACGCACAAAATTGGTTTGGGTGGAAACGCCAAGTAACCCTTGTCTCCAAGTGACGGATATTCGGGGGGTTGCCGAAGTCGCCCATCGGCGCGGTGTGCCTTTGATGGTGGACAACACTACGGCAACAGCGGCCTTACAGAAACCGATGGAACTAGGTGCCGATATTGTCTTACTCTCCTTGACCAAGTTTTTATGCGGCAACGCTACGGTGCTTGGTGGGGCCGTGATCGGACCTGAAGCCTTAGTGGAGGATATCCGCTGGAATACGACCGAGTTCGTTGGCGCAATCCTCCAGCCCTTTGAGGCATGGTTGATGTTGCAGTATTTGGAAACGCTCTCGCTGCGCATGGAACGCCATAGCCAGAATGCCCAACGGGTTGCCGAATTCTTGGCTCAACACCCCAAAGTGAAGCACGTCAACTATCCTGGGCTACCCAACCACCCGCAAGCGGAGCTGGCTCAGCGACAGATGAAGGCAAACGGAGGCTTGCTCTCGTTTGTTGTTCCGCACGGGATGCAAGGAGCGGCAAAGGTCATGAATAGTTTTCGGCTGATCACCCACGCGGTCACCTTTGGCACCAGCCGCACGATTTGCATGCACCCACGCACGATCACCCATGAACATATGACGCAAGAAGAGCGCGATGCAGCCGGGATCGACGATGGACTCATCCGTCTCTCGGTTGGTTTAGAGGATGCGGAAGACATTATCGCCGACCTTGAGCAGGCGCTGGCTGAGTTATAAACTTGCAAGCGATGACAACCCTGATCGGCAAACCAGAGATTTTGCAAGGGAGAAGATGGCAACCTCTTTTTGGTTGAGCCGGGATGAGGTGATACGCGCCCGCCAAAGGTTGCAAGGGCGTTTGCAGGAGACACCGCTCTTGCGGCTCTCCTCGATGGACGATGCAGAGAAGGTGGGTGGCGAGATTCTAGCGCGACTTGAATCCTTGCAAGCTACGGGATCGTTCAAAGCCCGCGCCGCGCTCTATGCCTTGGATGAGCTTGAAGGTCAATTAGACAAAAGAGGGGTATGGACGGCCAGTGCAGGGAATATGGGCAAGGCGTTGGCTTGGGCAGCCAGGCAAAGGAAAATTCCCTGTTCGGTCGTCATCCCAAACGATGCTCCGAATGTGAAGCGCAAATCCATCGCACAGTATGGGGCGCGTCTGGTTGAGGTGCCCTTTGAAGAATATCAGCAAGTTCAAGCGCGCGGTGAGCACCCCGCTATGCAAGGAAAACTGGTGCATCCGTTTGCCGATCGAGCGGTGATCACGGCTCACGCGGTGCTGGGTTGGGAGATTATCGAAGCGCATCCTGACCTTGAAGCGATTTTTCTTCCCTACGGCGGCGGAGGATTGTGTGTCGGGGTAGCCCAGGCTGTACGTTTGTTCCAACCCCGGGTTAAAGTCATTGCCTGCGAAGCGGAGACGGCAACTCCGCTCACGGTCTCGTTGAAAGCAGGCAAACCAATCGAGACCTCTTTTACTCCAAGTTTTATTTCCGGGATGGGAGCTCCCTTTGTTTTTCCACAGATGTGGGAAATTGTCCAACAACTTGCCCCCGAAACGGTAGTGGTGAGTTTAGCCGAAGTGCGCCACGCCATCCGCTGGTTATTCCATGCCTGTCATCTTGTGGTGGAGGGAGCTGGAGCGGTCAGCTTAGCAGCGGCATGGAAGAACCACCAGCGCTTTCACAAGGCGGTTTGTGTGATCAGCGGCGGAAATATTGATTCTCAATTGCTTTGTGAGATGCTGGAGGATGATTGATGTCTTTAGTTGGGGAACGCTGTTGGATTATGCATATGCGGTTGTTGTTCATCGCGATTACTACGGTCATGTCTAACCCTTGACGAGGTGCTATGATCATTCATCAAGATACCACTCCCCACTGGCGAATATTGAATGAGCAAAGTTGTCAAAGGATCCTTGAGGGAACCTTTTCGGTTCTACAACGCACGGGTGTGTTAGTGCTCAATGCGCAGGCACAAGAAATCCTGCGCTCTGCTGGCTGCTCAGCGGAAGGTGCCCGCTTTTTCATTCCTTCCGCATTGGTGGAAAAAGCGCTCTCAACAGCGCCGCGCAACTTTACCATTTGGGGAAGGGACGAAACGAAAGCCATCCACGTTCAACCCGGACGAGTGCATTTCGGCCCCGGTCCAACGTGTACTTACTTTTATGACCCCTACACGCGGGCAAGACGGCGCTCCCGCAAAGGGGATGCAGCCTTGGTTGCCAGAACGTGTGAGGGGTTGGAGAATTTAGACTATGTGATGAGCCTGAGCATCTTTGAGGATGTGCCTCCTTCCCTATCCCCTTTGTATGAGTTTGCGGAGATGATCGCTGCCACCCGCAAACCGGTGGTTGCGTGGGCAACTGAGCCTGAAATTTTAGCCCAGATTTATCAGGTTGCACTTGCCGTTGCGGGAGGCGAAGCAGCATTTTGCGAGAAACCCAACTTTGCCTTTTTTGCTACCTACGAATCGCCTCTGCGTCTGGCTGATGGTCAATTGGGATGCTTGCTCTGGGCGGCGGAGCATCATATCCCGGCGATTTGTTTGGGAGGACCTACGGTAGGACTAGAATCGCCCCCGACTGGGGCGTCCGCTTTGGTCTTGCACTTGGCGGCCGCCTTGGCGGTGTTGACAATTGTGCAATTACAAACGCCTGGTGCGCCTTTGATGACCGGAGCAGCATTGGGCGCAATGGACTTGCGCACCGCGCGCCCAGCCTATGGCTCACCCGAATTGAGCCTATACACGGCTGCAGCGGCGGAACTTGCCCATTACTTAAACTTACCCTTTATGGGAACAGCAGGCGCTTCCGAGAGCAAAGCGGTCGATGCGCAAGCCGCTATAGAAATTACCTTTCAAGTTTTGCTCTCTGCCTTGAGCGGTGCGGATTTGGTGCATGATGTCGGCTTTCTCGATTGCGCCGATATTGGGTCGCTTGAATTGTTGCTCTTAGTGGATGAAACCATCGAGATGGCAAGGCGCATTCTGCGCGGGATCGAGGTTAATCCTGAAACCATGATGTTAGACGTCATCCAGAGCGTTGGTCCTGGCGCTCTTTTCCTTTCCCAACCGCGCTCGGTTGCGTTATGTAAATCGGAGATCTGGGTCCCAAAGCTCGCCGACCGCAATGCGTATGCAATTTGGGAACGAAATGGCGGTAAATCTTTTGACGAGCGAGTCCATCGGCGCCTCATGGAGATTTTAGAAGCAACACCGAACAACAGCTTGCCTGCGAAGACGCAACGGGAAATCCAGGGCGTTCTGGAAGCGGCAAAAAGCAGGGTTACCAGTTAATCGACTCGACTTTAGGAAAACCGGCTATACCGCCGCACACGGGTGGTTGAAAAGCCCTAATGCTGCAAAATTGCAAATAAAATTGATAGTAAACTCTATTTAGAGTATAATTTCTTTACGGGCTTCAATGCATGGTTGTTCAATGCCAGCGTCCCGATCAACAATCCCGATCAATAGAAAAGGAGTGAAACGATGGCAAAATTGGAAGATGTTGAAGGAATCGGCCCGGCATACGCCGAGAAACTGCGCCAAGCGGGTGTGCGTTCAACCGACGCCTTTCTAAAGCGTGCTGCTACCCCTAAAGGCAGGCAAGAACTAGCCGAGAAGAGCGGCATCAGCGAAAAACTAATTTTAGAATGGGCGAATCATCTTGACCTTTATCGGATCAAAGGGGTTGGTTCGGAGTATTCCGACTTGCTCGAGGAAGCCGGTGTGGATACGGTCGTGGAGCTGGCACAGCGCAACCCCGAAAATTTATACCAAAAGTTGATCGAAGTGAATAACGCCAAAAAGCTGGTCAGGAAAATGCCGGTGCAATCTCAAGTAGCCGATTGGATCGAACAAGCGAAAAAATTGCCCCGCGTTTTACAGTACTAAGCTAAAGCGGATCAATCTCTCAATCCGTAAACCAGAAAACTTTGCCATACGGGCTGGCAAATGGTGTAAAGCCCAGCGCTTTCTCTAAAGCAAGCCCATGACTTCTTGGCGAGTCGGCAAAGAAGGCTGTGCGCCGAGACGGGTCACTGCGAGGGCGCCAGCCGCATTCCCCCAACGGGCGGCCTCAATCAGCGACTTGCCTTCCGCCCACGCCACCGCAAAAGCGCCGACAAAGGCATCGCCAGCCGCCGTCGTATCCACGGCTTTCACAGGATGAGCAGGAATAGCAGAGCGTTCCATTCTCTGCACGACCAAGCTGCCTTGCTCGCCTAACGTGATAATCAGAGTCTTCACCCCACGCGCCAAGAGAGCTTGGGCAGCTTGCTCGACCTCTTGTTTGCCGCTCAGGAGTTGTAATTCGCTCTCATTCGGGATGAGCACGTCAATCTGCCGTAAAAGTTCATCGGGCAGGGGTTGGGCAGGCGCAGGATTCAAGGCAACTGGAACAGCATGGCGCTGTGCCACGCAGATAGCCTCTGCCACAGTTTCCAACGGACATTCCAACTGAAGGACTAGCACTTGCGCCTGCTTAATCGCTTCTTCTGCCCCCCAAATATCTTCGGGACTTAACCTCCCGTTGGCGCCTGGCACAACGACAATAGCGTTATTGCCGCCCTCTTCAACCGTAATCAAGGCAACGCCGCTAGCCGCCTCTGGGTCACGGCGGATATAGGTCAGGTCAACTTGGTCTCGCTCGAGGGTTTCCAAAAGCGCGTCACCGAATCCATCCTGTCCAACGCGACCAATCATCGAAACCTTTCCGCCCATGCGCGCAATGGCAACCGCCTGATTGGCTCCCTTTCCGCCTGGGAAGGTGCGAAAATCGCTACCTAGAATGGTTTCCCCTAAACGAGGCAAGCGCGGCGCGCGCACCACTAAATCCATATTAATGCTCCCCACAACGGCCAAACGAGCGCTCATTGAAAAACCTCCATCTTACAGATGCAAATCGGTGGCGAAGTTGGTTAATTTAACCACGCCCATGCCTTAACTAAATAACATCTCCAAGTCATCCTTGGTCAACGACTTAAAAACGCTGCCCTCAGCACGGATAAGTTGATCGACAAGCTGTCGCTTTTTCTCTTGAAGCAGCAAGATTTTCTCCTCCACCGTATCTCGAAGGATCACCTTATAAATAAAAACCGGCTTATCCTGCCCAATACGGTGCGTTCGGTCGGCCGCCTGACGTTCGACAGCCGGGTTCCACCACGGGTCAAGATGGATGACATAATCAGCAGCAGTCAAATTCAAACCCACTCCTCCGGCTTTCAAGCTAATCAGAAAGAATGGTAGATTTGGATCGTTCTGAAAGGCATCCACTTGCGTTTGGCGGTCATACGTTTTTCCATCTAAGTACGCATAAGGGACAGAGCGACTATCCAACTCCTGACGCAAAAGGCGCAGCGCCTCCACAAATTGAGAAAACACCAGCGCCTTATGTCCTTCTTGCTGCAAGGTCTCCAACGTTTCCAACAACCAAACAAATTTGGGTGCCTCTCCCTGAAAGTTCGGATCAACCAGGGCAGGATGAATGCTGATCTGGCGCAAGCGCAGCAATCCTTCCAAGATTCTCATGCGCTGATCATTGGTCATTTCAGCCTCATCTAAGAGGCCGATCAGCAAAGCGCGATAGTAATCGCGAGTCTTCTTATAAAGTTTCTCCTGTTCATCACTCATTTCAGCATAGACCAGCCGTTCTTCTCGCGGCGGCAATTCGGGGGCAACTTGGGCTTTTGTGCGGCGCAAAATAAACGGGTGCACGATCTTGCGCAAAGTTTCTGCTGTTTCTTCATCCCCTTTGGCTTCAATCGGATTGGCAAATTCACGGCGAAAAGTCTCCAAATTGCCTAACAAACCCGGTTGGAGGAAAGCAAATTGAGACCAAAGTTCAAAGGTGTTATTCTCGATCGGTGTTCCTGTCATCACTAGGCGATGTTTGCTATTGAGCAATCGCACGGCTTTAGCGCTTTGGGCAAGCGGGTTCTTAACGGCTTGGGATTCGTCTAAAATCACAATATCAAAGTGATACTTGCGCAACTTCTCCACGTCACGCAAAACAATGCCATAGGTTGTGAGGACGACATCGACTTCATTGAAGGCTTCGAGGTCTTTCGGGCGGTCGGCCTTGCTGTAATCTAAAAAGCGCAACTCAGGCGTAAACCGCTCCGCCTCCCGTTGCCAGTTGACCAACAAAGATTTCGGGACTACCAAGAGATGGGCAGTAGAGGGTTTTTGGGTTTCTTTGATGGACTGTAAAAACGCCAGCATTTGAACCGTTTTGCCAAGCCCCATGTCATCTGCCAGACAGCCACCCAGTTGATACCGATAGAGAAAATGCAGCCAATCATAGCCAGCTTTTTGATACGGACGCAGTTCCCCGCGAAAGCCCTGCGGCAGAGGTTGGGGTTCAATTTGTTCAAAATCGCGCAGGCGTTTGCGCAGGTGTTCAAACGCTTCAAAACCCTCCCGTAGCTCAGCTTCTTCCAGCAAGAGATCCACCAACGGAAGCTGCGCTTCGCTTATCTTTAAGCCTTGCTCAGTGCCTTTTCCCAAGGCGAGGGCTTTCTTTAACCGCTTGATCCACTCTTCCGGAATCTGCCCGATCGATCCGTCAGCCAGTTTGACATAGCGCTCTCCCTTCAAAATCGCCGAACGCACTTCCTTCCAATTTGCCTTCTGATCGCCGAATTGCACGACAACGGATATATCAAACCAATCGATGCCCGAAGAAATTTGCATCGAGAGGGTCGGTCGGACCCGGTTCACCCGCACCGACTTGATCCGTTCTTCACCAAAGATTTCAAAGCCCTCCTCAAGCAATGAAGGAACAACCTTAGTCAAAAAGTCCAAAACGTGGACTTTGGCGCGCAGGGTATATCTCCCTGCCTCGCTTGCCGATAAGCGTTTTAGACCATACCGAGTTCCCCCTAATTCACTTTCAACGGTATCTTCAAGGGTGCGGTTACGACGGACAAAATTCACCCTCCCGCTTTCTTTTTGTGGGAGGACAAGATAGCCTTCTACATTTTCATATGGCACTTCTTTGCCTAAGTAATCAAAGCGCAATTCGGCGATCAATTCTTTGTTTTTCTCAGAAAGATAAAGGCGGGGCCGAGGCTGAATCTCCTCAATATATTCGATCCCATCCCCAACCAGCGGAATTGTTTCGGCAACTTTTACAAAGTACTTATCCAAAAATTGCTGTGCAAACTCTGCTGGGATATGGATTTTCGGTTGTTTTAGTAATTCCTCCAGTAAAAATCCAGAAGGATGGAACACTCGCACCAAGGTTTTGTCAATGAGGAGCACAGGAGGCCTGTCTTGAACTAGAAAAGCCTTGTTACTGCTCAGAGAATGTAATTTTCCCCCCATCGTCAGGGCGAGGTTCAAGTCATAGCCCTTTTCGGTTTGATTGACCATCATCACCGCTTTCTCTGGTGTCGGATGGAACTCCAGACGGTGATATAAACTCCCTGTTGTGCTACAAGCATAAAGGAGCACTGGTGTACGCCAAAACCATTCTAAACGATTGCTATAAGTTGGGTAGCTGACAGCAAAGACCGTTGCCAGGAGATAGGCACCGCTTTCTGCGTTTAGACAATAGGAAATATCCCCCAAAGAACGCACAGGCTCTCCTTTTCGATTGGATTGCGTCTGAAGATAGCGATCTAATTCATCGGGATCGTTCCAGTTGATTCGATCCAATTCTGCTTGAGAAATTTTGCCAAGATAAACTCGCAAAGGCAAGACATCCCACGGGGGACGGGTTCTTTCGAGCAACCCAAAAACGATCACGTATCGGCGTGCGGAGGTCGAACTATGATAGGTGGAAGATGTCCACTGTCCTTGTTTGATCAAAGCATCTAATTTACGCTGCCAAGCAATTGCCGGCGGGATTGGCACTTGACTGCGCGCTTTCACAGCCGTCGCAACTAGGTGCTTACAAAAATAGCCTCCCTCGCCTACCGGACAAGTGCAGGAATAATGCAACTCATCCCCCTCTATCCCTAGCACAACTCGATAATCCCAAGAGCCTCTAACCTGAGCTTCTATTCGATCATGGGATACGTAGGTCAAGGTTATCCGATTTTCGTAAACATATTCAAGACTGCGTTGATAATTCGGGTAGCCAGCCAAACGAAAGAGGACAGAGTCTTCTAGATAATCCGCGAGAACAACTTGTTTACCCATTCTTCAACCAAAATCTTATATTTATAAATAGTGCGTTTCGCTCTATAAATAAATATCTTACCATAAAGAAAAAGCGAAAAGAGAATACTGGCAAAAGAGATCGGCAATTCTAAACTAAACGAACCTCAGTCCGGGTTAGCCTCTTGAGCCGTACCCATGTGCGGAACACAACCAGGCGAAGGGTTGAACGCCTGAGAGCTACCAGCATGTATCAAACCTTGTCGCTGCGCAAACAAGGTATAATCTCCCCAGTGCAAATCAATGTTGTCGGCCTAATCTCCGCTCTGGTGACTTTCTTGGGAATCGCCTTCGGACATATTGCCGTCCGCTGGATCGAGTTTCGCATTGTGCATCTCTGGATCCCTGCGTTGCTTTTTTTATTGGGTGGCATCGCTATGGAAACCAAATCCTTTGCCTCAACCAACCTGCCCAGCAAAATCATCTTGGGCATCTTGGGATTCATCTTCTTGTGGGATGCAGTCGAGCTATTTCGCCAAGAACGGCGCGTGCGGCGTGGGCATGCTCCAGCCAATCCCCAGAATCCTCGTCATCGCCGTTTTTTGGAAAATCCCTCTTCGGCGGCTACCACCATCGATCTCCTAAGAGACGAAATCCATCCTATTCTCAACTCAAGGTTCAAAAGCTGATGGAAGAATTTGGCATTCTGCTCGGTCTCCTCACCCTCCTGACCATCGGTCTAGGATTTCCACTGGTGATCTGGGTTGAACGCTGGTTCGGCTGGCTTTGGTGGCCCTATCTGCTTGGGTTTGGCATCTTGCTTGTTTTCGCCTCACTTTTCACGCAAAACATCTGGTGCTCTGCTTGGCTTGGTGTGCTCGGTGCCACTTTCGCTTGGGGGTCCACAGAGCTAAAAAAACAAGCCCGCCGCGCCGAATTGGGCTGGTTTCCCAATCACCCCCAAAAAATTGACCCGCCCTTCAAAGAGGTTATCCGCAAATGGAAAGCTCCCAGCATCTAACCAACACCGATTACCGGGCCGGTTTCATCGCCGTAATCGGCAAACCCAATGTGGGCAAATCGACCCTGATGAATGTTTTACTGCAGCAAAAGATCGCAGCCGTCTCCCCGCGACCACAGACAACCCGCAAACAGCAACTGGGTATCCTGACCACGGAAAAAGCTCAAATCATTTTTGTTGACACCCCCGGCTTCCATACACCCCGCCACAAGTTGGGCGAAAAGATGCTCAAAGCTGCCCTGAAAGCCATTGAAGACGCAGATGGATTGCTCTTCCTGCTGGATGTCAGCGAGCCCTTGACCCAAGAAGACAGCGACTTAGCCAACCAATTGCAACCCCATCAGATGACAAAACCTCTCGTCATTGCCCTGAACAAAATCGACATCGCCAAAGAAGAATTTTTAGCCCAAGCCGAAAGTTTGGTAGGCAAGCATTTCCCAAACGCTAAAGTGCTACAGATTTCGTGTTTACGAGGCGATAACTTAGACCGCTTAATTGATCTTTTGACGGAGTGCTTACCCGTCAGTGAGCCTCTCTATCCCGAAGATCAGATCACCGACTACTATGAACGTGAAATTGCGGCCGAATTAATTCGCGAATCCGCCCTGCATATCTTGCGCGATGAAGTGCCCCACGGCATCGCCGTGCGCATCGATCAATACCAAGAAAAGGATGAAAACCTTGTCGTGATTGATGCCACAATGATCGTAGAAAAAGAAACGCACAAGGCAATCGTCATCGGTGCAGGGGGAAATATGATCAAAAAAATTGGCACCCAAGCGCGACAAGAGATTGAAGCGATGAGCGGTCGCAAAGTCTTCCTGAACTTACACGTCAAAGTCCAAAAGAACTGGCGCAAAAACGACACCTACCTTAAATGGCTAGGTTATACCTAAACCCTTCTGGCTAGTCTTAGCAAAAAGAGAGGCCCTCTCCTTGCTTATCCCCTTCTGCGCAGGGAGAAGGCTGAACTATCACAACTTGCTGTGTCTCTGCGTTTGCTCTTTCTTCAGTAACCTGATCCTCAACTGCCGCTGATCAAGCCTTTGAGAATTTGTCCTCCCATTCCGGCCACCCCAGATTGTTCGTCACCTCGGGCGGAGAGGGAGAGGCCGCGCTTAATCCGATCCACCAAGCGAGCAAAAGGCAGGCTTTGCAAATAGACCTTGCCGGGTCCGGTCAGGCGAGCCAAGAACAAACCCTCGCCGCCGAAAAGGGCATTTTTGAATCCGCCTACAAATTGGATGTCATAATCCACCGTGGTGGCAAAAGCGACAATACAGCCAGTATCCACTCGCAATGACTCTCCAGCAGCCAAGTCCTTCTCGACCACGGTTCCGCCGGCGTGGACAAACACCATTCCATCCCCTTTTAGACGCTGTAAGATAAAGCCCTCACCACCAAACAAGCCAGCCCCAATTTTCTTTGTAAAGGCAACCTCAATCTCGGTTCCCTGCGCCGCTGCTAAAAAGGAGTCCTTTTGGCAGAGCACCTCACCGCGAAATTGGTCTAAATCGAAAGGCACAATACTGCCCGGATAGGGGGCTGCAAAAGCCACACAACGCGGTTTGCTATCGGTGTTGTGAAATGTGGTCACAAAGAAACTTTCGCCTGTGAGGACGCGCTTAAGCCCCTTGAGAAGGCCACCTCCAGTGGTGGTTTGCATTTGGATGCCATTTTCCATATAGGTCATTGTTCCGGCTTCGGCTTGCACCCCTTCACCTGGATCCAAAATAACTTCCACCAACTGCAGTTCTTCACCGTAGATTCGATACTCGATCACATCAGCCATTTCATACTCCTCATCAATAAAATTCTCAAATTACCATCATAAAATTATCTGAACCCCATAGCAACTCATAGGGTCATCTCCTTAATTCCAAATTGAGTGAGGACAACCGCCCCAAAACCGATCAACCCCACACTAAAGGGGATAATCCACCCGATACAAGGGACGAGGGCAGAAACACTATTCAAGACCAAAGTTAAGATAAACGTACCCACCCCAGCCGAGATCGGCAAAGACCAGCTTTGCTTGAGTAAATCTGCCAGACGCCGCCCCGTTTCCAAGCCAATCGCAAGGATGCCCAAGAACCACCCTAAAACAGCTAAAATAAAGCCCAGAAAAGCGACCGGAATTAAGATCAGGGTTACCGCTAACAAGATGATCCCCACCGTGACAACCACCACCGAAAACAACCCCACGCTGCCGGCGATGACGACTTGATCACGCACTGCGTTTGCCATGCGCTCCAACGGTTTAGGGAATAAAAGCCCGACAAGGATGGCTAGAGCGCTCCAAGCAAAGAGACGGAAGAAAAAGCCGCCCCATTTCATCCAACTGCGGGCAAGCCAATCCAGGTTAGGCACTTCGATTCGGAAAGGATAAACCGCAGCAAAGGGACGGATCGACTCAAAGCGCATGATCTGCCCTGCGACTCTAGCCCCCTCTCGTTCCTCGTAGTCCGACCCAAACAGAATCACATCACCCAGCACCTGAGCTGTTGGTTGCAAGGCGATTTCCCCGCCAAAGCCGACAATATCGCCAGCCACCTCGCCAGAACAAGTCAAATTACCCCCAAAGAAGGCAATATTCCCTTTGATAGATGACCCCTGCTTCAGCTCTGCAACTCCTCCAAAGACAACCAAATCCCCCTCAAGGATTTCACCCTCTTCAAGGGTAAACTCCCCTCCGAATACCACCTTGCTCTCCCTCAACCCTCCAGCCAGTGCTCCAAACGGATTGCCCAAAGTGAACAGGAGAACTGCGAGAAAGGCAAAAAGCAACCTTCGTTTCATTGAGTCCCTAACCTTCCAAAACTGAACTTGCGCAACATTGCCAGCCAGATGATCGTCACCCCCATAAAGGCGACACCCAGCGAAATTTGCATTGCGGGAGTCACAACCTCTGCCAACGCTCGGAACACGGTCACCACAAAAGTCGAAATGCCGTCCACAAGCGGGATGAGGGCGCTGAGGTTATAGAGAGCGATCACCAGTCGCATCCATAGCGGTTGAGAGGGAAAGGCAACAAGGAGATAGAAAGGTAAGGCAAAAACGGCTGCCAAGAACGAGTTAATCAAAAAGACAAGCAAAGCTCTTCGTTGTTGAGCTTGAGCATTCCTGTGCAGATAGTGTTCCCGCCAACGCTGGCTAAATCCTTGGCGTGGAGCCACCCATTGCGCCAAGCGAAGTTCTATTTGGGTTTCTTGCCAAGCAGCGCGCAACGCCCGACACCGATCGCAGCTCTGTAAGTGCTCCTCTAGCAGAAGTTGTTCTTCTGGCGGCAGAGGCTCATCGGCAAACAAGCGTTCCTCAAAAAACCGGTGATTCATATCCCTTCCTTTCTACCTCTCCAAACGTTGTTGGGTATTTCTCCAGCCAGCTTTGTGCCAAGGCTCGCCGAGCGCGATGCAAACGGCTCTTGACGGCGCTCACGGTTAGCGAGAGGGTTTGGGCGATTTCTTCGTAAGAAAAATCGTACCAATAATATAAGACCACGGTCGCCCGATCGAGCTCGGATAATGTCTTAAGCAGTTGTTGGATGCGCTGTTGGTCCTCGCGCAAGCTAATGGTCGTCTCAGGAAGTGGGTCATGACCCGCAAATTCGATGTCCGGTACATCTTCTAGAGAAAAGACGGTCATTTTCCGTTTCCGAATTTGATCGATACAATAATGGGCTGCAATCGAAAGCAACCAAGTGGCAAATGAGCGTTGTTGATCGAATTTGCGTAAAGAGTGAAATGCCCGCAGGAAGGTTTCTTGGGCGGCATCCTCCGCATCCTCGGCATTGCCCAACATGCGATAACAAAGGTTGTACACAGAGCGCTGATAGAGCTCAATCAATTGCACAAAGGCTTCGCTATCGCCCAAAAGAGCAGACCGAATCCATAGCAGTTCTTGTTCTTTGCTGCCTTCGCCTTGAACTGTCGCTTTCATTATTTCATCCTTCTTTCTATACGATCAACAACCCAAAATGTTTCGCTTGGCGTGTGTCAAGACGAAGTAGATGATTCTTGGTCTTGTCCCTGATCTTTGCTATCGCTCAGGGCGTTCGCTCAACCCAGGGCTTGAACCCTTCCCCAAAAACTTCATTAGCCTGTCCGATAACCATAAAGGCATCTGGATCGGCGGCGCGCACCAGAGCTTTGATCTGGGCGATCTCCGAACGGCTAACGACACAGTATAGCACGGTTTTCGGGCGGGCGCTAAAGCCGCCCTCGGCTGGCAACAAGGTAACGCCACGTTCCATCTCATAGAGGATTTTTTGACGAATTTCTTCAGGCCGTTCGCTGATGATCATTGCCGTGCGGGTAACGTTAGAGCCTTCTAACGTTACCTCGGCAGCTACCCCGCTGATATACAACATGACAATCGCATACAAAGCATTTTCCCAACTGAAGGAGATGCCCGCTAAAAACATGATCAGGGCATCGGTGAGCATGTAAGACTGCGAGAGGGAAATCCCCCAACGATGGTTGAGGATGCGCGCTAAGATGTCACTCCCGCCACTGGTCCCCTGTCCTCGATATACCAAGCCAAAACCAATGCCGCTGATCACACCTCCATAAAGCGCATTGAGATTCAAATCCGGCGTGATGCCTCCTGATGGCAAAAAAAAGGCGAGGACATCTACCAAAAATGAGAAAGCCCCAACGGCAAAGACGGTTCGCAATGCAAAGCGCAATCCACCTAAATAGCGCCAACCCAACAGAAAAAGCGGGATATTACCGATGACCACCATCACCCCAATTGGCCATCCCGTATAGTAATTGATGATTTGAGCTAAGCCAGCCACTCCCCCCGATGCCAAACGAGCGGGGATGAGGAACAAACGCATCGCCAGAGCTTGCAATAACACACCCGCCAAAATTATTAGCCCATCGCGCCCATCCCGCCAGGTCAAAGGGGCAATGAATTTACGCCTTTGTTCCGCCATCTTCGTCCAACAACTGCAGATTTGCCAAATGCTCAATCACACCGATCACAGCCGAGTTATCCAATTCGCGCATTCCCATCTCCAACATGGCGTGATAGAGCTGGGTGTGAACGGCTGTGCTCGGCAAGGGAATGCCATATTGACGGGCGGTTTCGATGACGATATCCAAATCTTTGGTTTGCATATACGCCTTAAAGCCTGGCTGTCGGTTGCCGGCAAACAAGCGCGGTGGCTTGACGTCCAACGTCCAGCACTGGGCTGCGCCACCCTTAATGGCTTCAACCACTTTTTGAGGGTCGGCGCCGGCTTTTTTGGCAAAGATCAACAATTCCCCCATCGCCACCATTTGAGCTGCCACCATAATTTGATTAGCTGCCTTGGCAATCTGTCCTGCGCCAGCGTCGCCCACATGGGTAATCGTCTTTCCCATGGCTTCAAAAATCGGGCGGACCTTTTCCAATGCCTCTGCGGGCCCGCCAACCATAATCGCCAAAGTGCCTTGCCGAGCGCCAATATCCCCGCCGCTGACCGGGGCATCCAGTGCCAGCACTCCTTTCTCTGCCAACCGCTCCGCAATCAAGCGCGCCGCTGCCGGCTTAATGGTAGAGTTATCCACATAGATCAAGCCCGAATGAGCGCCTTCTATAATCCCATCCTTCCCCAATACGACCAACTCGACATCGGGCGTATCAGGAAGATTGGTAAAAACCACATCCACCTGCTCTGCCACCTCCTTCGGAGAAAAAGCAGCTTTTGCCCCCTCGGCAACCAATTCCTCCACAGCAGCCCGACTGCGATTGTGAACGACAAGGGGAAAACCGGCTTTCAGAATGTTGCGGGCAATGGACTTGCCCATCAAGCCCAAACCGATGTAACCGACACGAAGCTGCAACATTGTACCTCCTTAT
>CALFWB010000026.1 GCA_937928795.1 uncultured Anaerolineales bacterium
GTAAAAATCGAGAACGGACGGATTGCGGGAGCGCGACCCGCTCATCTTCCTCAATTCGTTCAAGCTCTCACATCGCAAAATTGTGCTTATGAAATGCTCGCCGCTGAAGCTATTGCCGAAGGCAATCGTCAAAAGGCGCTCCAAGCTCTGATGGCAAATTTGTTGGTGAGAAATTTCAACCAAGCGCGCGGGATACTCGATGAAGTATGGAAAATTGAAAAAAGCCCAATCTATCAGGTCTTTGATATCCCAAAGCAGAAGCAAGAGCCTTATGGCTTTAAAGTGCCTACGCTCCATTATGGCGATCAGTTGCTTGAGAACTATCATCCTCAAGAAGATGACTACATCCTCATCACGGCGGCGGAATTGTGGGATAGAGTTAGAGACCGCTTGGCTTGTCCCCCTTCAGCGGTTACCTTCGTTGGAGGTTTAGATTGGTATCAGCTCGAAGCTCTTGAGGCAAATCTACCTCAAGCATCATTGATTGTGGGATTGGGTGGTGGGGTCGCTCAGGATGCGGCAAAATTCATCGCCTGGAAACGCCATCTGCCAGTGGACTTATTTGTCTCGATTACTTCGGTTGATGCTTCAGTTACGAAAAGTGTGGCTGTCAGAGCGGGAGGTCATGTGACCTATGTGGGCTATATTGTGCCGCGAGATGTTTGGATTGACTATCCCCTCATTCAATCAGCTCCACCGCGCTTAAACCGATCGGGGGTGGGTGATATTCTCTGTGCTCACGTTGCATTGTGGGATTGGCGTTTTGCTCATGAGAATACTGGCGAAGCCTATGACCCCGAATTAGCCAATCAGATGCAATTTTGGATCAATCAAGTCGCCCAAAACGCCGAGCAGATTCGCGAGGTCACACCTGCTGGAATTCAGACGGTGATGAAAGCCTTTGAGGAAATCAGCATCATTTGTCGTCGCTTTGGAAGCAGCCGCCCTCAAGAGGCATCCGATCATACCTTTGCCTATAATGCCGAGTATCAAACTCGCAAATCTTTTTTACATGGCGAATTGGTCGCTTTAGGCAGTTGGGTCATGGCGAATTTACAAGAAAATGACCCCGAAATTCTCGAAACTCTATATAACCGCACTGGCATCTTATGGCAACCAGCGGACATCGGACTTTCCAAGGATGAATTCGTCAGGATTTTATCTACACTTAATTGGTACCAGTCAAATTTCGGTCGGCGATATTCGATCCTAAACAAAGTGCCGATCAGTGAGCGTTTTATTGAACAGATGGTATCTCGGCTGCGATTTTAGGTGATCGAACACCTGTGCTAGGTGTAGGTTGCAGACTTAATATTCAGGTTGCGTATAGTAGAAAGGAGAGTGCCTATCGACCGGTCATATCCAATCCTTGCAAGAGTTGAAGCAATGTTCCGAATTTATCCTAAACCATAGAAAGGAAGAGAAAGATGGATGAGAGCAAAGGATTTTATAACGAACGCTCCGGCTTAATCATTATGATAGTTGGCTTGGTGATTTTTATCCTGGCATTTCTCATTATGAACCCGCTGGGAACGGGCATGGGAGTGTCTGAATCACCACAACGGATTGTCTTGCTCTATATTTTCGCCTTTGTTTTTTGTCTGCCATTTGGTGCTTATTGGATGTATAAATTTGCCCGTCGTCCCGATTGGCTTGCCATGGCTGGCAGATATATCCAAGGAATGAAAGTGGCGGTCTTTTCACCCTATTCGCTGGTCGCGATCGGCATCGTGGGGGCCTTATTTGCTGCTGCAGGATTGGGAGACTTGGGTGGTATTGACCTGCAAGCCATGATCATTGCTGCCTCTGCCTCTCTGTTCGGAGGCATTGTTTCCTTCTTCGGTTTGTTCGTTGGACAAATTATCGCTCGCGTACTCATCAACCCGGTTTGGGTGGGGGGTGTATCCGCTGGAGCTCTATCGCTTCTGCCCTATACCTTGATTGATGCCTCAATTTGGGCTTACTTCGGGTGGGTATATTTCCGCTTTGTCCATGATCGCGGCGATAAACCTTTCTGGCGACAGTTTTTCATTGCTTGGATCCTCGGTGAGCCCATTCACCAAATTTGGTGGATGATGACCTATTGGATTATGAATACTCGAGAAGCAGCGATTCTAGCCGTGCTGAACGATTGGGTCATCCCCGGAGCGGGCACTTTCTTTGGGATTCCCTACTGGTGGCTGAGTGGGATTGTCTTTGTCCCAGTTGGTTTGCTAGCGGGTGAAGCTGCTCGGCGTGCCATGACTTCGGGAAGAGGACAAACCAAGGCTTGATGCAATGAAATAGGTGCCTAACGCCAACAATTATGAACAGCGAGAGAGGCAAAAGAATTGCTTCTCTCGCTAGCTTCCAAATTGGTGCCATCACCCTTACAAGGAATTACTATGAAGTCAATTGAAGCAAAGGATTTTTCGTTTCGGTATCTTCACCAAGCAGAAGGAGAAAATGCCCTGTCTAATTTATCCTTCGAGGTTGAAGATGCCAGTGTTGTGGGCATTATTGGTCGCGCTGGTGCAGGTAAAAGCACTTTGGTAAAATCGCTGAACGGTCTGGTCCCAAAGGTTGACTTAGGGTACCAGCAAGGCGACATGATTGTCGATGGCTTGAACACTCGTCAATACGATGTCAACCAGTTAGCACGTCACGTTGGTATTGTATTGCAGAATCCAGAAGTTCAAATATTTTCCTTAACTGTCGGCGATGATGTGGCTTTCGGACCGGCTAACCTTGGTTTACCCCGTGACGAAATCTTTCGCCGGGTAGCTGATGCCATTCGTGCTGCAGAACTAGAACATCTGGTGGATCGTAATCCCAATGACATTTCCGGTGGCGAACAACAGTGTCTAGCCATTGCGGGTATTCTCGCTATGGAACCCAAAATCATGGCATTTGACGAGCCGGTCTCTATGTTAGACCCTCTCGGTAAGCAACGGGTCATGAATATCTTAAAACAAGTGACCCGTCGCTCCGGCACCACCAGTATAACCACAGAGTCAGGGGCGGATATCGAGGCAGTGGCAGAAGTGGTGGATCGAATCATAGCCATTGATCAAGGTAAGATCCTTTTAGATGGAGATCCTGCTACAGTTTTACAAGATGAGCGGATCAATCAAATTGGGGTTGGACGTCCTCAAGTTACTGAATTATTTCTGAAACTGAAAGAACAAGGGATAAGTTTTGAGCGCATTCCTATTACCCTCGAGGAGGGGGAAAGGTTACTGGCAGAAAAGCTGCGCCAATTGGGAGTGAAAAGATTGGTGCGTCCTCCCGATTTTCGCACTCAGCAAATTAATCATTTCGGCCCGCCCGTTGTCGAAGTCGAGAACGTTCATCATTTTTATAATCCCCAGGTTCATGCACTAAAAGGTGTGTCATTCAAAATACCTGAACGGCAGATCGTTGGTATTATTGGTCAAAATGGGTCAGGTAAGACAACCTTAGCTCGGCATCTCGTTGGGCTGCTCAAGCCCACCAATAAAGACTCGGTTTTGAAAGTGAAGGGTGTCGATATTAAGAAAATGCGGCTGGACAAAATTATCCGCATGATCAATTATGTCTTTCAGAATCCGGATGATCAGTTGTTTGCTGAGACAATTTGGGATGAAATCGCCTTTGCGCCGCGCATGATTGATTTGCCCGAAGACGAGGTCAAACGGTTAACTGAGGAAGCAATGAAGGTTTTTGATTTAGAAGCCCATAAGGATCGGTATATTTTCGGCTTAGATGAAGATCTTAAGACCTATCTCTCGATAAGCTGTATCCTGCCGCTTCAACCCGATGTTTTGTTGATTGATGAGCCAACGACCGGTTTAGATGAGCAGGGGGAAGTTAAGATGATGCAAAGCTTACGGATGCTCAGGGACGAAATGGGAAAGACAATTGTGATTATCACCCATAACATGAAGACGGTCGGCAATCACTGTGATCGAGTGATGGTTATGTCTAAGGGCAATTTAATTATGGATGGTACTCCTCGAGAAGTATTTGCCCAAGATGAAAAACTTCTCGAAGCGGATATATTGCCGCCGCAAATCACCCGTCTTGGTCAGGCTTTAAGCAAAGAATTTGAGTGCCCAAAAGATGTTCTGACCGTAGATGAAATGGTGGCAATCGTTGACTTTAGTGTTAAGAACAAACCTCACGGAGCATAGTTTATGGATACCGTCTTTGCCTATCGCCAAGGAACAAGTTTCCTACATAAAACACTCCACCCCTTCACCAAAATGGTGGTTTTCTTGGTCATCGTGATTTTGTCTGGGTTGTGGTTGGATATACGTTACTTGCTGCCATTGCTTCTCGTTGGATTTGTTTTAGCCTACATTGCAAGGGTGCCTGCAAAGTTATTCCTTTTTATTGTGTTTGCCTTAGCTTTGACCTGGTTCCCGACTGTGCGCAGCACGATAGCCCAGGCAAGGCCGGAATATTTCAAAGTCCTCGATCCCGAATGGGCTGCAACTGGTATTCTAACCGTTAACGTCCCGTTTTTGGGCCTCGAAAGACTTGGGTTAACTTATGGAAGTTTGTATTGGTTGGCGGGTCGCGTTTGTCGCTTTGCCACTGTGGTTACCTGGGCAATTGTTTTCCTCTACACCACACCGATTAGCGATATAGCCAATACGCTTTATGCCCTCAAAACACCACCATCCATTGTTTTTGTTGTGCAGATTACCTATAAGTTTATCCCGTATATGGCTTCAATCATTAGCCAAATACAAGACGCTCAAAAGCTACGTGGCTGGCACTTACGAACCCTTAATTTAGTCAAGGTCTTCAAACGGTCTTTACCTCTAGCTAACCCCCTTATGCGGCGTACAGCCATGATTGTCGAACAAGTAACCATTGCAACTCAAGTACGCGGGTTTGGGTCGGGAAAGGTCACCCCCTTACGGGACTTAAATCTATCTTGGTTAGATAAAGGTTTGATTGCTTTCTTTATTGGAGGCTTGCTTTTTGCTTTCGTGGCTATGGCGCTATGGAAAGTGGGGATGATTTAGTGAAGAGTGACCAGTTTTTACTTGGCGTGGATGTAGGTACACAAGGGGTCAAGGCGTCCCTCTCCTCTCTGGATGGCAAGGTAACCTTCTATGCTTTCGAACCTTATGAGACAACTTATCCTCGCCCGGGGTGGGTAGAACATGACATGGATCAAAACTGGTGGCAAGGCTCGTTAGTGGCAATCCGAAAATTGCTCAATCAATTTCCTTATCCCTCAGATCGCATCCTCGCTATTGGAATTTGTGGGTTGTATCCTGCTATGGGTCCAACAGATGAGAATGGCACTCCTCTATCAGGAGCGATCTTATATTCGGACAGTCGATCTTTTGCAGAAGTTAATGAAATCAATCGTCGTTTTAACCTTTGCTTGTCCTGCGAAGAGCTGACGCCAAAGCTGGTCTGGTTTCTCCGTCATGAGCCCGAAAAAGCGCAGCGGATGAAGATGTTCTTTGATGCTCCGCATTATCTCATTTACAAGTTGTCGGGTGCTTATGTCACAGATACCATCACGGCTGGTTTGTATGGGGCGATCTTTGAAGCTCCCAACGCTTCGTGGCGGGTATCTGTTTGCAACTCACTCGGTGTCCCGGCAGAAATCCTGCCTCAAGTCTATCCTCCGGCAACGATCGTTGGTGAGGTAACGAGGACAGCAGCGGAATTAAGTGGGCTTCGTTGCGGGACTCCCGTGATTGCAGGAATGCCGGATTTATTTGGTTCTATGCTCAGCGCAGGGGTTACCAAAACCGATGAGGCAATTGTTTATTATGGGTCAGCCGGGGTGATGCCTGTTATGAAAGACGATGCTCTGAATGCGGCTTTTAAGCCTTTTCCAATTGCTGAACGCGGCGGAAAAATTCAGGAGGGGTATTTATATGATTACCCAGCCTACTGTTTATCAACAGGAGAGGCGGTTCGCTGGTTTACCGACCAATTTGGTGAAGTAGAGATCGATCAATACGGAAAAGAAGGTGGGTTGAATGCTTACGCTCGATTGGACAAAATCGCTCAAAACGTACCAGCGGGGTGCGAAGGATTGACCTTTTTACCCTACCTCTATGGGCAAAGGAGACCGGTTGATAATCCCTATGCAAGCGGTGTCTATTTCGGCATTCGCGCCCATCATCAGAAAGCGCACTTCTATCGTGCTATCCTTGAGGCTTGGGGCTATTCGATACGCTATGGTTTGGAATCCACTTATCCACAAGGTTATTTTTTTCGCCGTCTGGTTGCCACGGGGGGAGGGGCGAAAAGTCAATTGTGGAGGCAAATTGTCTCTGACATTCTTGGAATCGGGCAGGACTATGTCCCCAACTCCGAAGGCACAATTGGCGCAGCGTATGTTGCTGGGCTTGCAATTGGAACCTTCAAGGATTTCAAAGAATTAGTCGAATCTTGGGTTTCTGTTCGGGAGACCACCATCCCGGATGAAGGTCAACGTGATGCTTATGAACGGGGCTATCAAGCATTTCGTATGCTCCACGATGATTTTCGAGAAACTTTCCTTAAGCATCAGAGCATTTTTCATGAGACAGGAGAAACCATTCATGTTTGAAACTATAAGAGCAGAAGATTTAGAAGCCGGTTGGAAAGCCTTAGGGGGGGGTGGCGTCGGCTCAGCGATACCGATCGTTGTATCACATGGAAAAGGTTCCACGCTTTATGATCTTGAAGGAAAAGCGTATATTGATTGTACAGCCCAAGCGTGGAGCTTGAGTGTAGGTTATTCCCATCCCAAGGTAATCTCTGCGGTTTGCGAACAGATAAAGAAGTACACTCATATTCGCACGAGTTTTGGCACAATACCCAAATTGTTGTTATCAAAAAAACTCACCGAACTAGCGCCGGGTAATCTGAAAAAAGTGACTTATGCTTTATCTGGTTCAGATGCAAACGAAGGCGCCGTCAAGCTTGCTCTTCGCAATCGGAGCGGCAATACGTTTGTCACCCTCATGGATGCTTATCACGGTCGCTCTTTAGCAATGATTAATTTTAGTTGGCCGCATCCTAACAATCGTTTCACTTTCTTCTCACCGCCGATCATTCGCATACCGCAAGCCTATTGCTATCGGTGTCCTCTGAAATTAACCTATCCATCTTGTCAACTTGCCTGTGTAGAAGTTGCCAGAGATATGATCCTAAGGGGTGCTTCCGAGCCACCTGTGGCGTTGATGATGGAACCCTTTCAAGGCAATGGTGGAATGATCTGTTTCCCTCCTGATTATTTTGGGGCAATTCGCAAGCTATGTGATGATTTGAATATGTTGTTGATTTTTGA
Organism: uncultured Anaerolineales bacterium; assembly: GCA_937928795.1. Classification (GTDB taxonomy): domain Bacteria; phylum Chloroflexota; class Anaerolineae; order Anaerolineales; family UBA4823; genus NAK19. The sequence goes on from CALFWB010000026.1 coordinate 7,271, forward strand.
CGAAATTCAAACCGGGTTTGGACGATTAGGAACCTGGTTCGCAGCGGATTATTACAATGTCACTCCAGATATCTTAGTCTTTGGCAAAGGCGTTGGAGGAGGCTTTCCCTTATTTGGAGTTATCTATGATGAACGCTTAAGTGGTTTTGCTCCTGGAGATCACTCCTTCACGTTTGCCCATTTCCCTGTCTCCATGACAGCAGCCCTAGCAACCATTGAAGTGATAGAAGAGGAAAACCTCTTCGAAAATGTGCGCAAAATTGGTGAATTTTTTGTAAGGCGTCTTGACGAGTTGAAACAAAAGTACGAGCTGATCGGCGATGTTCGCGCAATTGGATTAATGATCGGTGTTGAACTGGTTAAAGACCGTGTAACGAAAGAACCAGCCTGTAAAGAAGCAGAAAGATTTGTCGCTGAAGGGCTTAAACGAGGTGTGATCTTTGGCGAATCCCGATACTTGGGATTAGGAAATATCATTAAGATTAAACCTCCTTTGAATATTACCCAATCCGAAGCCGAGCAGGTAATGACGGTCTTTGAGGATATCTTGAACACTTTACAATGACGATTTCATAAGCAGAGGTTTGTCGATGACTAGTCAATTTGAAAAGGAAATTTACGAACAACCCCATGTGCTTTCCAATTTCCTTGAGCAGAATCGAAGCGAGTTGAGGGCAATTGCATCTTTTCTCCGAAGACTTGACCCAAAATTTATCCTCATTGCTGCCCGCGGAACCTCAGATAATGCTGCAATTTATGCAAAATATCTTCTCAGCGCATATCTGAGAATTCCTGTCGGGCTTGCCATCCCCTCCCTATATACGCTTTACAAACAACCACCGCTAATGCGTCAGGGATTGGTGATCGGCATCTCCCAGTCTGGAGAGTCGCCGGATGTTCTAGCAGTTATGGACGAGGCAAAAAGTCAGAAATGCTCTACGTTAGTCATTGTCAATCGCATTGATTCACCTATGGTCCAACATGCAGACATGATCCTACCGCTGAATTGTGGAGAGGAGAAAGCTGTAGCGGCAAGTAAGACCCATACGGCGCAACTAATGGCAGTTGCATCTCTTACCGCAGAGTGGCTCGACGATCCCCAACTTATCCAAGATATAGCCCCTATACCTTCTTATGTCCGAGAGGTATTGGGCGTTCATGCCAAAGTGAGAGAAATCGCGGCGGAGATCAAATCACACGATCGTATCCTGATTGTTGGACGCGGCTTCACCTATTGTACAACCCACGAGATTGCTCTCAAGATCAAAGAGCTTGCTTACATTAGTGCTGATCCTTATTCGGCAGCAGATTTTAAGCATGGGCCGATTGCACTTGTTGAAGAAGGGTTCCCACTGATAGCTCTTGCCCCTACAGGGAAAACTTTTGACACGATGAAAGCCTTGATCCATGAAGTGAAGGGCCTAGGCGCTGAAACCATTATCCTGAGCAATGACCTTGCCTTATCGGGAGAAAGCCACCGCTTTCTTCCTCTTCCCGCTGAAATGCCTGAATGGTTATCGCCAATTGTAGCGGTTGTACCCGGACAGTTATTGGCCTTGAGCCTGACTCTAGCACGAGGCAACGATCCCGATAAACCGCGCAGTTTGAAAAAAGTCACCCGTACAATTTGACTAAGACTTTTCAAAGCATGATGATGAACCAATCCGTTGTAGGACGATTTCAAGCTGCGCTTGTAGAAGAGAGGGAAAGGGTCACTCATTTGATCTCGGATTTAGTGAGAATCCCTTCGGTTAATGATGAAAGCGGAGTCCAAAATTATATTGAGCATTTCTTCTCCGTGATGGAGTTCTCTGTTGATGTTTGGGAACCTCTTGTTCAAGAACTGAGCCATCATCCAGCTTTTGTACCAGTGGACTATGACTATACCGAGCGCAAGAATATGGTCGTGATGATAAAAGGTCAAGGTGGAGGGCGGTCACTCACCCTAAACGGTCACATGGATGTCGTTCCTGCTGATCCAGCGGGAGTGTGGAAGCACACTGATCCGTTTAGTGGAGCGATCGATAACCATCGTGTATACGGCCGTGGATCTGTCGATATGAAAGCCGGGTTAGCAATTATGATGGTATTGGCAAAGGTTATCAGAGATTTACAGATTAAGCTAAAAGGTAACTTACAGCTCCAGTTTGTCGTTGATGAGGAAAATGGAGGTAATGGAACTTTAGCCTGTATTACTCGTGGTTATCGCAGTGATGCTACCGTTTTTTTAGAGCCTACTAGCCCAAACTATCTGGTGATCTCTTCCCGCGGAGCTCACTTTTTTCGGATCATCGTGCCTGGTGTTGAAGGGGGGATAGAATACCAGTATTCAATTCCAAATGCAATTGACAAAGCTATGACATTATTCCAAGCCGTGAAGGACTATGCCTTATGGCGTGCTTCCCAAGCCGATTCGCCTTTGTATGCACACGACCCAACCAAAATTCCTGCAGCAATTTGTAAAATTTATGCTGGAAACTGGCCATCGACCTTGCCAGCTCAGTGCGTAATGGAAGGAAGCATCGAATGTTTACCGGGCGAGGATATTGACCAGATTTGCCAACAATTTTCCTCATTCATTTATGAGGTAGCTCGGCAGGATGAATGGATGCGTCAGCATCCACCAACTGTGGAGTGGTTTGGGCTGAGATACGAAGCTGGATTAACCGATCCGAATCATGAATTAGTCCGCTTACTAACCACGATAACCCAAAAAAACTTGGGAATCACCCCTCAAGTTGTTGGTGGTGGAGGATCTGACCTGCGTCTTCCGGTTCTATATGCCCAAAGCCCAAGTGTATTATTTGGTCCCGCCGGTGGAGCAATCCACAGCACCGATGAATACGTGGAAATCGACTCGGTGATGGACGTTCTGCGAGTGCTGGGTGAATTCATTTTGCAATGGTGTCAAATAGAACCGTGAAATGGACACTTCTCAAGAAGATCAAGATAACTTATTGATTGGGAAACAAATCTTGGAAAAAGAGAGCGCAGCCATTCTTGCACTCTCCCACGCATTGGATAGCTCATTTTCAAGAGCTGTTGACTTGTTGGTCAATTGTCGAGGACATGTGATTACATCTGGAGTTGGGACAACAGGGATGATTGCGCGGCGCCTTGCTCATCTTTTATGCAATGTGGGCTGTGCGGCGCTTTTCCTCCACGCGGGTGATAGCTTACATGGAAGTTCAGGTGCGATTAAGCCCACGGATGTTCTGGTCATCTTGTCGAAATCGGGAGAAACAGCCGAGACTACCCAATTGGCGAAAATTGCTTTCACAAAAGGCGCACCCATCCTTGCTATCACGGCTCATCCACAATCCTCGTTGGGTAAGCTCAGCAGGGTTGTTTTGGCCGTTCAGACACCGGAGGATATTGATCCTTATAACGGATTGATGGGAGTGGGCAGTTCTTTGGTGAGTGCGGCTTTATGCGATGCCTTGGTCTTTGCTGTCTGGAAACTCAAGGGATACTCTGATCAACAATTTTTACATGGCCACCCAGGCGGTGTAGTTGCCCATCTCACGGAACGAGAACCATCTTCTTCCTAAGGTTCCTCATCACCAAGGCTCTCAATTAACCACAGAGTTGGATCTTCGATCAGGTGCTTAACTTCTTGGAGAAACCTTGCCGCAGGTGCTCCATCAACTAACCGATGGTCAAAAACGAGTGATAAGGTCATCGCAGGATGGATGACAATTTGTCCCTTATAGGGAACAATCCGATCTGCGATTTGTCCGACGCCGAGAATAGCGATCTCAGGGGTATTAATTACCGGGGTAAAGGCGTCGATCTCATATTGACCTAAATTTGTAATTGTAAATGTGCCTCCCTTTAGAAGATCAGGGGAGATACTCCCCTTGCGCGCAGCACTTGCTAGCTGACGCAATTTTTCGCCAAAATGTCTGAGAGATAGTTTTTCGGCATTCTTGATAACTGGAACGATCAACCCTCGATCGGTATCAACCGCAATTCCTAAATTCACTGTATGATAGATTTCAAGGGTATCTTGATTTAAGCGAGCGTTCATATAAGGATATTTTCGGAGCACACCGACCACTATCTTACCGATGAGGTCAAGGTAACTAGGTGAAAACCCCCAGTGCTCTGAATAACGCTCTTTCAATCGGTTTCTTAGGGTGACCAATTCAACCGCATCCACTTCGATAGTCAAGGTTACTCGTGCAGTTGAATGCACACTCTCTGCCATGTGCTTAAATATAATCCTGCGAATTCCTTGAATAGGGATCGTCTCAAATGGCTCATTATGAATACCTTCTTGGGTTGTTAAAGTTTCACCTAGTTTTTGATCTTTAGCACGAATGACGTCTTCTTTGGTAACCCAATTGTCTCCCGAGTCGAGTGATCTCAGGTCCACGCCTTCAGCGTCAGCGATTCGCCGCGCCAGAGGGGTAAGTTTCGGCATTTGTTTCAAAGCAGTTATGACATCTTGCTCGATGATCCGTTTTCCTCCTCCACCGGTAGGAACGATCTTATCGAGAGGGATATTTTTTTGACGGATTAATTGGCGCGCCCGCGGTGAAACAAAGATTCTTTGGTAGTCATCTTCATTCTGCTCTGCCATTTTAACTCTATCTAAGTTCACTTGTTTACTCAAAGAAGAGTCAAGATTGGTTTGAGCTTTTGACTGGGAGAGCGGAAATTGTTCATTTTTATCTCCAATTACTGCAACAATGGACAAAACCGGCAAAACATCACCGGCTCGATAAGGTCCTTTATGCAAATACCCTGCATGATTTGCTTCGACGCTAAAGATCGCCTTATCTGTTTCCACCCGCAAGAGTTCATCCCCGACTTCAACTTTCGCTCCGTCTTCTACCAACCATTCAACGAGAGTGACTTCTTCTACCGTCTGTCCAAACTTTTGAATATAAACCTCTACAGCCATCACTCCATGACCTTTCTGCATGCTTGGCAAATGCGTGCGACGTTGGGAATCGCTTGGTCTTCGAGAATTTCTGCTCTGGGCACCGGCACATTCCGAGCAGCAACCCTGATCATTGGGGCATCTAACCAATCAAACGCCAATTCGTTGACCTGAGCCATTATTTCATTGATAAAACTGGTATTTTCGTAAGCCTCTGTAACACCTACAAACCGCCCTGTCTTCTTGACCGATTGGACGACCGTCTCAATATCTAGAGGTTTCAAACAGCGTAGGTCAATTACTTCGACGTCAATCCCCTCTTGATCGAGGATTTTAGCTGCTTCTAGAGCTCGCAATACCATTCGAGAGTAGGTAACTAACGTTACATGGCGACCTTTTCGCTTTATATCAGCCATCCCCAGCGGAATAATGTACTCTTCTTCTGGTACAGGTCCCTTTTCTTTATAAAGCATTTTGTGTTCAATAAACATGACTGGATTGTCATCTCTTATGGCAGCTTTCAATAGCCCTTTGACATCATAGGGTGTTGCAGGCATTACAACATAAATTCCCGGAAAATGGGTCCACAGCGCTTCTAAACTCTGAGAATGGTGAGCAGCGATTGCCCGCCCTGCGCCCCCTTCGGTGCGGATCACCATGGGTACAATGGTTTTTCCTCCAAACATGTAGCGATTTTTTGCTCCTTGATTGGCAATTTGATCCATAGCCAAGGGGGTAAAATCCACATACATGATCTCTGCCACAGGGCGCATGCCTGCCATTGCGGCGCCGACGGCAGCTCCGCCAATGGTTGCCTCCGAAATGGGCGTGTCAATCACACGCCACTCTCCAAATTCGTCGATCAATCCACGCGTAGCTCCGTAAGCGCCTCCGTATATGCCGACATCTTCACCAAATATAAAAACCCGCTCATTGCGACGCATTTCTTCCCGCAAGGCCTCTTGAATAGCGGCTGCATAGGAAATTTGTCGGATTGATGGGTCGGTTCGGACTTTTTCTCTGAGGAGTGCTTCTTGGTGTCGATCTTGCGGGGTTGTTTTCAAAGGTACATAAACGTCTGTATCCACCTCTTCCGGCGGCGGCTCAGGGGATGCTTCACTAAACTTCATTGCAGCTAATAGTTTTTGGTGCGCTCTTTTCTCAATCCATTCATTCTCTTCCAGCTTTAGCAAGCCAGCCTTAATGAGATGATCACGAAGAGTGATAATCGGATCGCGCTCTCGCCAGTACTTCTCCTCATCTTTTGTCCGATATACTCGCGGATCGGAGTGACTATGTCCGTAATAACGATAGGTTTTTGCTTCAATGAGGGTAGGACCCGACCCCTTTCTTGCTCGTTCCACAGCCTTTGAGACTGCACCGCGAACGGCGAGGACATCCATCCCATCCACAAGTTCGCCAGGGATACCATAAGCGCTAGCTCGAACTGCAATGTCCTCCAGTTTACTCGCTTTTTTCCATGGAACAGACATGGCATATAGGTTGTTCTCCACGACGAAAACAAGCGGCAAATCCCATAAACTTGCCATGTTTAGGGACTCATGAAAGTTGCCTGTGTTAGCTGCTCCGTCACCGAAAAAACATAAGACAACCCGATCAGTGCCCATTAGCTTTTGTGCTAGAGCTGCTCCGACAGCGACGGGAATATTTCCTCCTACAATCCCTGTGGCGCCTAGATTTCCATGAGCAACATCCGCTATGTGCATAGAGCCGCCTTTGCCTTTGCAATAGCCACTCCATCGTCCCAGAACTTCAGCCATCATTTTATTGTAATGTTCCTGCTTGGCTTCTTCCGTTTTGGCAACTTTATCCCCATGGGCATGGGCATGGCCGTGTCCTCGATGGGTGCTAGTAATCAGGTCATCATCTCTCAAGGCTGCGATTGCTCCTACTGCTACTGCCTCCTGACCTGCATAGAGATGAGATGCCCCTCTCAAGGCGCCTTTGCCCAGCAAATCGGCAATATGCTCTTCTAGCAAACGGATCTCGATCATTTGGCGATAATAATCCAGTAATTCCTCGCGGGTAATGCCTTGTTCCTCCATGCAAGCGGTAATTTCCTCAATAAGGCGAATTATTTTTGTCTCCATGATGATTTCCTCAGTTCTCGGGTTATGATTTTGGTTCCGAATTCAAGGCTTTCCCTACCGCACCTGCCGGGTGAATTTGCGCAAACTGTTTTGGTGAGAATCCTTTTTCCGTGGCAACAATGGCACAAAGTGCATCACAAATAGCGCTATACGCAATCGTGCTTGTTGTTGCCAAAATTCCCATCAATTCATATTCTTGGTTACATGGAATCATGAGGGTTTGATTGCTCATCTTTGCCATTTGGGAATCGGGATTACTCACAAACGCAATGGCTTCTATCCCCAATTTATTGGCAATTTCAATCATTTGGTTCACTTCTCGGCTCTCTCCGCCGCGAGATATGGCGATTAGGAGATCTCCTTCCCGAAATATGCTGGTATGGCCATGTAACCCCTCAGAGGGCGACAGGAACATCGCCCGCTGCCCACTGCAAGTGAGAATATGGGCAAACCTCATTCCCACCGCTGCTGATGTTCCTACTGCTGTGATCCAGATCAATCCTTGACAATCGCAAATCTTCCTTGCAACCCCCAGAAAGGTTTGGTCAAGATGTTTGATAAGGCTTTGTAACGTGTCGATATCCTGTTGAATAGTCTCTCTCGCAATCTCAACAGGGTTTAGAGAATAAATGTTTCTACTCTCACTTGTGTGCATCAGCAAATCTCCTTTATGCAAGACGAACATCGACGCCGCGTTCTTGTAATGAAGCAACAAAATTGGGCGGAGCGTCCATGTCGGTGACTAATACGTGGATTTGATCAACGGGCATAATGGTCGCCAAACCTATAGCGCCAATCTTGCTTGAGTCGGTCACGACGATGACTTCACTGGAGGCACGAACCATGGCTCGGGCAACTTCCGCTTCCAAGACATTGGCGGTCGTTAATCCTTGTTGAAAGGTTAACCCATCTGTTCCTAAAAACATCTTTTCGGCATGTAATCCCTTGAGTTGTTCAATGGTTTGGGGACCAACAACTAAGTCGTACCCGGGCAAGTAAATCCCACCCAACACAATCATGTGAACACCGGCACAATTACCCAACTCTCGCACAACGGGCAAGAAACTGGTAATAACCGATAAACTCTGAAGTTCGTTCATGCGTTTGGCAATGTGTTTAGCCACTTGTAGGGTAGTCGTACCTGAGTCAATGATCAAGCGATCGTTGGGCTGAACCAGTGAGGCAGCTAGTTGACCAATCCGCTCTTTTTTTTCATTATTCTGTTGCATGCGTTGGGCAAGCGGCGGAGTGAGGTTGTTCGGGTGGAGATTAATTGCCCCTCCCTGAACCCGTTTCAATAAGCCCATTTCTTCCAATTCTTGCAAGTCTCGACGAATGGATACAACGGAGACACCGAATTTTTGACTTAGCTCAGAGACCTTTACGATGTTTTTCCGTCTCAATTCTTCGAGGATTCTTGAACGGCGTTCGTTTACAAAAGGAGGCGGTTTTGTTTCGTCAAATATAGCTTCCATTTTTTACTTTCGAAATAGAAATATAATTCTTTTATTTTAGAAACATATTTATTATAACATCGATATCTTATTTTGCCATTGATGTTCATATTGGAAAAAGTTGTTATAATCTAAAGAAAATAGTTACAAGATATGGAGTCCGACGATGAATGGCGTTTACAACGAATCGATGAAGCTGGCTATCCATGGGGGAAAACCTATTCGGACAAAACCATTACCAGCTTGGCCACAGTACGATGAGGAAATTGAAGCTGCCGCCCAAGTGCTTCGTTCGGGGAAGCACGCCCGACAATCGGGTTCGCGTGTAGCAGAATTCGAGGAGGCATTTGCCTCATTTTTTGGCGTTAAATATGCTATAGCTACTAGCTCAGGAACGGCAGCCATTCATATTGCTCTGGCTGCACTGGGCATTGGGCCCGGTGACGATGTGATCAATACGGCGCATTGTTTTATCGGAACTGCAACACCGGTCGTGCATTGTGGTGCTGTACCCATCTTTGCGGATATTGATCCTAGGACATTCAACATAGATCCAGATTCTGTCCGAGAAAAAATTACTCCCTATACTAAAGCCATTGTGCCGGTTCACCTAAACGGTTGTCCAGCGGATATGGATCATCTGCAAGAGATCGCTCGCCAGAATCGGTTTTACATTGTTGAAGACGCCGCACAAGCGCATGGAGCAACCTATAACGGTAAGCTAGTTGGTACTTTTGGAGAGATGGGCTGCTTCAGCTTTTGGGAGGATAAAATCATTTCTACTGCTGGGGAAGGGGGAATGGTTATCACGAACGACGAACAGCTTGCTAAGCGAGCAAAAATGATCCATCATCACGGGGAGTTGCGAGAGGACGGAGATTACTATAAAGGTGAGCGCTTGTATTTCCATCCCTTCCTTGGCTATAATTTCCGTATGACCGAAGTGCAAGGGGCAATCGGACTAGTTCAGCTCCGAAAACTACCTCATTACATCGCTATGCGGCGCAAAAATGCCCATTTATTGACTCAACTTCTCCGAGATGTTGAAGGAGTAATTCCACCCTACGAACCAGAAAACGTCACCCATGTCTATTATAAATATATCCTAACGCTCGATCGGAAGGTACTGACAACCCCTGCGGTTGAGATTGCAAAAGCTATTTCTGCGGAGGGTATTCCGGCTACACGCCGTTACCCGACACCTTTACATCAACAACCGATTTTTGTCGAAAAGCGAGGATTTGGAAATACCAATGCTCCTTTTATAAAACCCTGGTACCAAGGGGATGTCACTTATGGTAGTGGTCTAGCGGTTGCAGAGTCGCTTCCGAATGACCTGATCATGCTCAGGATGAATCCCTTTCTCAACGAGGAAGATATCGAGGATATCGCGCAAGCGATAAGGAAGGTGATTCACTATTACAAAACACACGACCCTGTTGTACATTAGCAACCTGTTATAAAATTAACTTTACGATCGTAAAATATTAATGCCCAACGTAAGCAAAAAAGAGCAGAGCGGAATGAGATCCGCTCTGCTCTTTTGGGAAACTAGCCCTTTCGGGTGGGCGTTACTTCAACCCAGACACCGCGAGTTGAGGGTGCCAAGATCGACCAAGGTGGGGTATACTCCATTTTCTCAGCGTAGGCTACCACCTCATCTAGGTTCTCCCAGACTTTGCGAAAACCGTTGAGGTACAAATCCATCGTTTCTCGATTGCGAAAATACCACGGACCGGCACTACCATTTTTCCCAATGCAACGTGTGGTTTCTAGAACCTCTAAGGTGGTTGTGAACTCTTCAAAATCGTACTTGATTGGGTTTGTGCCTGGCAAAGACCACGGCACTCCATTCCCGAAGCCTTCCTTGGTGCGGAACATGGCTTGGCCGGGAATGGGTGCGTTTTGGTAAAGGCGTAAAGGTAGGCCTTCAGCGCCCATTGCGTCTTCTACAGCCCTCGCAAAGCGTCCAGGGTGAATATCATACCCTGCAGCCTTTGGATCGAACTTGATTCGGTACATGTGGTACACGTGCGTACTACCTTCAGGGACGTAAGGAGGAAGAACACCCGGCAATTCTGCTAGCCCTTTGCTCAAGTATGTACCATTTGATATAAAGAGCTCGGTGTAATGATCGAGGCGTTTAAGTTGCGTTCTAAGAAAGGCGGCCATGATCGGGTTAATGCGATAGTTCCATCCCAGAGTGAAGGCGTTGTAGGCGCGCGGTTTATCTTTCTGGATCACTTCGCCAAACGAACGCACCATACTGGCGCGATTATAGAAGTCCATATCATTGGTAAAGAAAATTCCTCCTTCACCGCAGGTAGCCAATTGTTTTACGGGCATCAAGCTGGTGCCAGCAACATCACCAAGTGTTCCAGCCTTTTTCCCTTTATACACTGCACCCATTGCATGGGCAGCGTCTTCGATCAGGACTAGATTGTATTTATCGGCAATCTTTCTCAGTGTTTCATAATCTGCCGGCAAGCCGTGTAGGTCTACCGCCATAATCGCTCGCGTGCGGCTGGTAATTTTGCTTTCAACCGATTTTGGATCGATATTATAAGTCACCGGGTCGATGTCAGCAAAAACGGGAATACACACGTGGTGAAGAACAGCAGAAGCAGATGCTAAAAACGTAAGGGCTGGGACAATTACTTCATCCCCCGGAACGCATCCTGACGCGGCAACCGCTGCATGAAGAGATGCTGTGCCACTACCCATCAACAACACGTAATCAACATCAAAATATTCAGCAATTTCTCGTTCTGCGGCTTCAATCTCAGGATGATTGATCCCGAGAAATTGACCACTATCGACGACGCGATGGATAGCTTCAAGATCCTCTGGCAAAGTTTCTGGCCAGCGATCCTCCAAAGGCCTTTTACCGTCAAATAGTGGTGGTCCACCAAACAGCGCTAGCTTCGACATGTTTTGCTCCTTTCTTGATACACCTTTTTAATCTTGATGAAATATGGGTTCTAAAAGCTCATGAACCTTTACAAATCTTGCATATCCTTTTTCATAGATTTCACTTTGCTCTGGCTGGGGTAAAATCATTTCGTTAGGATGTAGCCAATTTTTTACAAATATCTCCAAATTGTCAAAACATCCAATCGCCATTCCAGCAAGGTAGGCGTCCGCAATACATCCTTCGGCATTTGGCGCATACTCTTGGGGAATTTGGGTTATATCGGTAACAATTTGCCGCCAGAGTTGGCTTCTCGCTCCGCCGCCTGTTGCAATTAAGCGCTTGAGAGGATGTCCGTCCGGGTAGTATTTCTCTAAACCGAACCGGATCATGTATCCCCACGCTTCAAGTAAGGAGCGGAAGAGATGGGAGCGTGTATGGGAACGACGCAATCCGATAAAAGCACCGCTCGCATGAGGGTTGAAGTGCGGGCTACGCTGACCAAGCATGTGAGGAATAAAAGTCAAGCCATCACACGTTGGAGGGGCGTTTTCTGCCAGTTGATCAAATTGTGCGTATGCAGAGATCCCGCTTTGAGCTTCTATCAATCTCTGCTCATAGCCAAATTCATCTCGAAACCAGCGTAAACTATCACCCGTGGTCAGACAATAGGCAGGATAATCATATAAATACCCATCCTGAGGACGTAGTCCCTTTTCTTCGTAAGGGTACGGTTGACGTAAGGCGATCTCCATGTCAATCTTCATGACGGGCAGTAAGCCAGCAGTTCCATAATACGCAATTGCTTCACTCGTTTTCGTAGCACCGCCGCTGATTGTGGAGGCTGTCACATCATTCGTTCCTGCAACAACCAGCGTCCCTTTTGAAAGCCCTGTCTCTTCAGCAGCATGAGCATGAACCTCGCCGACGACCGTTAACGGCGGTACGACTTTGGGTAATAAGTCTAGATTAATGTCCAATTGTTCGCATACATCTGTCTTCCAGCTTGCAGTTGGGCTGTGGTGTATCGCTCCCCAACCTCCGACAGAAATTGTATCTGTTACATATTCGCCACATAGCTTGAAAACGAAATATTGGGCAGCGTCAAAAAACCGCTTCATTCGAGATGCGGCTTGTTTTTCGTTTCTCAAAAACCATACCAGCTTGGGGGTCATCTCCTCGCTGGTCAGCTTCAAGTGGAATCTCTGGTTGATTTCATTAAGTTCTTCAACCGCTCGATTATCTGAGTACAAGATTGCCCCATAGACTGGCTCGCCATTGCTATCTGTTGGTCCAAAATTCGGGTGTAGTCCGCTGGGAAAGACTGCTCTGATCTGGGCTGGACTCACTTCACTTTCAGCAAGCATTTTGCGAATAACCCAACATGGGTTTTGCCACCAATTTTTCTTGATGTCATGCTCTGCCCACCCCGCCTTAGGATAGTTGCAACTGTGTTCGAGAAAAGCTTCGGCTATAGTCCTTCCATCTAGAGAAACAATGGCGCCTTTTACCCCTTGTGTTCCAATGTCAATCCCCAAAAGCAGATCTTCAGTATGTGATTTCATTGTCTTCTTGGTGTCCTTAGGATATAAGTTAACGGCGTACTCGTCTGACATGAAATTGAATACGGTCGCCGCGGTGATAGTCTCTGGAATATATGAGGGGATCAGCCGTTTCGGTATAAATCATTTGTTTCAATAAGATCCAAGTCAGGTTTTTGGTTTCAAAAGGCAAATTTGCATCTTCAAGAAGGCAGGCGTGGATGGTTGCCTGGGAATATCTGAGCGGTTTTCCCAGTTTCCTCTCAATATACTCAAAGAGAGAACCCTTAAAGTCGTCTTCGCTCCAATCATCGGGTAAAAACTTGAGCGGGATTGTGTCGATAGAATAAATAATTGGGGTAGTACCCGCATAACGAATACGCTCAATTGAGAGGACTTGCTCATTAGGAGTGAGCCCGAGCAAAACACTTAATTCCTGATCGGAATAATGGGTGTGAACCCTTAAGAGCTTGTTTTCTGTCTTGATGTTGTAACTTGATAACAACTCGGTGACACTTTGTAAATTTGAGATATCGATGTCCAGATTAGATGGCAAAGACAAAACATAGCGCCCTGAACCGTGTTTTGTAAAAATAATCCGTTCTTCTTCTAATAATTGGAGCGCTTCCCTCATACTCAGCCGGCTTACGTTAAGAATCTCTTGAAGCCGCTCTTCGGAAGGCAATTGGTCTCCAGGTTTGTATCCTTCTTGCCGAATAAAATCCAGCAAAGCATCTCGAATAAGGTAACGAATTGGTCTGCCATTAGAAAATACTGCTTGTTTCATAAGTAATACGAAAGAGATCAGATATCTGATGAGTATAATTATATATAGAGACGTGAGTATTGTCAAGCTTTCGAAGTGACATACAGTAATTCTAAATTTAGACCTGCCAACGCTGGCTTTAGACATCCGATATAGGAATATCATGCAAAGGTAGCATAAACCTCACTTGTGTAAACCATAAACAGGCTGAAGCATACGCTACGAAAATCCGTTTGGCGCAGCTTATCACGCGTAACATAAGCTTTAGCTTGTGGAAACGCGACACAGGCTGAAGCCTATGCTACGAAAATCCGTTTGGCGCAACTTATTACGCGTAACATAAGCTTTAGCTTGTGGAAACGCGACACAGGCTGAAGCCTATGTTACGAAAATTTGCTCTTTCTTGCTCAAAGACGAACAAATGTATAAATTTAGAATTGCTGCAGGAAACGGCACGCACGCTGAAGCTGAGGTAACGGAAATTCGCGTCATCTTGCCAAGAGACGAACGAATGTGCAAATTTAGAATTGCCGAGTGACACACCAAAAAGTGGTAAGTTTATCCCCAACTCAATTAGATTAAGCGTCGATGATACAGAATACAATCACCCGTTTTGGCCCGTGCACACCGATCGTCAAGGTCATTTCAATATCGGCCGTGCGCGAGGGCCCG
>CALFWB010000027.1 GCA_937928795.1 uncultured Anaerolineales bacterium
TTATACGCCTCCACCACGTTGGTTACGGTGCCGTCTGGCATTTTGCCCCCAGCTACGATAATTTTACCGTCTAAATACGCTCCGCAAGCCTCACTGACCGGCGTCGGCTTGCGCGCCCCCTCGCTCCATTGTCCAGTGACCGTGTCGTAAATGTCCACTCGATCGCTCACCCCGTTCGGTGTCTCCCCGCCAATAATGTATATCCTATTATCCACTGCAGCATAAGCCATGGATTTCTTCGCCTCCGGCATCTGGGTCACCAATTCCCAACGCACCGGTTCAGGTGTGGGCGTGACCACAATCTCGATCACCTGTGGATTATTTCGCCCAGCTAAGCTGACGAAAAGGATCACCACAAGGATCATGAGGACAAAGCCCCCCGTACCAAAAAGGCTCAGCACAAACGGTGAGAATGCCGATTGAACAACGCCTGATACACCGCTTTTTCCCTCGTTCTCTATCACGCCAACAGCCGCCTGATTTCCAGCTTCAACCCATCCCTGCCGCACGGCAAACATGGCCGCTTCGGTGCGGGAAACTACCCCAATTTTGCTAAAAATGTTCTTGAGATGCACCTTTACCGTATTTGGGCTGATCCTTAATTGATAGGCAATCTCTTTATTCGACAATCCAGTTGCCACCAATTTCAAGATCTCGATTTCGCGCTCACTCAGCTCGGTTATCTCGTCCATGTTCCCACAAAAGTCATCGTCTTTTTAGATCACCCATTTGGATTCTAGGACTGAGAAATCAACGCACTCCAACCAATCCCCCAAATTCTCTAGGAGATTCTTCATGATCGAAGCGGTGGATTGATGGAACAAAGCAAGATTGCCATAGGCTTCACCACCCAAAGGGCTAACCAAATCACTAACACCGCGTAAAATCACCAGCGGCACGCCATTCCTTTTCGCCACAAACGCAATGGCGGCCGACTCCCAATCACATACCGTTGCGTCATACTTTTGAACCAAAAAAGGGATATCTTCAGCCAAAAGGTCGCGGTCAGCAGATAACATGGCCTGCCTCTTCACTCCCCATGGATAGGGTTCGAGAAGAAAAGACAAATCCAACTCGGAAACATAGTAGCCTTGAACGTCTTCATTGTTGTCCACTTGCTCAATCAAATCATAAACAATTGTCTTTTCGACTAATACAATCTGGCCACGCTCAATTCGTCCCGCGATTCCTCCACACGTACCGAGATTAAACAAAAGAGTTGGTCGAAAGTGATCGATTCCATGTTGTGTAGACGCAGCCACCGAAATTTTACCCCATCCCCCCTGAAATAGGATTACCTCTTGTGGGTAATTTGACTCAGGAGGTTGATAGATAAAGTATTCCCCAAAAGGTGAGTGGCAAACCTTCTGCGGTTTCAAAATTTGCTTTATCGCTTCCCACTCTGCCTCCGCCGAGATCAGAACCAAAACCGCTTTCGAGTGTAATCTCATTCTCAACCGGCCTCTAAATACTCTAACAGGCGTTCAAACTCTTTGAGCATTGGATGAGGATATCTTTGCCTGAAGATCTCCAGCAACGACCGAAAATACCACAAACTGCCTGCCTTTCCTCCCCGAAAGCGATCCCAAACCTGGTCGCCGACTCTTTGATAATCCATATAGATGATCCGCAAATTATGTACTTTATCCGCCAACGAGACCAGCAAGACATCATCGTCAGACATCGAGAGATGCTCAAGGTAGCTCTCTTTCCGTTCTCGCCATGGTGGTTTGGGCGACTCCAAAGTGTCCGAGCATCCCTCAACGATCCTGCGCACGCGTTCCCCGAATAAGGTTTCGATCTCTGCCAAACGATGATTGCCACCCTGATCTTCAGCAACATCGTGCAGAAGGGCTGCAATAGCTTGATCCTCATCTCCGCCTCTTTCCATCACCAAAGCCGCGCAAGAAAGCAAATGGGAAAAATAGGGAATTTGACTTTCCTTGCGGTACTGTTGGCGATGTGCCTGCAAGGCATAGAGCAGAGCTCGATCAAACCGTTCGGTCAGGTTCATCTAGGGCCGAATCTCGTAGTCAAAGGTAACCGGTATGGAGGGTTTGAGCGTTGCGATCACCGAGCAATACTTCTCTTGAGATAACTGAATCGCTCGTTCAACCTTTTCACGATCTAGGTCTCCATAAACCACATAGTGTAAATGCATCTCAGTAAAGGAATAAGGCGGCTCTTTCAATTGGTTACCGCTACAAATCACTTCCAAGTCTCGTAAGGGCTGACGTTGCTTTTCTAGAATCTCCACCACGTCATAGCCCGAGCAGGACGCAGCAGCCATCAACAGTAATTCTGCAGGTTTGACCCCTTGGCCTTGATTTTCTCCCTGCGTCCTACCAATAACAATGGAATGGTTATTCGAGTCCGTTCCAACCATCAAGCGAC
The DNA here is from genome assembly GCA_937928795.1 of uncultured Anaerolineales bacterium. Lineage (GTDB taxonomy): Bacteria > Chloroflexota > Anaerolineae > Anaerolineales > UBA4823 > NAK19. The sequence continues at coordinate 2,395 of CALFWB010000027.1, forward strand.
CTTCTATCCACTTAAGGCGAATTTGACCCATAAAAACCTCACCAAATTAAATTTGCCAAATTTGCTTGGCTTGTTCAAGGACTTTCATCCAAGAGCGACCTTCTTCTCTTGGAGAAGAGCCTAGAGGATCGTCAAACGGCTTTCCAAGCAAAGCATGGACCACAGCTAAGCTACAAGCCTGTGCCGAATCAAGATCGTAGCCCCCTTCTAGAAACAAGGCAATCCCACCTTCGCAATGAGCATCACTCCATTCCGTCAAAAGGCGGATGATCTCTCCATACTGTTTTGCCGAGAGCTGCAAGTGCCCCAGAGGATCGCGCCAGTGCGCATCAAAACCGTAACTGATCAGCAAAATTTGAGGTTGGTAACGATCCAGCAAGGGAAGAATTACCTCATGGACTAGGGTGGAAAAAGCCTGATCACCTGAGCCGGGTGGCAAAGGAAAATTCGCAGTGAATCCTCTGCCATCGCCACGGCCTATCTCATCTAGGTAACCACTGCCCGGATAGAGCGGCGACTGGTGAGTAGACATAAAGAACACATCCGAACGTTCCCAAAAGATTTCTTGAGTCCCGTTGCCGTGATGGAGATCAAAATCCAAAATGGCAATTCGCTGAACAGAAAAATTCTGCACCAGCCACTGAGCAGCAAAAGCGATGTTGTTGACTAAGCAAAAGCCCATCCCTCGCCTCGATGTCGCATGATGCCCAGGCGGTCGGGTTAGGGCAAAACCGCGCTTAGCCTGACGCATCCACACCGCTTCAGCAATCGCCGCCGCTCCTCCAGCCGTCCTTATTGCCAGCTCCCAAGAAAACGGTGTCGTATAGGTATCCATATCTAGCGAGTCCGCATAGCGGCAGGCGGTTTCGAGCTCTTTCAGGTAATTGATTGAATGAATTGCAGAAATTTCCTCGGTCGATATGTCTTTTGGTGCTACCTTTGGGTAACACTCCCAGAGATCATTTTCTTGGAGAGCTTTCACGATCGTTTCCACCCGCTCCGGTCGCTCCGGGTGGCCGCTTTGGAAATGTCTTTCGTGCCCTTGTGGATAATAATAAATGAGCTCTTCCATCTTTTCGCTTTCCTTGAGTAGATTATATCTCACTGACGGCATTTTCTTGACGACTTTTGCCTTCGTATTTGAAAAGACCTATTGCTCAGCAGAGCTTAGCACCGGTCTCATCCGAAGCAAAATGAATTACAATCCTAATCACACAACCCTTTTCAAAGGAGCTTTTCATGACCACCCTCTTATATCAAACCGATAGCTATCTCAGGAGCAATCAAGCCGTAATCACTCAAGTGATCCCTGAAGAGCAAGCTGTCATCCTTGATCAAACTGTCTTTTACCCAGGTGGCGGCGGACAACCATCCGATCAGGGTTACCTGCTCTGGCAAAATCAACAACTCAATGTTCAAAAAGTGAAAAAGATTGGCGAAGACGTTCTTTTTCACTTAACTGCCGATAGCCAGCTTCCGATGGTTGGAGACATTGTCGAATGTCACATCGACTGGGAACGCCGCTATAAACTGATGCGCACCCATTCTGCCATGCATGTTCTTTGTGGGGTGATCTTTCGTGACTATGGCGCAACGGTCACCGGCGGTGACATGGATCCTCTTAAGGGGCGCATGGATTTCGAGTTTGAGACCATGCACAAAGACTTGGTCATTGCCATTGAAGAGGCCGTGAATCGCGAAGTCGAAAAAAGTTTGCCAATCCGCACTGCAATCCTACCTCGCCAGGAAGCCTTCAAAATCCCCGATCTTATCCGCACCAAAATTAATCTTCTGCCAGAAGGAATTCAATTTGTGCGTGTGGTCGAAATTGTGGGCTTAGATTTGCAAGCGGATGGTGGCACACACGTTCATAACACGTCTGAAATCGGCAGAATTCGCGTCGTTGACCACAAAAGTAAAGGCAAGATCAACAAACGCGTTTACATCGAATTAGATGCCTGAGATAGTTTATGGCAAATTTTCCATGCTCGGCTTGGAAACTCCCGCCGATAAGACGCTAACAAGGTTATCTCCATGTTGAACCACCACAAAGGGAAACCCTTGGTCGAGAAGCGAAGCCAGTAATTTTTCCTTAACTCCCTTTTCGACTTTTTCGTCAAAAGAGGTGGGATCAACCCAGACCGTCACAGGTTGATGTCCGAGTCTGGCGACAAAAGCGGGCGCTCGGCTCAGATTAGGATCATACACCGAGCTAATCAAGATGGCCGTACTCCCCCGCGGCAGCAATTTCCCCTGGTTTTCTACTAGCGCGGTCAAAGGCAGGTCTCCTTCTGCCTCCAGAGTCGCCAGCACTTCTAAGGTTTTCCCTAATTGCCGCAAACCGCGCTCGGCAGCCAGGATATGCACATTCCTGCCTTTAGCAATTAAGCCAACAGCGCGACCTAAACGTAAGAAATACTTTGCTAAAGAGGCTGCAATCACAATTTGATATTCAAACGTATCTTTAGGGAGCGGCAATTTTACAACTGGTCGCCAAATCTCTCTTGGATGAAACTCATACTGAAAGATGGCTTGTCCATATCGGCTACTTTTTTCTGCGTCGATGAAAAGCCACACCTCCGACAACGGGTCTAACTCAAATTCTTTGACCATCAAGCGATTGCGCCGCGCCGTGCTAAGCCAATGGATGCGATTCAAGGGATCGCCTGGGAAATACTCTCTAACGCCGGCTGCGTTGGGTGTGATCTGGTGAGTTTTTCTGCGGATCGCTTCCCCGCCCGAAATCCAGCCAGCCGGATTGGGAAAGGCTTCAATATCGACCGTCATCGGATAGACCAAAAGATTTTCCTCTGCAGGAAAGACTTTTTCTACCAAAAAAAGGCCAAAAGGATCTCCAGCGACCAGACGAGTGGGTCCTAAGCAGTAAAAACCTCTCTTTACCAAGCGAGTCCTCACAAAATAGGAGCGCATTTCCTTGGATTTGAGAAAACTGATAACCCGCGAACCCTTGATACCGGGCAAATCCGTTTCATCGTAAACCGCCAACCACAAGCGAGGAAATCTTGAGCGATTCAGTACCTCAATTCGCTCTTCGATAATTTCACCCACCTGAGTGCGGTGCGATCTTGCAAAGCGCTTAAGCTCAATTCCCCGCAAAGCAATGCGAGAATAGAACCAAGAAAAGATGCAAACACCGCCCCAAAAATACGTCAACCGATAATAAAAAGATGCTCCACTGATCACCCCCGCCAAAAGACAAAAGAGAAACAAACCCACAACAACTTTTTGAGGCGTGTTCATCACATCCTTCGCATAGGATCCCCTCCGGGAACAGCAACCTGATTCAAAGCTTCGAGAATCACATCTCTTTCGCTGTAATCGCGCAACTTTGAAGCGGGAGACAGAATCAAACGATGGCTCAAAACCTCGGGTGCTAAATCCTTGATGTCGTCTGGCAAAACATACTCCCTGCCCTCCATTGCTGCCTTCGCTTGACCCGCCCTCGCTAGGGCAAGGCTTCCCCTTGGACTAGAACCTAAATACACATCAGGCTGATTTCGTGTGTAGCGAATGAGCGTGACAATATACCGTTTGACTGCTGGTGAAAGATAAATTTGTTTGACGGTTTCCTGAATTCCGATCAAATCTTGGGCCGTAATGACACACTCCAATATCTGAATGGGATGCTGATATTGCTGGTCATCCAATATACGGATTTCCTCTTCCAAACTCGGATAGCCAATCTGAATTCGCATAAAAAAACGATCCAACTGAGCTTCGGGCAAGGGGAACGTCCCTTCGTATTCGATCGGATTTTGGGTTGCCATGACCATAAAAGGAGAAGGCAACGGATGAGTTACTCCATCAACCGTTACTTGTCGCTCTTCCATTGCTTCCAATAAAGCCGCTTGCGTTTTTGGCGTTGCGCGATTAATCTCATCCGCTAAAACAATTTGGGAAAGGATCGGACCAGGACGAAATTCAAACCGACGGGTTTCCTGATTAAAAATCGAAACGCCGGTAATATCACTTGGCAGCATATCAGGCGTAAATTGGATACGGCTGAAGCTTAAGCCAACCGTCTTCGCCAGACTGCGCGCCAACATTGTCTTTCCTACCCCTGGCACATCTTCAATCAAAAGGTGCCCCTGACAAAAGAGACTGATCACCGCCAACTTAATCGAGCGCCGTTTTCCAACAATGACTTTACTAATGTTTTCAATTATCCGCTCGGCACACGGTTGGATTTCTGTTATTTCCATTTCTTCTTAGCTCCTTATCAGCGGAACAGGAACACATTGTACACCAACCAGAAAGGAAGATAGCGCAACAGTCTGGTTTTTCGCTCTTGAACCGCATACAGAAGGAAAGCCAAAACAAAGCCCAGGGATAGGCGTAAAATGCCCCCCGTTTCTCGGTAAGTTGAGAAGGGTAGGAAAAACAGCATCAGACTGTGAAAAAACAACGCCAGTGTTGTGACATCCCGTTTTCCGCCTAGCAGGTCTCGTAATGAAACCCAAGCACCCCAGATTGATGGCACAACGGTCAGAGGAGCAAAGACAATAGACATTGCCCAGAAGTAGACTTTACTGTAAGTGGCTATGCGCATTAGCCCCATAAACGGAACCCACTCAAATCCCGTTGCACCGGCTCCGCCACTCCCTAAGCCCATCTCTCCAAACGTCTGCCACAACCAAATTTGCCATAGCAGAAAAGGCAAAAAACTTACCCCCAACAAGATAGCGACTCCCTTCCACTCCCGCCGAAGCAGAAGCGCCAACAAGATCGCGCCACCAAAAACGATTGTCACCTCCTTAGACAAAAACGCCATCAACAGCCAAATGGCACCAACCCAGTGCCACTTCCTAGAATGGGCATAAATTGCCGCTCCAACGCATCCATACGCTAAAGGCTCAGGTAGGGCAACTCGAATGGAAAGCAATGACCCAGCATTCAATCCATACACCAACGCAATCCACGGCTTTTGCCCCATTTCGGCAATCAGTTTAGCGACATAAGCCACCCCAAGCACCTGTCCCAGTAGCGGCAAGATAACCAGCCAATAAGGGATCAAGCGCTGATCACCAACCGAAAACAACCTAGCAAGGATGGGCAACAAGATGCGTTGGTAGCGATAAGCCGGCACATCCAAGCGCGCCCTTACCCTTTGCGGCTCAGGATCTAAGGCAATATAGTAACCGAACTGACCATCATACCCTTCAGTACCTTGAGGATCGCCTTCAGAAAAGCGTGTTCCAATGACAATAAATTGCAAAATATCGCCGTCCGCCTTCATCAGTGTAAAAGCCACAAACCCAAAACACAAGCAAAAAGTCAGAATAACCGGGCTTAGCCAGTGATCGGCAATCTTATTCATCATCACCTCTTCTGGAAACCTCTATAAAGCATGAGCGCTGTCAAGGAGAGGAGACTGAACATTGCGCCTAAGACAAAAGATAGAGGTTGATAGAAAATCTCAACAACGTTTGTTCCTGCCTCCACCTGCACAGCTCGAAAGATGCTGTTAGCCGGGAAGATCGGCTTACTTGCCCCATTGACCCGAGCAGCCCAACCAGGGTAAAAGGTATCTTTGAGAATCAACCATCCTGCTTGGTTTGTGCGAACCTCAACTCGAATTCGATTCGCCGATTCCGACAAAACCCTTATACTCTGAGAAACTTTATCCGAAGGCGTTAAGCACTTATCCATATTCACCCCTGACTCAATCACAACCCAATTGGCGCCGATTTCAGGATTGATCAAAACCTCCCTCAACGCCTCACTGGCGCTTCTCACAGGGCTTGCACACGGATAAAATTCAAATCGATCCTCTCCCTCTATTACAGTGAGTCTTCCTTCTTCATCCTCTATTTTGATTAAGTTTTTGACACAACTCATCCTTAGAAGCCTCTGGTATCTTAGTTCATCTACTTTTTTATAAGCCTCATTGATAACGTCCATCCAATTCGCAAAGCGCGCCGGCACAAACGGGTCAAAATTATTGACCATCGCCAAACCATCGAGCAAATTTAGATTAGGCAGCATAGACTGCCGCAAGGAAACCCAATCGTCAAAATTGCGGAACGTATCAAAACGAAAGAACCGTTCAAACTTTAAAGTGTATTCGTCATCTGCATTGATAAAAAACCGCTCGGAAAGAGGGAGAGTGCTTAATGGCTTAGGGTTTAACAAAGAACTGGTGAAAACATCAATAGAAATGACCGGATTTAGCCCCCATCCCATCCAGATCAAATCAATCCCCCAAAAGGCCACAACGCAAATCTTCCACCATCTTAGGAGGTTGAAACTAGAATTTGAAGTATTAGGAAGTGATAAACTTTCACCCGGTTTCAGCAACAAAAGGATCCCAAAAAGGAAACCCATCCCCCCGAATTGGCGAAAAGACTGGAGGATGGTCGGATAGAAATCCCGATTTTGAGAATATACAGCCGAAGAAACGATAAACATCGAGAGAAAGCCCGCCGTCCCCAAACGCGTCCAGTACAAGACACGTCCTTGTGGCTTCTCCCAAAGATCGATACCAATCCCGGCTAAAACTGACAATCCAAACTGAGCGATTAGCGAAACGCGAGTAGGCGCTTGGAACAAATCAAATCCCGGTAAGTGATCCATTAGCCAAGGATAAAAGGACAAATTTTTTCCTAGTGCCAAAAACATTGCCAAAGCACCTATCAACCACCAAAACAGAACTGCTGACTTCAAAACACCTCGATCGTGCTCATCAAAAGGCTGATCCTTCGATTGTTGGCTAATCTTGCTCAAAGCAAAAATGCCCAACATCAAAGCCATTGAGCCACTGTAAACTGCATCCTCCCAATAGTTTGCGTATCCCCAATAATCCCCATGCGCCGGATTGCCGAAAAAGTTTGGCATCCACATCGTCAGAAAACGCCAGGGCCAAAAGGAATAGGTTAAGCCAATTTCGCGGTCAATCCCTGCACCGCGTTGTGAATTCACCAAGTATTCAGCGGTTGGGAGTAATTGGGCTGCCGCAATCAGGATCGCCCAGCCCGAGGTCACGCCCCAGAGAACTAGATTTTTCCCGAGTCTCCACCACGCCTCTTGCCATCGATTTGTCTGTATCAGTAAGCTTTTCCAAATCACCCAGGCAGTCGCCGTCCAAAGGATATACCAACTTGTTTGGGCGTGCCCGGCCAGCAGATTCATGGCAATAGACAGCACAAGCCAGAATTGCTCTTTCCTTCTCATCTCTCCTTTAGACTTCAAGAACCGCTGGGTAAACAAGAAAATCCACGGCATCCAACTCGCCGAAAAGAGAATGGATTGAAAGCTAGCTCGACTGACCAGATACCCACTCAGCCCAAACGCCATTCCGCCGACCACCTGACCAAGGCTGCTAACCCCCAGCGCTTCTAGCCAACGTTTCATCCCAACCGCGCAAAAACCTAAGTGAAGCGCTAAAAATACCCCTTGTCCAATCGCCGACCACTGAAGCCCACCAATAGCTTCAAGAATGAGCAACCCCCAAGAGGGCGGATAAAGCAAGGCTGATTGATAATTTGCCAGCAAGGGTGCCCCCATTCCAGAATAAGGATTCCATAAGGGAATTTCTCCACTCTTTATAATCTCAAGTGCTATATGTCGCCAAGGGATAAACTGCAAAAGGATAGTGCCCCAAAAGAAGGCTTTATCGCTGAAAATTCCCGGCGAAAATAACAAGCTTGGAAGCACCCAAAGGAAAACTTCTTTGGGATCAATTTTCCATCTTTGTCCAATCAACCCTGAAAATGATAAACTCTCCATCTTCATAAACAGGCTTTAGGTAAGTTTCTAGAAGAGGTTGCCAATCACCGAGTTTCCTTTCGTTTTCTCCCCAAACAATAAATTCAATCTGATTTTCTCGAATGAAATCCAAACGGAAACTATCAGAGGTTTGTCCGTGATAAAACGTTTCCACTTTCTCGGTCATGCGGTCAACAAAAGGACTTTCCGGCCCATGACCAACAAGCACCCGAACAAAGGCATAAGCCGGCAGAGCATTACTGCTGTCATAAGAAGCTAAGACAAGAGTATCTTTAGCTTGTTCAAGTTGATTGAGAGCTTCATATCCAACGGCTTCCCACTCTGGGATAAAAATCGGCGGCTGAGGAAAACGCGCGCTTTGAATTCCACCCCAAATTAGCAAGATAGACGACGGCAAAGCACAAATCACTAGCAATGACGACACTCCCCGCAAATGCATCCCCTTTGATAGATTCTCAGCATATGGTTCTAGGAAAATCACCGAAAGGAGAATAAGCCCGACCCATATCCCTTCAATCAATCGTCTCTGGATGGAAATCGGAGTAAAAATCAAGGTTGAAGCAACCAATAGCCAAAGAATCAGCACGAAACCTCTTTCATCGCCATCCTTCAACACCTTTTTGATCCCGCCAAAAACAAATGGGATCAGCCAGCCGTAAGATAATAGGTAAAGGGAAATTGGCGCCGCAGGCAGCCGATTTTGGGATGCCCAAATCCTCAGGTAAGGATCGGTTATAAATCTTATGCCCGTATAGACCACAAGAACGAGCGCTGGCAGACTCGCTAAACCAATGGAGGTAACCATTCTCCAAAAAGATTGCTCACCTGTCACTCGACTTTTCCTTAGGAATTGTCTTATCCAAACAAAGCCGTAATAGAGTGCAACGATGACTCCAATAATCACAGCATGAATCGGCTGAGATAAACCCGCCCCCAACCAATAAAAGCCCAATCGCCAGCCATGCCCCTTTGCAGATTGGAACTCATCCGGACTCCAAAACCGAAGAACCTCACGCAACGAAAGCAACATGAATGCCCGTGCCAGGCTCAAATGGGGCAAACCATAGAGGCTCAAAAAGCCAAACGCCTCTGGAGAATAAAACTCCAGAGGTAAAACTTGGGAATTTGGGAATAACAAAACGACCCAGCCTAATCCGCCACCAGATGTAATCATCACCAAAGCCACTTGGCGCCAAAGTCCCCCTCTCAGATATTCACTAATAAAGAGATAGGTAGCTATAATATTAAGTATTCCTGCTCCAAATCGAAACCAATGGAACAATACCACCAATTGTTCATGGCTCGCACTTCCTCCCGCCAGTTTGCCTAGAAGATAATAGGGCAAAAACGCTATGAGTCCTCCCTGCTCCATCCCGCTATAAGGACTGTGAAATAACCACTCGCCTTCCATTCCCCTGCGCATCTTAGCAATATAGGAATTGCCATCTTCCACCCCAAAGACAAATCCGGAAAACCTCCATGGAACGCCTTGATCCTGGGACATTGCCCTTTGAAAAGCAATCAGATAAGGAAAAGTGGTTACAACCATAACCATTGTGGCATAAATAAGCACCCAACGCCATTCGGCGGAAGAGGTAAATTTACGGTTGGACGCGATAAATGGTGACTTTGTCACTGCGATAACCAATTGGATAGGTTTGTTCTAAATAGTTTCGCATTGCGCGGCTAGCAATCTCGCTCTCTCGCATCCCCCATAGAATAGCTATAACTGAGTTTTCTTCAAGGAAAATCCTCTGCTCTTGAAGAGATAGCTCACCTTGATAGAATTTTTCGATTAGCTGCTTTCTCTCATCGGCATGAATGCTTTCAAAGGGATGCCCGTAAACGACTCGCAGCCCAGTCCAAGCTGGGAGAAAGGCACTGCTGCTAGCGGAGGCAAGTACAACCGCATCTCTGGGCATATTTTGGCTTAGCCACCGAAAGGCGGCAGCCTCTTCTCGACCCAGAAAGACCGCGCGATCACGTTGTTGGATTGCCTGAAAAGTGGCAAGATAGAGCACAAAATTGGTTACCACGGAAATCACAATGGAGAACCTCAGCCAAAATGCAAGAGCGTGTCCTCTCCTCAGCCCATCTTGATCATTCGTTAAGCTCTGAAAAGCAATCATCGCTAAAGCGACCAATGGGATATAAAGTCCGATTAAAAAACGGCGCTGAAGCGCTGAAGGCAAATAAACCAAAAGCAGTGAAATTGCAACCCAAATTAGAGGCAGCCGAACCCTTGAGTCATTCTGCTTAAGGCCACGAATCACGCCAACTATTGCCCAAATTGCAAGGGGAAGGTAACTGAACACGAGTTCTGCAACATTTGGGGAAGGCGTCACGTTTTGCCGATTCCATTCAGCCAAGACCACATCCTTTCTGACCACCCATAATTGATAGACCAAAAAAGGAAGTCCACCTAGCCCCAAAACCAGCAATCGAAGGAAAATGGAGCGCCTTTCTTCTGCTTTCAGGCGCTGGAAAGGTAATATAACCAAGCTCCCTAAGACTGCGCTGGCGATCACCCAAGCGAAAGGCGACAGGTTTGCTAGAATAACCCCCGCAAAAAAGACAATCCAGAGTAGGTGGAGAGGATCAAAGTCATTGGGGGATAAAGTCAGTACCCACACCATAATGGCAATAGCTAATGGAAAGTGAGGATTAGCAAAAGCCGACAGAAAGCCATATCCCTCGGCGATCCAAAAATCAGGTGGGAATCGACCAAAAGGAATGAGCAGCCATCCCAAACCCGCTCCAAACATCGCCCAGAAGAGAGCAATGTCAATCGTTTTCCTGTCTCCAAATAGGTGATAAAAAAAATTCCTCACGGCAAAAAACATCGCTAAGCTGGCCAAAAGACGCGCCAAATGGAAGCCAACCACCAAATCCAAATGGAATATTCGGCACAGATGTCCTAAAAGCAAATAAAAGGCAAACAAAAATGCCGGCTGATTTTTCTCCGGGCTGTAGGTCAGCTCAAAAAGCCAATTCCCCTCCCAACCTTGGCGCATTTTCGATAAATAGGTATTGGCATCCAAGGGGTTAAATAAAAATCCACCAAAAATAAACGTTTGATCAGACTGGAAAGCAGCGTAAAGATAAGGTGCTTGGGTCACACTTAGAAAGAGGATGGCGATCAAGATCAAATTAATATGCTGGATAAGCTTATTCATGGATGAAAGAAAGTTATTCCGAATGAGCACATTTCTTGACATGTTTATTGTACTCGTAGATTCCCTTCCAAACAAAACGCAATTTTTGCCCTTGTCAATCTGTCTTTCGCTTTTATAATCAACGGTATGAGCCAAGTTTTCATGCTATATCGCCTTCAGCAAATCGATCTGCAATTAGACCAGGCAAAGTTGCGGCTCGATGAACTCATCCAACTCATCGAAAACGACTCGGACTTACGCAAAGCCGAAGAGCTCTTCAAACGTCAAGAAGAAATCACGAAGGATCTCGAAAAGAAACTTCATTCAATCGAGCATGATGTCGAACAACAACTCATTAAGATAGAGCAAAGCGAAGCAGCTTTATACGGCGGACGAATCAAAAATCCCAAGGAATTAAGGGACTTAGAAGAAGAAGTAAAAGCCCTAAAAAGATACCTCCAAGTTCTAGAGGATCGTCAACTGGAGTCGATGATTGTCCTCGAACAGGAAACAAGCACCCTTCAAAGGCTTCAAAACGATCTTAATCGCATCCAACAAGATAGAATCCAACAGAATTCAAGATACTTAGGCGAAAAAACCGAAATCGAACGCGAAATCCAGCGATTGGAAAATGAACGATTGATAGCAACTTCTGGCATTGAACCCGAATACTACCAACGCTATCAAACCATACGGACAAGTAAGAAGGGAATCGCAGTTAGTCGGATTCAGGACAAATGTTGCTCAGCCTGTGGAACCACCTTAACAGGCGGACTGGTGCAAGATGCACGCGCGCCGGACCGAATGGTCATCTGTCCTTCTTGTGGCAGAATTCTTTATGGCGGTTAGGGAATCCAGATCGTGAAGGGATGGCATTTTGATCTTGCGTCCTTTTTGATCGGCGTCCTAACTTCCGGATTGGCATTCTATCTTTCCTATCGGTTTCGGACTTCCCTCCAAACATGGTGGCAAGCGCTTCAGCAAGTCTTTCAAAACACCCTCCCGGCGCGCTCGAACATCGAAATTCAACTTCGCAAGGAAATCGTTCGATTCTGCCAGAAAGAACATCTAGTGCATCGATTGTTTGCATTGGATGAACTTCTTATCCCCTCTCGCGTCATTCCTCTAGTTTCACCCTGGGATAAAAAAGAAGAAGCCTCCTTTGAGGATATCACCCTCGGCGCTGTCCCTTTGATTGATGACGATCCACTTTTGAGCAGCGCTTACCACAGAAAATCATTTTCCCTTCTTGAAATACTGGCACACGGAAATCCTCATCTGCTCCTTATCGGTGAACTCGGAGCCGGAAAAACCACCGCCTTGATCGAAGCCACGCTAAAAATTGCTCGCAGTGACCATCCTTACAAGGATTTGCACCCCTATCTTCCTTTGTACATCCACGCAACCCGCCTACTCAAGGAAGACGAGAAGAATAAAGACATGGCCTTACGGCTAGTCGAAGCAGCAAGAATTATCTTTACCCCTTCTGTGCGCCGCTCGCTACCCCGCATTGTACGTAAAGCCATCCGAAATCAGAATCTTCTCCTCCTCCTTGATGGATTAGATGAACTTCCCCCTCCAGAGATTGACAAGATCGCCGATGATCTAAAACTCTTACTAAAGCAGTACCCTCTGATTAAAATAATCCTTGCTGTATCACCCAACTATCTCAGCGATTTCGTTTCAATGGGCTTTTCACCCCTGCTGCTCTGTACATGGGACAAAAACGAAACCCATAGTTTTCTTGAAAAATGGTCATCAGCGTGGCAAAACGCAAATCTGGCTAGTGCAGATGAAATTGCTCTATGGACTGCTTGGGCTAATCAAGAGAGAAATTTTCTGACTCCTCTGGAATGGACATTATTCCTCCTTTTGTTGTTCTCTAAGTTGCCCAACCCCGCCCGTTGTATTCCACTTCTTGAGTCAAGCCTTTGTTTCACCAAATTAGACCCATCATCGAAACAAGAAATTGCGAACTGGTCTAAACAATTCCTTGCAAATAACCTTCAAAATATATCTACACCACCTCCACCCGGTGCGATAGAAAAATTAACTGCGGAAGAGATTTTCGCCCTACCTTCCGCAACAATCATCCGTTTTCGGAACTCAATCTATCTCAGTTTATTCGCTTCTTACGCTCTTCACGATCACGAAGAAATCCAAAGTTTCCTAAACTCAAAATGGAGCATCGCTGTTCAGGCGGCCTTAATCGCACAATCGCACCTTCAAACGGTAGAGCTCCTACACCAATCTGAAGATACAAAACAAGGTACAATTCACCTTGCCAAAACATTTTCTTACACACAACAACCATCCGAAGAACTAAGAGGGTTCCTGAAGAGATTAGCCAATCTAATCCTGAGCGATCGCGAGCCCAAATATTTTAGAGTAAAGCTCCTTTCAACTTTGCTTCGCTTTCCTTTAGAAGACCGTATTCACTTCGTAAAATTTCTCATTCAATCCAAAGAACCTTTTTTGCGCCAAATCGGCGCTCTAGCATATGGGCTTTTAGGAATCACCTCAAACATTCAACCCATCCAAAACCTTCTTGAAGATACTGTCCCGAATTGTTTTCAAGCAGCTTGCTTGGCTCTGGTCAACATTGGGACTTCAGAGGCAATCGACGCCGTTATTACTGCGCTGATCCACGGTCATGATGGGCTCAAAGAAGCCGCCGCTCAAGCGCTTGCTAACGATCCGGATGTCGGATTTGCTATCTTAAGAGAAGCCGCTCAACATGAAGACGGCCGAGTGCGGAAGGCTGCTATCGCAGGGTTACTCCGTATTCAAGCTCCGTGGTCGCAAAAGCTCCTACAGAAAATGGCTATTGAAGAAGAGTTATGGCTAGTCAAAGACGCAGCAGCGAATGCCCTGGCTTTCTTAGACCTACCAAATCCATGGATGCCCCAAAAATCCCCTGAGCCTGCCAATCTGCCTTGGTTGATCCGTTTCGCCAGCCAGAAGGGAATCGGCCTTTCACCCGGAAAACCGAATATGGATGTGCTGTTGATGGCACTGGAGGAGGGTGACCTAGAAAGTCAACAAGCAGCCCTAGAATTCTTTCTTTTCAAACCTGTCGACTCAGTAATTCCAACCATTGAGAACTTGCTGAACTCACCAAACCCAGAATTACAATCCGCCGCTTATCGCACGCTCTGGTCTTTTTCGCTCTGCCGAGAGTCATCGCCATCCTTCTCAGCGTTGTTGTAAGTTTTCAGTCAAGATCTGTTCAACTTCAAGCGGAGATAATCCTTCAACTGTGACGATTTTGTTCTTTGAGCTTTCACCCGCCGCAATTTCAATCCTAGATGGTTTAATCTGAAAGATTTCCGACAAGAATTCGATCAATTGTTGGTTTGCTTTCCCTTCTACCGGCGGCGCAGTGAGATGAATTCGCACTGTCCCATCCTCCATGAAGCCAACAATTTCTGTCTTGGCTGATCGTGGCACCACCCGAACTGCAAAAGCGGTACCGCCGCTGCTATGATGAAAATGGAATTTTCGATGACTGATCATAACGCCCTACTAATCATTATGCCCTAATAAAACATCAAGAGAATCTGAGTTAAAAGCGAATCGACCACTTGAATAATGATAATCAGCACCAAAGGGCTGAAGTCGAACATCCCAACCGGAGGCAACCTGCGGCGGATCGGATCCAAAAGCGGATCCACCAGTCGGTCAATTGCTTCCCGGATCGGATGATAAGGTGACAAAAAATACGATAAGATTACTTTGATGATCACGATAAATGTATAGACACGCAACACGGTATGAAGAATGTTAGCCAATAATAACATGAACTTCTCCTCAAAGACGTGGCCTTGCGCCTAAAATTGCCTGCCCAATCCGAACCATTGTTGCCCCTTCCTCGATTGCTACCTCAAAATCGGAGCTCATTCCCATCGAAAGCTCATCCCATTTGATTTCAGGCAGTTGTGCTCTCAAGTAGGCTTGAAGTTCGACTAACTTACGGAACACAGGTCTGGCTTTCTCGGCGTCTTCGTAAAAAGGGGCCATGGTCATTAAACCTCGAATCTCAAGATGCGGGAATTGAGCGATTGCCGAAAAATCGGCTAACAACTCTCCCCAGCGGCTCTGCTCCGAAGCAAGAAAGCCAAACTTGGTTTCCTCCCCACTCAGATTACATTCCAATAGGACAGGCATTCTTTTACTCTTCTCCGCAGCAAACCGCTCCAGTCGTCGTCCCAGCTTTAGGCTATCCAAAGAATGAAGCATATCGTAATATCGAACGGCAATCTCAGCCTTTCGACTTTGGACATGACCGATCATATGCCATTCTAATTCAGCGATATCGCTGAGGGCTTCGACCTTTTCTGCGCCTTCTTCAGGATAATTTTCGCCAAATTTTCGTAATCCCAGTTCAATCGCGTATCGAATTCTCTCCACTAAATGTCCTTTGGTGACGACGATCAAGGTTATCTCTTCAGGAGATCGCCCTGCCCGCGCACAGGCTTGAGCAATTCGTTCTTGGACAAACTGATAATTGCGCGCCAGAGTCTGTTTGATCTCTTCGGTAGAACTCATGACGATCATCGTTGACCTAGATTTAATGCTTCATTTCAATTATAAGCTAATCATCGCTCCAAAACGGCCGGTTTTCCCCTTTTCTGCGCGATGAGAATACCAATCCTCTAGGTTACAGGCTGTACAGATGCCGGCTATTTCTATGTCCTTCACCCCGGCCTTCTCAAGCAACAACTGATTTGCCAGCCATAAATCAAAGCGGATTTCCCCAGAATTCCTTTCAAACGCCCGCTGCGCCACTTCAGGTATCGAGGTCAGTGCCCTTTGCCAAACTTCCTCTCCAACCACATAGTGATCGCGACCAATCGAAGGACCAATTCCCGCCCAAATGTCTTTCGGTTGCGAGCCATACTCCGCGCTCATCTTGTAAATCGCCTTCTCCGCAATTCGGGCAATCGTCCCTTGCCATCCAGCATGGATGATCCCAATCACTCCCCTAGCTCTATCAAAGACCAAAATTGGGACACAATCGGCAAAGCGCATAAATAAATGCACGCCTTTTTTATTGGTAAGGATTGCGTCCGCCTTCTGGTATGGCAAATCGGGCGATTTCGGCGCGTCTACACAAACCACCTCAGCACTGTGAACTTGCCAAACATCGTAGGATCGACTACTTGAAAGTCCGATAGCATCAAACGCTCGTTTGCGATTTTCTCGAACTCTCTCCAAATCATCGCCAACCGATCCACCAAGGTTCAAAGATGCCCAGGGAAAGGGACTAACCCCTCCTCGCCGCGTAAAGACTGCGTGAGATATACCCTTTCGGTCTAGAGTTTCAAAGGTGTAGTAATGTAAACCGTTGGCCGTGTGGTGATTCAATCTTACTGCCTTTCCGAATTATATTGGTCTTTGAAGTTGCAAACGCATCTTTTTTGTAAAGAGAACTTTTCGGGTTTCCGCCATACTCTCTTCCACAGATGGAAAACCGAACCAGGCCGTAAAGAAACCAAAAGCAAACCCGGTAAGAACTCGCAAGAAAGGGGTGCTCTCTCGAAAAGGAATTAGACTAAAAGGGGGTTGACTGAGAATTTGACTTACTCCATCCATACCGATTGGAACAATCCCCAAAAGAATCCAAACAAACCACGGCAAAGATCGCAGGCGACGGAAGAAAATAAACAGTAACCCAAAAACCAAAATCCCCAAATAAATAGCAACATCGCGCTGACAAAGGGCCACTTTATAGCCTACTTGTTCGTTACCGACAAATTGTCGCGCTAAGATAATCGCTTCTGCAGTATTGACCTCCGGTAAACCCGTTACCTGTGAATAAGACTTTAAACCCTCTAATTGCGCCATAGCACGGGGATACACCACTTGCTCACCAAAGAGGAAAAAGGAACGGTAAGCCAATTGATGACAAACGACTCCGTAAAGGTTATAAATCACTCGCGCAGGCGGCTCAATTTTTGCTTTCATTAACACAGGTGCCAGAAAGGGTAAACCCACATAAATGATGACAATCAAGTTAATTACTGCCAGATAGTGATTAGCTATCCAATAGATGATTTGATCCGCTTTACCCCATGTGGTTTGATGGCTAGGTTTGTTTGGCTTGTCGGCTAATTCAAGGCTTTCGATTTGATTTTTACGGTCAATTGCCGCAGCCAAAGTCACCATCAGTTCATCTTTCTGGATTGGCGCCTTCAGCGTGTAAGGACCGATCTTGAGTACCGGTATCTCTAAAGCATAAGCTTGATGTAATTCTCTGTTGGTCTCAATGTCAATCTCCGTCAATTGATGAGGATAGCGCTCCTGTAAGTCGGCTAAGTCCTGCTTGACTTGATCGCAAAGATGACAACCGAGGCGAGAATAAAGGATCACTTGAAGCATTTTTACAAGCCAAAATCCACGAACACGCCAAAGCGAGACAACTGGGAAAGGTAGCCTAGGGCTAATAAAACCCCTACAATCACCAAAATCACCCCCATGACAATTTCCGTGTATCGCATTACCTTCCCATATTTTCGTAATAGGGTTGTAACCCAACCAATACCGAGCGCAGCAATCAGGAAAGGAATAGCCAAACCGGCAGAATAAGCTGAAAGCAGTACCACTCCCTGCGCAATAGACCCCCCGTTCAAAGCGATCATTAAGATTGCTCCCAACACGGGTCCAACACAGGGTGACCACCCCGCTGAAAAAAATACTCCCATTAACAACGAAGTCATGAAGCCTCTGCGCTCGCTTTGTCTGGACTGATAACGCAGATCATATTCAAGAAAGGGGATACGAAATATTCCAATTAAGTGAAGTCCAAAGATGATCACGATAACTCCCCCCACTTTAGCAATAATATCCCGGAAGCTGACCAAAAAACCCCCTAAAGCAGACGCAGTCACACCTAAAGTAATGAACACCAAACTGAATCCTAAAACAAACGCAATGCCGTGTAGAACTGTGCGCCATTTGCTGACAATTTCGGACTTGAGGGCTACCGACCTTCCCCCCAAATAACCAATGTAAGCCGGAACCAATGAAAAAACACAGGGTGATAAAAATGAAGCTAATCCCGCTAAGAATGCCAGACCAATCGTCGGTGTAAGCATGGATGGATATTCCTTTCTTTACCCTTCTATGACTTTAATTTTTGTTGGAGGGATATTCGTATCCTTGCTATAAAGCTCGCCGGGATCATACTGGACAGGCGGATTTGTCCAGCGAAAGACCCACTGAGCATCGTCCGGGCGGGCATTCACACACCCATGCGACATCAGCTCTCCCCCAAAATTGTTATGCCAAAAGGTGGAGTGAATGGCTACTCCATCTCCGGTAAACAAAACCGTCCAACCAATTCCCGGCAGATCATATCCAGCTCCAGTTGTCCCACCACTCATGTGCGTCGTGACCAGTTTACGCCAGATCAGCATCGTGCCGGTTGGGGTTGAGGAGTGACCAAGAAAATTGCCCTTAGCATCAAACTTTTTTCCGGCTGCAATGCGGCAAAAATACACCTCCCTCTTTCCCTCATAACAGGAAAGGGTTTGAACCTTCTCCTCCACGTTGATTACGACAAGTTTATCTTCTGCATCTGGGTTGATTGGCGCAATGTCTTTTTCGGTTAAGGGTCGGAAGGCTTCCGCCCGCGCCCAAAAGACATCTCCATAGCCATACTTTTCATTGATTCGATACCAAACCTGACCTTGTTCATCTTTTTTTATCTGGTCAACCCACAAAATCTGGCTGTAATACATCCGAATCGGAAATTTATTTTCGACCCGGTACTTAAATCCGGGGCTATACGGACCTCTCTCCAATCGAACCTCAACCCATGGTACTGTAACTTCTACCCACATCCCAGGACCTAGGCTGGTTTGGGGCAGGTTCTCTTGCGGTGGATTGGCTATATTTTGGCAAGGCTGTAACTCTGAAGCCCAAACGTATCCTTCTGGCGTTTCCACAAAGCGCTGCCGATACCGATAGGGATTTGACCCTACAACTTCCCGTAACCAAACCACGACTGCGTCATCATAAAGAACCCCAACCGTCGCCGAATTAATGTCAGGTTTGGCTTTGAGCTCTACTTTTGCAAACGCCCTGCCCAGCCTTTCTGCCTGAGGAAAAGGAGGGGTTTCGATGGGTTTCAGCTTCTTGCCAAACACAAACCCCGCAATCCCATATCCACTTAATTTCAGGAACTCGCGTCGCGATATTTTATCCATTATAAAAATCCATTTTAGAATACCAAACGGACGTAAAAATTCCCGCGAAACAAACCCGGCATTGGGTTTCTAAAGGTCGTCCTAAAAAATAACTTTTTTCTATCGATTGATCAACCCTAATTCAAAGCCTCTTTCTTTTCAACCGCAGGCTGTTGGTAACCACAAACACACTGCTTAATGCCATGGCTGCCGCAGCTAGAATTGGGCTTAGAAAACCAATCGCTGCAGCCGGGATCAGAAGCACATTATAAACGAAAGCCCAGAAAAGATTCTGCTTAATTGTCGTAAGTGTTAAGCGAGAAAGACGAATCGAGCGAACTACACCCATCAGATCGTTGCCCATCAAGACAATCAGCGCAGAGGCAATGGCAACATCCGTGCCACTTCCAATCGCAATCCCCAAATCCGCCTGGGTGAGGGCAGGAGCATCATTTATTCCATCCCCTACCATGGCGACTTTATCGCCCTTTTCTTGGAGCTTTTTCACCTGCAAAGCCTTTTCGTTGGGCAAGACCTCGGCTAGGATTAAGTCAAGTCCTAGTTTCTGTCCAATTGCATGAGCAACCCGCTGATGATCACCGGTAATCATTCCTACCGATAAACCCATCTGCTTAAGTACGCCGATCACATTCTTTGCTTCATCCTTAAGCGTATCCGCTATAGCGATAAATCCAGCTAATGCACCGTCGATCAAGACATAGATCATCGTCTTGGCTTCGCTTTGAAGCTTCGCAAATGCTGCGGATGAATTTTTCAGATCAACCCCATTTTGCTCAATAAACCTTTCGTTACCCACCAAAATCGAATGCCCCTCGACTTCCCCCGTTACGCCATTCCCAGCAAAAGCCTCAAAACGAGTGGGCTCACTTAGGCGGAGTCCCCGCCTAGTCGCCTCGGCGACAATTGCTTCACCCAAAGGATGCTCACTCACTTTTTCTAAAGAAGCCACCAGAGATAAAAACTCATTTTCATCCCCCTTAAAAGCGGCCAGTCCGATATCGGTTATCCGAGGTTCGCCTTTGGTTAGCGTTCCAGTCTTATCAAAGATTACGTTGGTTATTTTGCCGGCTTGTTCCAAGGCTTCACCGCTCTTGATCAAGATGCCCATTTCGGCGCCTTTTCCGCTCCCAACCATCACTGCCGTTGGGGTCGCTAACCCCATAGCACAAGGGCAAGCGATCACCAGCACGGCAACCGAATGGATGATAGCGCTCTCTAGCACATCCGTTTGAATTAGCGACAGGCGAGGAGCAACCCAATACCAAAACCCAAAGGTCAGAACGGCAATCAGAACCACGATTGGAACAAAGATTGCCGACACCCGATCCGCCAGCCTTTGGATGGGAGCTTTGCTTCCCTGTGCCTCCTCCACCATGCGAATAATTTGAGCTAATGCCGTATCCTTTCCAACCTTTGACGCTTGCATTTTTAAGTAGCCCATTTTATTAAGGGTGGCGCCATATACCAAACTGCCAGCTTGCTTTTCAACTGGAAGTGATTCTCCGGTCAGCATTGATTCATCAACGGAGGAATATCCCTCTAGAACGATACCATCCACAGGAATTTTCTCGCCCGGTTTCACCAATAAGACATCACCCACCTGAACATCTTCAATTGCAACATCGACTTCTCGACCATCCTTGAGAAGACGAGCTGTTTTTGGCTTTAGGGCAACCAATCTTCGAATTGCTTCCCCTGTTTGGCCCTTTGCTCTGGCTTCTAAGTATTTGCCCACTTTGATCAACGTAATAATCATAGCGGATGTCTCAAAATAGACATGACCGTCTAAAAAGCCTAAGGTGATCAATACACTATAAAAATACGCCGCAGAAGAGCCTAGGCTGATCAACACATCCATATTTGCAGCCGCGTTACGAATCGCCTTGTAGGCCCCTAGATAATATTGCCAGCCCACGTAGAACTGGACTGGGGTTGCCAAAAACCACATCAAGTAATTTACCCAACTGGCATGAGCAATCGTATGGGGTAGCAGATTAAGATCGCGCCCCATCGAAAAGATAAACAAGGGCAAAGTAAACAACAGTCCCACCCTCAAAAGATACAACTGGTAGCGCACCTCCCGTTCATGGGCAATCCGTTCTAAATCTTCATCGGATCCTTTTGCTTGTTCCCATGAAAACCCTAAATCCGAGACAGTTTTCCGTAATTCCGAGGCTCCGACTAGGGTCGGGATAAATTCAACCCTCAAGTGACCGTTGACAAGATTTAGGTTTACCTTCTGAACCCCTTCTAACGCGTTGAGTTTTTTCTCTAGGCGATTGAGCCGAATTTGGTCATCAACTTCCTTTAAGTAAAATTCTAATTGCCCTGTTGCAATGCCGTAGCCAGCCTTTTGAACCCGTTGGAGCAGGTTTGTCAAGCTAGTGACTTGCGGGTCGAACTCAACAACGGCTCTTTCGGATGAAAGGTTAACGCTGGCGCTTTGAACTCCTTTTTCTTTTTTAAGATTGCGCTCAATGGTTGCGGCACAGTTTGCGCAAGTCATGCCAGTTACTGGGAGGATAATTTGGCGTGTTGACATTTTGCTTGGGAAACTCACTCCTCAACCGGATAGTTGATCTCAGCCAGTAGTTTTTTCAATATTTCTTCTGTCGCCGGGGAATCAAATTCAATCCGCACTGTTTTGGAATCGACTTCTGCGATCACACTCCTCACACCTTCGACTTCACCAAGTTCAGATTGAATGGTTTTAACGCAATGATGACAGGAAATATTGGGGGTTTTGTAAGTAACGGTAGGCATCTTTCACTCCTTGTAGATGTTCAATTTTTGACTCTACTGCAAAAACATTGAATTCTCACCTCGGAGACACAGAGTTACGGAGTTCTTCATTATTAGCCATTCTCCGTGTCTCTGTGGTTTGATTTTTGACCTTTTCGCAGTGAACTCATTTTTGCTCAGGGCTTAGAAATGGTCTCAAAAAGATCGGCAATTTCTTTCAAGACCCTCTCACGCTCATCAGGGCTATCACCCCGAACAGCCGCAATAACACAGCTATTCAGATGATCGTTGAGGATCAGGCTCGAAACCTTATTCAAAGCCGATTGAACAGCATGGATCTGATGAATCACATCCATACAATAAGCCTCCTGCTCGACCATCTTTTTGACCCCCTTTAGGTGACCCTCAATGACGGTAAGCCTTTTCAGGACCTGTTCTTTATCCATTTCACCTCCATATACCCCTCCCTATGGGGTAGGGTATGTAGAGATGATAACCGAAAACTCACAGGCTGTCAATAATACGACTATTAATATCTTAATAGGGCTTTATTGAACAGTGCTCAGAACTGCATCCAATTCCTCTTCGGTCACATATCCAACCCACTGTTTGACCACTTTCCCCTCACCATCAATCAAGAAGAAATGAGGTTGATACTGAAACCCTAAAATCTGTTTATACGAATTTGTCTTGGGGTCATCAATGTCCAAATAGATAAACTGAATCTTACCCGAATATTTATACTCAAGGTTTTTCAATACGGGTGTCATGCTTTTACACGTTGGACACCAAAAAGCAAAAAACTCCACAAACTGATAGCGACCTGAAGCTAAGACAAAAGCTTCCGGATCGGTTGCTCTCAAGACTATATCTACATGAACGGTGGGGATTCCATCGGCGGCTGGGGTTGCTACCTCCCCGGTGAGGTCATTTTCTTCCGCAGTAGGTGCCGTTGAGGTTGGGGCGGCTGTTCCATCACCAATCGAGTTTGTCATTGGGTACGCTCCGATTGGAGGTGATGGCGTAAATAAAGACTGAGTAGCCAATGGGGTTGAATGCGGTTGTGTTTCTTGCGGCATCTCGATCGAAAATTCGGTTTCCATGGGGGATTTTTCCCGACAGCCGGGTAAAAATACCGCAAAGATTAGAAGATAAAACCCCAAAAGGACGTTTTTCATCCAAGCTATTTTAACCCAAATTTCGCGATAGATTGCCAAGCTCGCTCCTCACGCCCACTCCTAGAACAATGGAGCAGAACCACGTGAAATGTTATCCAAAAACTCTTGGCGTGTGGCAACATTCTTGCGGAAATACCCCAACATCGAGGAAGTCGTCATGCGAGCGCCGTGCTTTTTGACCCCACGCATTGTGGCGCAGAGGTGTAACCCTTCAACTACCACTGCAACTCCA
Source organism: uncultured Anaerolineales bacterium (assembly GCA_937928795.1). GTDB lineage: Bacteria > Chloroflexota > Anaerolineae > Anaerolineales > UBA4823 > NAK19. The sequence continues at coordinate 25,658 of CALFWB010000027.1, forward strand.
ATTGGATTCAGCAGCGTATCTAAAAAATCCGCAATTTGGCGGGTCATCCGTTCTTGAACTTGTAACCTATGGGCGAACATATCCACAATTCGTGGAATCTTGGATAAACCGATGATCCTGCCTCTCGGAAGGTAGGCGACATGCACTCGACCGATAAAGGGCAACAGGTGATGTTCGCACAAGCTGTAGAACTCAATGTCTCTCACCAAGACCATTTCATCATAGGTCACATCAAAAATTGCCCCATTGACCAGACCAATTGGATCGACCCGATACCCCGACAGTAATTCTTCATACATCCTAGCAACTCGCTCAGGGGTTTTCGCTAATCCCTCTCGGTGTGGGTCTTCTCCCACAGCACCCAAGATCATCCGTACAGCTTCTTCAACTGTCGCTTGGTCGATCTGGGTGTCAATGTAGGTTTCGGCAATGCGATACAGGGCTTCTCGATCAATATCCATCTTTATTTTGCTTTCTAAAATCCTTTTTCACCAAGCATTGAATCAGTTCGCACTTTGAGTGTTTATAGTGCCTAAGTTTACCCATCGCCACCCTTTACGTCAAGAATTCCACAAAATAGTGTGCACTCAAAAGTTGTTGGCAACATTGCTTTGTAGGACAACCCAATGAGTTGTCCTACAACTTTTGCGTGGACACACAAAATACCAACCAACGCACACAAGTTGTTCTACAAGCAATAGGGCGGAGAGGGAACACTCCGCCCTATTACAAGGTTTACTCCCTGTTTTGATTAGCGGATTTCAGGCTCAATGATGCCATACGTACCATCGCGCCGTTTATAGAGCACGTTAATCCCTCCTGTATTGGTGTTATAAAACACAAAGAAATTGTCGTGCCCAAGTAGATTCATTTGCTCAATGGCTTCCATTTCATCCATTGGGGTTATGGCAAATTTCTTCCTTTTTGCAATAATAGGCTGGGCAATGGATTCTTCCTCGGCCTCTAGAACCACAACCTCCGCTGCGCTTCTTCCATCCCCTCTACCCCGGTAATGTTTGCCCTTATAGCGCTCAATACGGCGTTGGATTTTATCCAAAGCGGTATCCAAGGCAGCGAAAATGTCATCGGCGCGTTCCTCCGAGCGAAGAAGAAAGCCCTTCCCTCGCACCGTGATTTGAGCGATCTGGCGGTCTGCCGCATTCCGCGCCGACTTGGCATAGGTGACATCCACCCGCGCCTCCTCAATGCCAGGCAAGTAACGATCCAGTTTGGCAATTTTCTTGTCAATATAATCTTGTAACCGTTCACTCACCTCCATATTGCGACTCACAATTTCAACTGGCACTGTCATTTCTGCCTCCTTCTGAAAAGATTGTTCTAGCTACAACAAACCCATAAACGGTTTTCGCTCCTGCGTTTTTGAGGGCATCAGCACAGGAATTGAGCGTTGCACCGGTTGTAGTCACATCATCCACAACTAAAACCACCTTTCCCGCCACTTTACGGGGATCGGCCCAAAAGGCTCCTTTGACATTCTCAAGACGCTGCAAAAATCCCAAATCAACCTGCGAAGAAGTCTCTCTGACGCGTTGAATTGCCCTTCCGCAATAGGGAATTTGAACGGCTAAAGAAAATGGAAAAGCAATCAATGCAGCTTGATTATATCCACGTTCCCTTCGGCGAACAACCCCTAACGGAACAGGAACAATTAGATCAATCTCCCATTTCGTTTCATGATAGAGCTCAACTAAAAAGCAAGATAGCGTCTCTGCCAGAGCAATATCCCGCTGATATTTTAATCGATGAATGGCATTCCGTATGCTACCAGCATAGATCGTATACGCTCGAAGGCCATCAATCACATAAGGGCGATCTTGACAATAGCTGCATACAGCATTCTTGGCGATTGGCATACCACAACGGGAACAAAAGTTACCGCTGATTCTCGACAAGCTTTGCTGACACTCAAGACACCAGCGCTGCCCCACTTTACCACATCCCCCGCACACAGGGGGATAAATCAAATCCACCAATTTCCATACCCATTGGTACAGATTATATGGATAGTTTCGATGAAGAACTGAAGCCCTCAAAATCTGATTTTAGTTTCCAAACAAGACACCCTTTAGGGCAGATCGCATCAGAATAATGAACGCAGGGGTCATCAGAACAATACAAATTGACGGAAAGATCAATAAAGCCAGCGGAATCAACATTTTGATCGGCGCTTTATGGGCTTCTTCTTCTGCGCGCTGGCGACGTCGAATACGCATCTGGTCAGATTGAATTCGCAAGACCTTAGCCATACTCACCCCCAATTGCTCACTCTGAATAATGGCAGCTACAAAGCTAGTCATCTCTGGGATACCGACCCGGTCTGCCATATCACGCAGCGCCTCCCGGCGTAGTTTTCCCAATTGCATCTCTTGCAATACACGAGCAAATGCCAAACTTAACTCATTATCCCACTTCGCAACCACCTTCGCCATTGCCCCATCGAAACCCAATCCGGCTTCCACACAAATCGTCAATAGATCTAAAGCATCCGGCATTGCTTTACGAATTTCCTTTTGACGGCGGTTGATCTTGCTAGTCAATAAAAGATCGGGAATATAGAAGCCGATAACCATAAAGAAAGCAATCACGATGAATTTTCTAGCCCAGCTCCAATCTTTTAGCCCGACTGTGAAAAGGAAAATAAACAAGCCGCCCAATAAAAAAGCCAAAATAAACCGCGCCGCCCAGAATGTCGTCGGGTCTAATCCTCGTGGGCTACCGGCTAATTCAATGCGGCGGGCAGTTGCCTGTAAAGCATTCTGAGGCGTAAAGCGGGTGACAAAGTCCCCCAAACGACGAGCAATTGGCATCAGAACGCGTTCCGAAAACGGTTGGGATAACTCAATCTCCTCAAGCGTTGCTGTTTGCCCCCTTGCGGCAAATTCCTCCAACCTTTTTTGGAGAGGATCACCGCGGTTTGCATCGCGCAAACCGACTAACACTAAAACCAAGGCTCCAACTAAGATAAAGGCAATGACTCCAATCAAGATAAGCTCCATACATCCACCGCCTTTCTAAAACCTAAAACCTACACCTCGATGTTCGCTCTGCGCATCATAACATAGTAGCCCGAAGCGATCATCAAAGCCCCAATAACCAGCATCGTAATACCGAAGATACGCGTATCGGGATTGAAAAACTGCATCATATATGGACGATTGACCAACCAGAGGATGATGGCAATGAAAAATGGCATCATTGCCAGAAAACGGCCCGAATAGACAACTTGGGATGTCAAAACTCGAATCTCACCTTTGATGCGCACTCGCTCCCTGATCGTATGGGAGATCGTATCCAAGATTTCGGCCAAATTACCTCCGACCTCTCGTTGAACATTGATCGCCGCAATAATGAGGTCCAAATCATCACTTGGCACCCGCCGATAAAGGTTCTCCAAAGCGGGTTCCATCGGAATACCGATTTGCATCTCTTGAACGACCCGTCGAAATTCATCTGAAATGGGTGGTGGCATCTCCTTACTTACCGCCTCCATCGCTTGCATCGTCGAATATCCAGCACGTAGTCCGTTCACCATCAAGTTCAACATATCTGCCAGTTGGTTATTGAAATTATTTAACCGCTGGTTTTGCAAACGACGCACATAAAAACGCGGCAACAAAAACCCGCCAACGGCTCCGATCATGGTGAAGATAATATTCCTACCCCCAAAGAAATAAGCCAGTCCACCGACAAAAACAACCATGATGACAATGAGCGCGATATATTCGCCCGGTTTCATCTTGATATCTGCTCGGGCTAAGTCGCGAGCAATCCCAGAGCCCCACTTGGATTTT
>CALFWB010000028.1 GCA_937928795.1 uncultured Anaerolineales bacterium
GTTTTTCTTACTCCTACCAATCATACCAGAGAGGCTCTCCCTTTTTGCCCTTTCCCTCTAACAACTTTTTCGTGCACCCCGACGAGCGGAGCAAGGAGAAATCTTGTGAAGACTAGTATGATTGACTTCTCGCTTCGCTCGAAGTGACACACGCAGGTACGTCGCTTGAAGGTGTCCACGCAAAAGTTGTAGGACAACTCAATGAGTTGTCCTACAAAGCAATGTTGCCAACAACTTTTGAGTGCACACTTCTTCTACCCCCCTTGACAGAAGTCTAAAATTAGATTATTATCTAGTTAGACATTTATCTATCATAGATGGCTGTCTAACGATAAGAATGGAACAGATGATCGTTCGGCGGTTCGGATGGGAAAAAACGGCTAGGACAAAACCCGCCGAGTGAAATTGATGAACGGAGGCTGTCATGTTTGGTCCGCACAGTTCATCTGACGAGAAGAAAGCTAACCTTTTCGCCTCTTTTCCTGCCCCTCAAACGGAAGAAGCCGACCTTTTGGGGCATGAAAGGCAAATTTCTCCCCCGCTTCTCAAAAATCGCACATGGTTGCTGCGCTTGGCGCAGTTGTTCAGAGATTTGATCGGCGAGCCAGCCAATACCAATCTGCCAGATTTGAATCAGGAGAACCCATGAAAGACCGTTCCCTCTCAACGGCGCAAACCATCCTCTGGGACTACGGCACAGCTTATGACCTCTTTATCAGCCTAAAAGTGCTGCATGAGCCTGCCAGCGTCGGCTTACGCCCTTCTTGGGCGGCCGGGGTGCGCTCGCGCCTGCCCCAGAACGAGCGCAAGTTTCTTGAGGAAATCTACGCTTTCTTTTGGATCCCGCTGCTATGGGTTTATGGACTCCCCCAACCGAAGGACGCCGCAACGGCGATCTTCACCTTGCGTCAAATCCCTCCTGCAGAACGCCTGCGTGCTTTGTCCATTTCAGCAGAGGTGTCGCCCGAACTCCAAGCGCGCTTACGGGAGGTTCAAGCCCGCCGCGCCTACGATGAGGCCGATGTCGAAGCGGTGCGGGCGGTCGATAAAGCCAAAGGGCATAGCCCAACCACAGCGCAGATCAAGAGTATGCTCCACTGGTGGGCAAGAGCAGAGGAGTTCGGCGAGCGCTATTTAGAAGCCTTGCAGGCTTATCAACAGGTTTTCTTTGCCGAAGAGGAACGGCGCATCGAAGCCCCCCTGCGCCAAGCTCTGCAAAAAGCGCAGGAACTAGCGGAAAAGATGCCCTTAGAGCAGTTGATGGTCGAGCTATCGCAAGGGGTGGAATTTGACCGTTCCTTTTTCAAGCCCACTTTAATCCTTGCTCCGGCTTACTGGTCGACTCCTTTGGTACTCTATCTCGAAATCGACGAGTCGACGCGCTTAATCCTTTTTGGGGGAAGGCCACCCGGCCATTCTTTGATCCCCGGTGAGGCGGTGCCAGAGGGCTTGATGAAGGCCTTGAAGGCGCTTTCTGATCCGACGCGTTTGCGCATTCTGCGCTACTTAGAAAAAGAACCGCACACTCCTTCCCAATTGGCGCGCAAGCTGCGGCTGCGTGCCCCAACTGTCATCCATCACCTCACCGAACTACGCCTGGCGGGTTTGGTGCAAATTTCCGTCAAAGGGGATACGCGTTTCTATTCGCCGCGCAAAGGCTATCTGGATCAGCTTTGCCAAACCTTTGAGCAGTTCCTGCGTTCAGAAAATCTCTCAGCGGGAGAATAGCGCTGCATGGCAACTTCTTTTCCTCTAACATTGCAACGCGCCCTAATTGATTATGGTGGTAAAGTGCGCGCCTTTCAGCCCAATGCGCGTTTTTTCCTCCTGCATATTGTCATCAGCGGCGCAGCGATGGGCGTTTTCCGTCTGCTGTTCAATTTCTTTGTGCTGAGCCTGGGATATGACGAAGCCCTTTTGGGCAATCTGGTGACTGCCAGCAGCCTAGTGGCTTTGCTGGCAGCTTTGCCTATGGGATATACCGCCGATTGGCTGGGCAGGAAACGCTCGCTGTTGTTGGCGACTTTGCTAGAAGCCCTTGCTATCCTGATGATGGTCTTTTTTCCGAGCGCAGCCATGTTTCTCGGCATGAGCGCCCTCTCTGGGCTAGGGCAAAGCTTGGCAGCGGTGACAATGTCACCGTTTTTGATGGAAAACTCCTCGGCGGAAGAACGAACCTACTTGTTCAGCATGAGTTCCGGGTTGCAAATGACCATGGCATCGGTGGGCAATTGGGTTGGCGGCTACCTGCCGGGCTGGCTGGCGGTCTTCTTACACACCACCGCCACTGCTCCCGCTGCCTATGGGGCGGCGCTCTTGATCATCGGCAGCGTGCTGTTGATCTCCCTGCTCCCCTTGGCGGCTATCCAACAACACGCCCAATTTCGTTCGGAACGCACTTTCTTTGCTCCGTTTGCCTACTTTCGCCGGCAACCGCGCTTGCTGATGCGCTTGATCGCACCGATGTTTATCACCTCGATTGGGGCGGGCTTGATTATGCCGTTTATGAACGTCTTTTACCGTCAGGTGTATCACCAAAGCGACCCAGTCATCGGAGCCTTGTTCGCCTGGGGGTCGTTGTGGATGGGGATCGGTCTGTTGCTGGCGCCGCCGCTTGCCGACCGCTTGGGGAAAATGAATTTGGTCATCGGCTCGCAAGCTCTCTCGATTCCCTTTCTGATCCTGATGGGCTTTGCACCGCAGTTCTGGCTGAGCGCCATCTCGTATTACATCCGCCTCGCCTTGATGAACATGAGCAGTCCGGTGTATCAGACCTTTGTCATGGAAAATGTTGAACCATCGGCGCGAGCGACCGTTTCCAGTTTGGTGAGCATGTCTTGGAACTTCGGTTGGGCGTTCAGTCCGACCATCAGTGGTTTGCTGCAGGTGCGCTACGGCTTTGCCCCGCCGTTCATCGGGACGATTTTGCTTTACTCCCTTTCGATCTATCTCTATTGGGCGTTCTTCGGGAGACGGAAGGAAAGCCTGCTAGCTGCAACAGTCCACGAGACCCCAGCCGATTGATTGCTCCCCAATTCCGCCAAGGTTTGGAAAAGGAATGGGATCAGGTTTCAACCTCAATTTCTAGCACTTCACACACCGCGCAAGATTTGCTGGATTACGCTTGGCGAGACTTTTCCCAGTCGTTTGTGAAGTTGCGCAATGGAGATAGAACGGATCTGAAAGCAATCCGCGGCCGATGTTTTTTCAAGCCCGTTTTCTAAATCGGGTTCAAGTTTTATCAACCACGGGGCAACTTCGTAGTGACTTTTCCACTCGGTGATGGGAACAATGGTACGTAAGGGGAGAACTCCTACCCAGTCGCTGAATAGGATCAGCGCTGGCCTTGTTTTGCGGATTTCTGCCCCGATGGTGGGATCCAATTTGACCAACCAAACCTCACCGCGCTGCATCCCAATTTTCTCCATCTAAAGCCGTAAAGACGCTAAGTTCGGGATTTGTTCGATATTCCTCGCTTAGAAGATTGGCAGCCTGTTGAAGACGTTGTCTACGCCATTTGCGCAAGCCCAGATTCAATAAATCGCGCCTTATCTCAGAGAGGCTTCGGAGATGTTGTTTTGCAAGATAGGAAATAGCCGATTGCGTAGATGGTTTGAAGGTTTCTGCGTCCATCTGTGACATTTGTGGCTTCGTTTCCAGAAGGCGCAAGACAGGCATGTAACCTTTTCAAGGCAAGCGCATCCAATAGAAAGTGCAAACCAAAAGCTCGGTTTGCAAACCCATCGAATAAAGACGGAGGTTTACCCTTATGGAGATGATCATTGATTTTCCCGGTGGCGCCAGAGTGGATGCCCATTTTGGAAATTTCACCGTCAAGACCGACCAACCCCCTGCGGCGACAGCCCCAACACCCTTTGCTACCTTTTTAGCCTCGATCGGCACCTGTGCCGGCATCTATGTGCTGGGCTTTTGTCAGCAGCGCGGCTTACCCACCGAGGGCATTCGCATCATTCAGCGCATGCACACCAACCCCATGAGCGGCATGGTGGGCAAAATTGACCTTGAGATACAGGTGCCACCCACCTTCCCCGAAAAATATCGCGACTCGCTGGTGCGGGCAGCCGAGTTGTGCGCAGTTAAGAAACACATGGAGCAACCGCCGAAATTCGAGGTCTATACTCAGGTGGTGGAACCCGCTCAATAACCGAGCGATGACTACCTCGCATCAATCCATTGCCCGTTCTCATCTGCGAATTTCCTAATCTACGCAGTAACGGTTTGGTTTGATAAAAAAATCCACATCCGAATACCTTGAGTTCAGTTGGGAATTTCAAGATTGCCCTCCTGCGCATCTTATGGTTGCTTCTGTGACGGCAAGCCTTTCAGAACAGTCGCAATCCGCTTGATGTCAGAAGCCAGCGAACGAATGACCGAATCTTTTTCCTCTGCCTCGGGAATTTCCAGAGCGACGGCAAAATCATGATCGCTCGTTACTGTCAGAATCCCGTTTTGCGTTGCCCAAGGTTCAATGAGTGAGCGAACCTCCTGACCGCGACCGAAGTTGCTGTTGTCAAAAATGAGCCATAGAGGCGTCGTTCCATGGGTCTTCCAGAGGGCGAAGTGAATTCCAAACCAAGCACCGGCACCGCCTCCGGAGGCATCACCTAAGATGAGTACATAGCGCCCGATTCTTTGCCATGACGCTCGTGGGCGAAGACCATTGACGGACAAGGTTCCCTGAGTAACTGCGAGGTCAACGACGGCTTGAACGATCGTGCCGAGTTGGATAATGAATGCCGGTGTACGTTGGTCTGTGATCTCAGCACGCGACACGGGCGCGAACGCATCCGCGTCTGCTGAGTCACATAGCGCCCGGAGCTGAACCAGGTCTCCGCGGGCACTGGGATCGTCTGCACACTCATGCTCCAAAATGGACAAGACGTTGCCCCACGATGTGAGCGCAAGGACTGGCCCAAGTTGCGTGTCGGCTGAGCATGGCACTGCGGGAGCCGCAGCACGCGCTGTTGTGGAGATTCCCTTGGCCGCAAGCCGATGGTTCAATTCTCGCCATAGCGTCTGTTCGCGCGCCGCAGGCGCGATGACAAGAAGCACTGTTGGCTGTGGGTAGGCGGCAAGTTGCTTGAGATACGAGAGCGGCTGATTGTCGGTGAGCCCCGCCCAGAACTTGTTCTCAACGAAAACACGTGGTTGGTTGTCAGCAAAACCCCACATGTCCGGACGGATCGTACCTTCGCTTTGTTGGGTCTTGAATTGCAATGCCGGGAGATCTGGAACAATGCTGCGAAGCAGCTTCATCATACCATTCCGCGCGGACTCGCTGGATTCGAGAATGTAAGCGAGCGCGTCGGTTGCCACGTCTTCGTTTACTTGGGCAAATCGTTTCTGGATGATGTAACTGAATACGGTTTGCATCTATTCTCCTTTTGCCGAAAAGCCTGCGGTTGAGTTGCACGCGGAGCGAGCGTCAGGTGCAACTCATCGGTAGTCTCCCATCCTCGCTTTCTCGTATTGCATGAGCACGTCCCGAATCTCGCCCGGATGGCGAGTCACTGCCCAACGCCAACGGCCGAAGCCGCCGTGCGCGTTCACGGCCTGCGTCCACTCTTCAAGATAGCGGCGCTTCACCTTGTCCTGTTCCGTGTCTTGGCCCTTGGTTTCCAACACGAGGTAATCGCCGTTCTTGAGCCGCAGCAGGAAATCGGGGCGATACTTCCGCACGACCCCACGATAAACGTAGAGCACTTCAAACCCGAGATGGTCGTTCTTGACCCAGGCTGCCACTGCGTCGCTGTCGTCAAGCACGAAGGCGTCAGAGGCTTCCCAGGCGCTGTCATAGACGCAGACGTTGATGTGCGACTTGCGGGTGACATGGCAGGGCTTGCCGGTGTACCAGGCACTCATCTCGCCGGTGGAGCGGATGGGATGGTCGCGGTCGAAGACTGGCTCGAGGCGCTCGCTGTTTTCCTGGCGGACGGCATCCCAAACGTGCTGAATGACGCGGCTCATGTTGAGGGTGATGACAAGGCGGCGGCGTAGGTCGTCCTGGTAGAAGAGCGGCGGGGTGATGCGGATGCGGTCGGAGCGGATGAACTGCTCCACAATGCGGATGAGTTGGGCCAGCAGGACTTCGCGGCTGCCCCGCCAGGCGGTCTTCATCTGGTCGAAGACATCACGCGCCGTCTCAAAGATGATGCGCTGGGTGCGGAATTCCCGCGCCAGGCGTTCCAGTTCGATGCGGTCCACCTTGGTCACGTCCGGCTTGCCTTCCAGGATGGGCGCTAGTTCGGCGATTTGAGCGGTCTTGGCAGCGTCCAGTTCCAGCGGTGGCAAACGATCCCAATCTACCGTCAGGACGGGCTGGAAGACGTGTTCGATGCGCACCACGTTCGGCCAGCGGATTTCGTAGGCGGCTTTGGCCGGGTCCACCTGCACCAGCGTTTTGGGCTGCGGCGGCGGGGGCGGTCCGCTTTCAGTGCTTTCATGTGGCAGGAAGGTAAACGGCACGCCGAAGATGTTGACGTATTCAGGCTCGAACAGACCGGTTTGAGGATTGACCTCGTAGGAGGTGCGCCGCAGGCCGCGTCCCACCACCTGCTCGCACAGGAGCTGCGAGGTGAAGGCGCGCAAGCCCATGATGTGCGTGACGGTCTTGGCGTCCCAGCCTTCAGAAAGCATGCCGACTGAGATGACGTTTTGAATCTGCTCGCCGGGCTGCCCCACTTTGCCGACCGTATCCACCAT
>CALFWB010000029.1 GCA_937928795.1 uncultured Anaerolineales bacterium
TAGAGCGCTTCTTGCGCGCTTTATGCTCGTACATCTTCCGGTCGGCTTCGCTCAAAAGTTGGGCAAGGGGAATGGGCTGCGTGGTGGTGGCGATGCCATATGAGAGATGCACCGGCGAATGAGGGTGAGAGAGGTTATAGCGCTTGAGGTTAGAGGCGATGCGGCGCAAGAGTTGCTCGGCAATTTGTTCGTCCGCGGCGGGCAAAAGCACGGCAAATTCATCCCCACCGATGCGCGCCACCACATCCACGGAGCGGAAAGATGCCCTTAAAATTTCGGCTGCGCTGCGCAGGAGGTTGTCGCCAGCGCTGTGTCCGAATTGGTCGTTCACCTGTTTCAAGCCATCCACATCGGCTACTAAAATACTGACCGGTAAGACATTATCTTGCTCTACTTGCGAGAGGGAGTTTTCAAAATAAGCGCGATTGTATAAATCGGTTAGGGCATCATGACTGCTGAGGTATTCCAGCTTTTGCTCTTTTTGTTTACGGTCGCTCAGATCAACGTACATGGCATAGCCGCCGACAATTTCCTCTCCGACTTGGATGGGGGCAGCATAGATTTGAACGGGAACGGTAGTCTTATCTTTGCGCATTCGCACGGTCTCTTTGTCGATGATAACACCTGAGAAAACGGCTAACGAAAGTCCGCTGGCTTCTTCGATGCGTTCAGGCGGGATGATCAGGTCATTAATAAAATGTCCTTCGACATCTGCTTGCGTATAACCGAAAAGGCTCTCAAATGCTCGGTTAACGCGCACCAACCGATCTTGAGTATCTAGCATTGCTATTGCTACAGGGGTGTTTTCAAACAACTGTTGAAAATAAACGCGTTGTCTTTCGATTTCCCGTTCCGCCTGTTTGCGCGCCGTAATATCCATCAGGGTAACTAGCACGCTCCGAAAGGCTTCTTTTTCTTCTGGGGGTGGGAACGAAATGGTGAGCAAGACCTCAATTCTTCTCCCATTCAGAGTATGGTTAACCGTTTCGCCCGAGAAGAAGGTCTGCCCGGCGGCGATGGCAAGGATCTCTTCGCGCAGGATCTTAAACGCATCAGGCGGAAGGATTTTGGTCAGGTTACCTAATAGTTCTTCTTTGCTTTGAGCTTCAAACATCTGCACGGTGGTCGTATTTACATCCCGAACACGAATATTTTGGGCTGCAAGCTGCAAAAACTGCGGATGTTCATCCAAGTACCGTGCAAAGTCGGTGATCCCTTGTTGGCGCAGCTCTTCGATGGCTGCCTTAACAGCCGAGAAATCCTCCTCCCAAATGGAGACGGCTGCTGTCTCGAAGATGTTGCGATAACGTCTTTCGCTTTCGCGCAAAGCTCTCTCGGTCTCTTCGCGTTTGCTCAAGTCGCGATAGATACCGACGGTTGCAATAACCTTCCCATCCACCCGCCGCGTGCTAATCGAACCCTCTACTTCGACGCGTTTGCCAGCTTTGGTCAGGAAGGTGGCGTTAACAAACGGCGGATTCTCTCCCTCTTGGATGCGCCTAAACAGGCTAATGCAATGCTGGCGACAATCTGCTGCCAAGATATCAACCAAGTTTAAGCGCTGGATTTCTTCAGCCGAATAGCCCATTGTTTCACGCCAAGCGCGATTGACATAAAGAAACCGCCCATCAGGAGAAACAGATTGGATCAAGTCGGATGCGTTTTCAAACAGTTCACGGAAATGGGCTTCGCTTTCGCGCAGGGCACTTTCCGCCCGCTTCTGATCCGTCATGTCGCGGGCAATGCCGCAGATGCCGATGATTTCTCCATTCTCATCACGTAGAGGGGTTTTTGCCACACTGAAAGAATAAAGTTGTCCATTGATTTCAAAGCAATCTTCGCCACTGTAGGTTTCGCCGCGCAAGACTTGCTGGTCGGCCTGTAAGATTTGTTGCGCTGCTTCAGGACCGAAGAGCTCTTGATCCGTTCTACCAAGGATGAAGGATTTAGGTAAGCCTAATAGGCGTTCCATTGCCGGGTTGATTTGAACATAACGTAAGGAAGCATCTTTGACAAAGATAGCATCCTGGGCACTTTCAAAGATAGCCGCAAAAAGGATGTGCGGTTTTATCAAAGTCTCCATTGGCCATTCCTGTTATCGAACAAGGTCTATTTCACAAGTTTGGAGATAGAAAAAGAGCAACACCTTCCCTTCAGTATACACAAAACCTATTTCTTTTTGTCTTTACAAATTGGTTAGGTATGTGAACGCTCAGCAGGTATAGCCCTTCCCCCAGTTTATGGAAGTGCTGCCCTGCGAGAGGATATGCTCAAGTTCTTCAGGGGTTGCTGTGAAAGACCGCGAGATATAGCATGGAATTGGTTTTACCCTACTCCGCAGCGCTTAACTGCGCCTCAGTTCACAAAGCGAGCGGATTCCAGTGATCAGGTCAATTGAGGAGGCAGGAGCCGTTCAAATCCTGATTTGAACCCCTGCCACCAGATGGCGGGCAGGCGACGGATTTTTTCAGAGGATGAGAGACTTGCCCGCCGATGGAAGACGTCATAGTCATTGGCTTCGATCTTTTCCAAAATGGCGCGATAGACATCTAGAGCCGCAGCGACAGCAAGGCGACCGTCTGGTTTGAGCAGACGAATGCCCGGCGCAGCTTCTGCGTAAAGTTGTCTTGCGCGCAAAATTTGGAAGCGCATAAACTGGCGCCAGCGCGGCGTTACTTGACCGGCGAACAGATCACTTTCATCTAAGCCGAAAGCTTCCAGCTCTTGCAATGGCAGATAAATGCGCCCATTGCGATAATCTTCGCCGACATCGCGCAGGATATTGGTCAATTGCAGGGCAACCCCCAGCTTAATCGCATAAGGCACTGCCTCTTGACTCTCGTAGCCGATGATGTGCATACTCATCAAGCCCACCGTGGAAGCCACTGAATAGCAATAGGTAGCTAACTGGTCAAATGTCATATATCGGTGCTGTTCGACATCTTGCGCCACACCATCGATCAGTTGCAAAGCATAGCGGCGCGGAATAGCATAGCGTTGTAAGGTATCCACCCATGCCAGCGCAACCGGATCCCTGAGTTCCGCTGGGGGATGCTGGACGATCTGCCGCCAAGTCTGAAGCGCCTGAAGGGAATTATGGCCATCTTTGCCCACATCCACAATATCATCCACGGTGCGACAAAAGGCATACAGCGCCCGCACCGCCAAGCGTTTTGGGTAGGGTAAGAAAGCGGAAGCAAAATAGAACGACTTGCTGTAGTGGGCGGTTATTTCGGCCGCATTGAGATAGGCTTGGTTAAGCCGTTCTCGATCCTTGATGATCTCTTCGGTTAATCTAGGCTCATCTAGATCGATTTGAAAGGCTAGCGAGAGTAGTTTATCTTCCCAATTGGCTTCCATTTATTCATCCGGGCATTCTAAACAAACTTTCTTTATTTTACACGATTCGTCTAGTTTGTCAACGAAAATTCGGAATTAATCTGGAAAAAATCTTGACACTTTATAGATTTTGATTATAATGAAGATGGTTAGGGCGTCCCGCCAAGTTGCCTTCACCCTCTACCAGCAAAACATCTTGCCCGAGGACGTCCTAAACCAATTCTTAATTTACCTTTGACACCCCTAAGAAAAAGGAGCGTGCATGAAACCCAGCGTCTTGATCATTGGTGCGGGCATCGGCGGGATCGCTGCGGCAGCCCGTTTGGCGAAAAACGGTTATTCGGTTACCGTTGTTGAGAAAAACGATCAGCCGGGCGGGCGGTGTGGACAGTTTGTCCGCGAAGGACATCGCTTTGATATTGGGCCCACCCTCTTCTTAATGCCTGAAGTCTGGGAAGAGACCTTTGCCGCCCTCGGCGAGCGCATGAGCGAGCACCTCGACTTGCGTCGCATTGATCCAACCTATAAGGTGCACTTTGAGGATGGCTTACAAATCGCCCTTACCTCCAATTTGGGCGCCATGCAAACCCAACTGGAGAAAATCGAAAAGACCGCCTTTAGCGGCTTTCTTCGCTATATTGCCGAGGGGAACAAACACTATAAGATCTCTTTGGAGAAGTTTGTGGGGCGCAATTTCTATAGCTTATTGGACTATTTCTCCCCTGCTAACCTCCCCCTTCTCTTTCAACTTAAAGCCTTGGTTAAGCATTACGATAACGTGGGCAAATACTTTACAGATGCGCGCCTTAAAGCTGCCTTTACCTTCCAAAATATGTATTTGGGCTTGAGCCCTTACGACGCCCCGGCAACCTATTCCTTGCTACAATACACCGAACTTGCCGAAGGAGTCTGGTATCCCATCGGTGGGATGTATGCCGCCATCCAAGCCCTGACGCGCATCGCTGAAAAGCTAGGAGTGCGTTTCCTTTACAACAGCGAGGTTGCCCGCATCAACGCTTCTGGGGATAAAGTCGAAAGCGTTCAGTTGAAGGACGGCAGCACCTTACAAGCCGACCTGTACATCGGCAATGCCGATTTACCCTATATCTACAAAGAATTATTGGGTGATGAAAGTGCCCGCCGCAAATTTGACCGAATGCTCTACACTTGTTCCACCCTGATGTTTTATTGGGGGGTGGACAAACCCTACCCCCAAATTGCCCTGCATAACGTTTTCCTGAGCGGCGATTACAAGGCTTCCTTTGATCGCATTTTCAAGGATCACACCCTGCCGGACACGCCTTCTTTCTACGTCCATGCCCCCACACGGGTGGACCCCGCCGCAGCGCCGGCCGGTCAGGACACTCTCTTTATCCTCGTGCCGGTGGGTCATCTGGACGAAGAACGACCGCAGGATTGGGAGGAACTGGTCAGCCGTGCCCGTCAGACCGTTTTCAGCCGCTTAGCCAAGGAGATGGATGCAGCCGATTTGCCTCAGCATATTAAGTTTGAAGTGGTCTACACGGCCCACGACTGGAAGAAGCGCTTTAACCTCGACAAAGGGGCCGCCTTTGGACTCAGCCACAATTTCTGGCAAGTTGGCTACCTGCGTCCGCAAAATCGTCACAAACAATATCGTAATTTGTATTTCGTTGGCGCTTCCACCCATCCTGGCACGGGACTGCCGATTGTGCTGCTTTCGGCGCGCCTGACCACCGAACGCATCCAGCGCGAGATCGGTGCGCTTTACCCGCGCCTTTCTTCATCATCTCTTTCAACAGCCGTGAGCGGATGAATCCACTAGACACCACCCCCACCTTTAACCTTAAGGTCGTCCTCAAAGAAACTGGCATTCGTCCCGACACCCTGCGCGCTTGGGAAAGACGCTACGGCCTCCCCAAACCGCATCGTTCCCCTGGCGGACACCGTCTATATTCTCAACGCGATATCGAAATGATCAAGTGGTTAATGGCGCGCCAAGAAGAAGGGCTTTCGATTGCCCGCGCCGTTGACCTGCTCCGTGCCCAAATCGCTCAGGGCAATGACCCGCTCGAACAGGTTGAAGCTGCCTTGCCCCCTCGGACGTTCACCACGCTCGGCACGTTGGAGAGCATCCGCCAAGACTGGATCGAAGCTGCCTTAGCCTTCGACGAGAAAAGAGCCGAAGCCCTGCTCAACCAAGCTTTTGCTCTCTACCCCCTAGAGACCGTGGTTACCGAGATTCTGCAGTATGCCATGATTCAACTGGGTGAGGAATGGTACCAGAATGACATTTCTGTCCAACAGGAACACTTTGCTTCATCCTTAGTGCAACGCCGCCTCAACACCCTGATCGCTGCCTGCCCACCGCCCACCCGCTCTGAGGTGATCCTGATCGGCAATCCGCCGCACGAACAGCATCTCCTGCCGATCCTGATGCTCAATTTATTTCTCCGCCGACGTGGCTTTGCAGTGGTGGATCTCGGTGCCAATGTGCCGGTCGTAAAATTCGATGAGACGGTGCTGCGGATCAAGCCCCACTTGGTCATCCTCAGCGTGCAGCGCTTGAACACGGTTGCTTTCATGCTCGAAGTCATCCTTTCCCTTCACCCCCTGAAGGTACAGCTTGCTTATGGAGGGCGTATTTTCAACCTTTTGCCGAACTTGATCGAACTGATTCCCGCCCACTTTTTGGGCAAAAACCTGCAAGAAGCGGTGCATAACGTCGAGCAGATCGTCTCCCAACATCCCCCTCTACCTGCTCCATCGCAGCAGCTCATGACTTATCGTCAAACAGCCGAATTATTCCGCCGCCGCCGTTCCCAAATTGAAGCTTGGCTGACAAAAGAACTAAGCGGGTTACCTTTCTCGCAAGAATATCTCAGCACAGCATTAGAGGATTTCGGCGATGTCGTCCATTCTGCCTTAGCGGTTGGAAATCTAGATGCGATCCAACCCGAATTAGAATGGCTACAGGGGTTGCTACACCAACATCGCCTCTCCACGGGTAATCTTCGATATTTCTTACTGGGCTATTCGCAAGCATTGCAGGCGATCGCATCGGCGGAGCTGTTGCCGCTGGCGGAATGGCTACAAACCAGTGCTGAAGGAATTTCGTAAAAAGCCATTAACCGATGAGTGTCATTTGGTGGATTCGCCGCGACCTGCGACTTAACGATAATGCTGCCTTGCAAGCTGCCCTGCAGGCAGGTCAGGTTATTCCGCTTTTCATCCTCGACCCACACTTGCTGGCTCGCTCTGCCCCTAGGCGCCAGAACTTCCTCTTCGCCGGCTTGCATGCGCTGGATGAAAGCCTGCGTCAGCGCGGCGCTTCTCTGGTGGTGCGCCGCGGCGCGCCGTTAGAGGTCCTGCACAACGTGATAGCAGAGAGCGGGGCCAGTGAGATAATCGCTGAAGAAGACTTCACGCCCTATGCTCGGCAGCGCGATGAAAAAGTGAAGCAAGCACTTCCCCTAAAACTGGTCGGCGGGCAAACTGTTCATCATCCCGCCGCAGTGCTAAAGCCTGATGGCAATCCCTATACCGTTTACACCCCTTTCTCCAAGGCGTGGAAGGCAAAACTAGGCACTCTGAAACCCCTCTCTGCTCCGCAACGCATCCCTATGCCGGCTGACTTGCAGAGCGAGCCCTTACCGCCCTTTCAACCCGACCCCAATTTCCCGGCTGGCGAGCAAGAAGCCCTGTTGCGGTTGGAGAATTTTACCCAACTGGCATCTCTTCCTCGGCTCAACACTCCGCAGGGAATCTTTGCCTATGGTGAGCTGCGCAATCGCATGGATTTAGACGGCACCTCCCAGCTTTCGCCCTATTTGCGCTTTGGCATGGTGAGCATGCGTCAAGCTGCGGCGGCCGCCCTACAGGCGATGCGATCTGCGCCGCCGGGCATGAGCAGATCGGCAGAAATCTGGTTGAACGAGTTAATCTGGCGTGAGTTTTATATCCAAATCCTCTATCATTTTCCCTACGTTAGCCATGAGCCTTTCAATCGCGCTTTTGCAAACATCCCTTGGAGCAACGATCGCTCAGCTTTTCAACGTTGGAAAGAAGGCTTGACGGGCATGCCGATTGTAGACGCCGCCATGCGTCAACTGCGCCAAACGGGATGGATGCACAATCGCGCCCGCATGATCGTGGCTTCCTACTTGGTGAAAGATATGCTGATCGATTGGCGCTGGGGGGAGGCTTGGTTCATGGAAAACTTAGTGGACGGCGACCCAGCCGCCAACAACGGTGGCTGGCAGTGGACAGCCGGCACGGGCACGGATGCCGCTCCCTATTTCCGCATCTTCAATCCCGTGTTGCAAAGCCGCAAGTTTGACCCGCAAGGGGACTATATCCGCCGGTGGGTGCCGGAATTAGGCGCTTTGGACGCTGAGACGATTCACGCCCCATGGCTGAAAAACGTGCGCGTTCCCGATTATCCACCCCATCCGATCATTTTGCCCGACAAAGCCCGCACGTTGGCAGCTTACGCCTCAGGGCGAGCTAGTAGCCAAAGAGGCTGAAAAGTCGCTCAAACTGCGCGCCAGCACGTCTAAGTCAGATTGGGCAGCGTAGGTATTCTTCTCTAACCCGCTGATGGCTAAATTCAGGCGTACTTCCATCTCGTTCAAAGCCGTGCGTTGGGCAGGGCTCGCCGTGCTCTGCAGGGCTTTGAGGATAGATCGAGCGTTTTGTAGGGCAGTCGCTGCTAGCCCTTTTTTATCTTCGTAGAGATAAATACGCGCCGAGGCAATTTCCATTTGAAGGTTGAGCAAATTGTTTTCAAAGTCAGCGCGCTTCAGCCGTTCGACAACATCTTGATACAGTTTTTCCATTTGGGCTTTGGCAGCAAGGTCCTTTTCGGCCTCTTCTAGGCGGGTGCGCGTGGCGCTCAGCTCGGCTGCGATTGCAGCGGCCTCGCGGCGCATAGGCATGTAAAGGAGAAGCAACGCAGCCACAAAGCCGATCCCCAACAGGATCAGGATGCCTAACGTCCAGCGCACCAATTGGCGCAGAAAGCGCCGCAAACGGCTTTCGGTCTGGGGAATTGGCGCAGATGGAGAGGGAGCAATGGCTTCCTCCGCAGGAGGAGCCGGTTCAGCTAGCTCACTTTCCTCCACTGGCTGTTCTATGTCATTTTCTGAATCAGCGGCTTTCATGCTTACTCTCCTTGTTCATTCGCGTTCTTTAGCCCGCGGGCGGGGAAGGGGGTAGGGAACGGGGATGTATTCTACCGTTGGGCGCCCCATCCCGGCTTGTGGGTACATGTTCATCAGTTGATAGACCTCTTGGGGCATGTCGGTTGAGATGGGCAAACCCAATCCGCGCCCTTCTTCCACCGTAATGGGGTAATCGTGCGTCCAACGCCCGCTGGAGAGGATTTCGGCAAGGGTCTCAGCTTGTTCGGGCGTGGTATGGCTCATGAGGATTTCCCGCAGGGTATCTTTGACCTGACGCATTGCCTTGCGGGCAACATCGGCTAAAATCAAGGTCTCATCGCTGATTTTATCCATGGGCTTTTGCTCCAAAACAGCTAAAATCGAAGCAGCCGGCTGCTGGCCAATTTGCGGGTCGACCGGTCCGAGCACAGCGTTTTCGTCCATCACGATCTCATCGGCGGCGAGAGCGATCATCGTGCCGCCCGACATGGCATAGTGGGGTACAAAGACCGTCACTTTGGCAGGATGACGACAGAGGGCTTTGGCGATCTGCTCGGCTGCCAAGACCAAACCGCCCGGCGTGTGCAGGATCAGGTCAATGGGGACGTTAGGATCGGTCAGCTTGATCGCCCGCAAAACTTCTTCGGAGTCGTTGATATCGATATAGCGCGCTAGGGGGAAGCCCAAGAAAGAAAGGCGTTCTTGGCGATGAATCAGGGCAATGGCGCGCGAATTGCGCTTGACCTCTAACTGGCGCAACATGCGCGCTCGGCTGGCTTCCAACATGCGCTGGCGGATGACCGGTTGCAGAGAGGAAATGACTAAAAACAGGAAAAACAAGATCGTAAAGTCCATAGCTCACCTCGGGGATGGGATTACCAAGGGAAATACTCATCTGGATAGACGCGCACATACGGCGCCGGACGACGCGGGGTAAAGAGCTTCACGGTAAGCAAGCCAAAGAGAAACCCGCCAATATGGGCAAACCAAGCAATGCCGCCCATACTCATCTGAGCTGGCGAGAGCAGGCTGGCAACCCCGGAGAAAAATTGGGTGACGAACCACAACCCCAAGAAGAAAAAGGCGCTGATCTCGATAAAGTACGGGATAAAAAACAGGGGAATCAGAGTTATGACCTTGGCGTTTGGGAAGAGCAGAAAGTAAGCGCCCATCACCGCTGCAATGGCACCGCTGGCGCCAATCGCCGGCACTCTGCTGGTCGGGTCAATAAATGCTTGAGTAAAAGCAGCCGCTAATCCACCAAGAAGGTAGAAAACCAAATAACGAAAGGAGCCCATACGGTCTTCGACATTATCGCCAAAGATGAACAAAATCCACATATTGCTGAGAAAATGCACCCAGCCGCCGTGTAGAAACATGTGGGTAAACAGGGAAATCACGGCTAACGGGGAGAAGAGAAAACGCCAGGGCTCGAAAAGCGGCAAGCGGGCCGGCACCATCCCAAAGACATAAATAAACCGTTCGAGCAAACGGTCGGGCATGCTGACTTCGAACAGGAAAATCGCTGTGTTCAAACCAATGATGGCGTAATTGACAAGCGGGAATGAACGGGCGTGAATGGTATCACGAATGGGCAACATTAGGGACCTCGGATGACAAACTCAATCACCTTCATCCTCGTGTAAAAACGAGTTGATCAAATTATACCTTAGGGTAAAGTATTTTGCTTCAAGAATGGAGAAAAGGAACAGCGTCCACGCAAAAGTTGTAGGACAACTCATTGAGTTGTCCTACAAAGCAATGGTGCCAACAACTTTTGAGTGCACACAGAGTAACACGAGTCATTGACATTCTCCTTGATAGACCTTAAAATTTTTATAAACCTGCATATCTTATCTGTTTAGTCAAAATATAAGATGATAAAGGAGGAAGCAGTGATGGCAGTGAGCAGCACGAATCGAGTGTTAGAGGGGGAGGTTTATTATCCTTCTGAAGAGGTTTGCAAACAAGCAACAGTACAAGATTACGAGAGTTTATACCAACGCTCGATCCAAGACCCGCAAGGTTTTTGGGCGGAGCGCGCCGAAGAGCTAGAGTGGTTTCAGAAATGGGAAAAGGTGCTGGATGACAGCAACCCGCCCTTCTATCAGTGGTTTGTGGGTGGCAAGGTCAATATTGTCTATAATGCCCTTGACCGTCACGCTAGAACTTGGCGCAAGAACAAGTTAGCCTTGATTTGGGAAGGTGAACCGGGCGATATGCGCACCTTTTCCTACCACGCCCTCCATCGTGAAGTGTGTAAGTTTGCCAACGTTTTACGCAGCATGGGTGTCAAAAAGGGCGACATCGTCACCATATACTTGCCGCGCATTCCAGAGCAGGTGATCGCCATGCTTGCCTGTGCCAAGATCGGCGCTGCCCACAGCGTGGTCTACGGGGGTTTCAGTGTTGAAGCTCTAGCAGAACGCATTGAAGACGCCCAAAGCCGCGTGTTGATCACCGCCGATGGCGGTTGGCTGCGCGGCAAAATTGTGCCGCTCAAAGAGACCGCTGATGAAGCTATGGCGCGCCAACCTACCATCGAGACTTGTATCGTGGTTAAGCGCACCGGTCAAGAGGTGTACATGGAAGCCGGGCGAGATTATTGGCTTCACGACTTGATGGCTCTGCCGATCGCCAACCAAACCTGCGGCACCGAAGCGGTGGATGCCGAAGACCCGCTCTTCATCCTCTACACTTCTGGAACGACCGGGCGACCCAAGGGCGTGGTCCATACGCATGGCGGCTATATGGTCTATGTTTACACCACCCTCAAATACGTATTTGACCTGCGCGATGAAGACCGCTGGTGGTGTGCTGCCGATCCGGGCTGGATTACCGGACATTCTTACATCGTTTATGGTCCGCTCTTGCTCGGAGCTACATCTTTTATGTACGAGGGAGCGCCCAATTATCCTTATCCAAACCGCTGGTGGCGGATGGTCGAAAACTATAGCATCACTGTGCTTTATACCGCCCCCACAGCTATTCGCGGCTTGATGCGCTACGGCGATGCCTGGCCGAATCGACACGACTTGAGCAGTCTCCGCCTTTTGGGCAGCGTTGGTGAGCCGATCAACCCCGAAGCGTGGCGCTGGTATTACAACGTCATCGGCAAAGAACGCTGCCCGATTATGGACACCTGGTGGCAAACCGAGACCGGTGGCTTTATGATCTCGCCATTGCCCATTACTCCTCTCAAACCCGGCTCTGCCACTCGCCCTTTGTTCGGCATCGAAGCCGATGTAGTGGATGAACATGGACATTCAGTCGCCCCCGGCGAGGAAGGTTACTTGGTGATTAAGAAACCTTGGCCGGGTATGCTGCGCACCATCTTGAAAGACCCCGATCGCTACAAAGAGCAATACTGGGGCAAATTTGGGAACATGTACCAAACCGGCGACTCGGCGCGCAAGGATAAAGATGGCTATTTCTGGATTATCGGTCGCATGGATGATGTGATCAAGGTCAGCGGTTACCGATTAGGTACAGCGGAAGTGGAGAGCGCTCTGGTCGCCCATCCAGCGGTTGCGGAGGCAGCCGCAATTGGACTGCCCCACGAAGTCAAGGGCAATGCCATCTATGCTTATGTTATCTTGAAAGCCGGGGTTGAGAAGAGCGAAAAGTTAGCCGAAGAACTGCGCAACCATGTCGCCCATGAGATTGGACCCATCGCCCGCCCCGAACAGGTAACTTTTGTAGATAACCTCCCTAAGACGCGCAGCGGCAAGATTATGCGCCGTCTTCTAAAAGCGCGCGCCTTAGGCTTGCCTGAAGGCGATGTGACCACGCTGGAAGAGTAGATAGAAAAAGACTGCCGAAGTGACTCGGACTTCGGCAGTCTCCCGATAGCGGATTGGGTTAACTTTGTTTTTCCTCAGTTAATACCTCTTCAGAAATCAGAAAAACGGGGTCGGCAATGTTTTGTAACCAACCTCTTAGTTTTTCCTGATAATCTGGATCGTAAAAAGCTTGCTCGAAAACCTCCCGATCGACAAAATAAGCTTCAGTCATATAACGATAGGGCGCTTTTTCCATATTCCACGCATCCGTTATGATATAAAAATCGCTCTTGACCAAACCCGGCATTTCCATATTTTCTTTTTGGTGTTCGGTGGTTCGCCACTTCAGAAAAGCTTCGTGATCGGCCCCCGGTGGTAGATTGTAAAGCACGGTCAGCTTGATCATATCTCCCTTCCCAATTAGGATGATTTAACCACCAAGTCGTGCGCTGTTTGAGAGAGGACGCGCACACCCTGGTCGGTTACAGCGACAATGTCTTCAATGCGAATACCAAATTGACCCACCCGATAAACGCCCGGCTCAATGCTAAAGGTCATCCCGCTTTGTAAAAGCACCTCATTTCCCTCCATGATGTAGGGTGGCTCGTGGATATCCAAGCCGATCCCATGTCCGGTGCGGTGGATGAAGAACTCTGCCAAGCCATGCTCCTTCAAGGTGTGGCGCGCCGCACGGTCAATCGCTTGAGCGCTCATGCCCGCTTTCACCTGAGAGCGAGCTGCCAAGTTCGCTTGATTGACCGCTTCATAGGTGCGCAAAAATTCGGCATTTGGCTCTCCCAAATAGACCATTCGGGTGATGTCGGATTTATAGCCGTGCAAAGTCGCCCCGATGTCAATGATGATTGCATCGCCTTCTTGGAGCACACGATCGGAGGAATGATGATGGGGAAACGCGCCATTGGGTCCCGATGCCACTAAGGTAAAATCGACCTGTTCTGCCCCATCCTGACGGAAGAACGCTTCGATCACCCACGCCACTTCGCGTTCAGTAACTCCGGGGCGACAAGCCTCAATGGCAGCTTGCATGGCGCGATCAGCTTGCGCTGCGGCTAAAGCGAGTTTTTCAATCTCATCCGCCGACTTGACCTGACGGAGCGCAGCGATGATGTCATCCGCCGCTTGACTGGTCTGCGGTTGGGCAACTTCTTGTAAGCGCAAGAGGACGTCTGCCCGTGCGGCGCCATCAATGCCCAGTGCACGAGGGCGGCCGAGCTTTTGGAGCGCTTGGCGGATTGCTCCTTGAGGGCCTTCGTCATCGCGCCAAGCGATCAAGGGAATTTGCACGTGTGCCTCGATTTGTTCGCGGTTCAATTCTGGCGCTACCCAAACCACTGCGCTTTGACTGATGAGCAGGGCATTGAAACGTTCATCGAGATGCGGCACAAAACCGCTGAAATAGCGCAGGTTCGGAGCAGTGGTCACCGCAATCCAATCCAAGCCAGCCTTCGCCATTTGGGCTTTTAGGTTTTCAGTTCGTTCTAAGAAAACGTTCATCGATAGTTTCCTTCCCTATTTATCGAACAGGATTTTCGGATCGATAGGTAGCGGCTCAAAAATTTGCCAGTCCTTAATGTCTGAGTCAGGAGGTGGCTCACTTCCGCCCCAACGGCTCGGGTGCCAGCCAATCCGCTTCCCTAACTCTACCATAAATTCTGCCATCTTGAAAGGTGCTAGGATCGCATCGATCACCGGCACCCCAAGAACATCTTGCATCTTCTGATAAAAGCCGTATTCTGCAGTACAACCAAGGATTAACACTTCGGCACCGTCTTCCTCGACAGCCTTACGCCCTTCTCTGAGCAACCTCTGACATGTTTTCTTCTCATCAGCTTGAAAGTCGTGAACTCCCAAATCAACTGAGCGCATTGAGGCTAAGCGGTGTTCGTGCCCGTAGAGCATCACATTCTCGCGCATTTTGGGAATCCACTTTTTGCGTCCGACCAGAATCGAAAACGAATTGCCGAGATTGCAGGCTATAGCCGTTGCCGATTGACAGGGCGCCAGAACGAATGCCTTCCCAGATACCTCTCGCGCTTCCCGCAAGCCCACATCATAAAAGCAGCCAATGACAATGGCATCATAGGAGGAAGCAGCAGCGTAAGTAATGCGCACAATATCTGCCACCACCTGCGCCTCGTAGGCATGATATTCGAGGTGGAGCGGGCGGTTTGAGGGGAGGGAGACAACCGTAAAAGTTGTCTCCGCCCTTTTTACGGTTGAAAGTATTCTGGCGGTGTCGGCGTCAAATACTGTAGTGCCGACCGGGTTGATCCACAGAACGCGCATCTTTACTAAAACAAGTTATTGCTTTCTACCATTGGTAAAGCCTAACACTTGCAGCGTTTCGGGGTCAACGATGACGCCATAGGACTTTTCGGCAATCGCCGGGGTAATATACTCGTTGCGCACGTCATCGATCACTTTCTCAACTGGACGTTCCAACGGGTTTCCCCATCCTGCTCCGGTGCCGGTCATCACGCGGATGATGTCATTGGTATTCAGGGTCAAACCGCTGGTCACCGAGTAGCGTTCCTTCTCTCCGTTGGCACGCTCGATGATCACATGATTAGGAGAGCCAGGTTCACCACCCAAAAGTGGCCAGGGCAAAACCTTTGAGCGTGTGTAAGCCACCGTCAACCAAGCATTATCCGATCGGATGCGGTAATCAATTCTCACTCCTTTGCCGCCGCGATGGAAACCCGCGCCACCCTCTTCATCGTGGAAACTTAAGTAATCCACAGTGACACCGTAACGGGCTTCTGCCACCTCCGCCGGGCAGTTATAGGTTTCACCATGTAAGGCGGAGAACTGACCAGGGTTGCCGTCTTTGGTCGGTGACCCACCCCAGCCGCCCAATTCCGGCTCGATCACCGCATAGGGACGGCCGGTATCGGGATGGATACCACCAAAGAGGGTACCGCACACCGAAGCGAAACCGCCGGCCGGCAGACATTCTGGAATCTTCTCCGCTAAGCAGCGAACGATCAGGTCATGGACACGGATGGTGATTTCGTAGTAAATGCCCATTGCGGCGGGATAAATAGGATCAAACACACTTCCCTTGCGGGTTAGCACCTTCAAAGGACGGAAAGTACCTCCATTGGCAATTCTCTCTGGTGAAGTAATGCCTTTGAAGGCAATCTGGCAGGCAGTGATCGCTTCGTCACGACTCATGTTAAATGGCCCCTTATCTTGATCAGGGTTACCAGTCAGGTCAATGATAAACTCGTTATCGGTGATCTCAATTTTGACCACGTAATCCGGGCCGTTATCTTGAGGTTCAACCAATTCATAGACACCTTTCGGTAAGCGCCGAATGGCATCTAGGCTGACCTGTTCGCCGTAATCAAGATAATCCTTAACCGCTTGGAGAAAGACATCTTTGCCATATTTGTTGACAATCTCCAACACTCGCCGTTCCCCTACTCGTACCGAGGCAACTTGCGCCCACAAATCGCCGGTCAAGAAGTCGGGCATACGGCAATTGGAAGTCAGGATATCGAAGACCGAGCGGATCGGTTGACCGCGAGAGAAAAGCTTAACTGCGGAGAGAATAATCCCCTCCTGAAAGATCTCTGTAGCGTTGGTGGACATGCTGCCCGGCACCATGCCGCCCACATCATTCCAGTGAGCGATGTTTGCCGTCCAAGCCACAATCTCCCCGTTGTGAAAGACCGGCATAGTCAAGATCACATCGTTCAAATGGGTAACCCCACCGGTATAGGGATCATTGGTGATAAAAATATCGCCGGGTTCGATGTCATTGGGTTGGTCGTATTTCTCAATGACTCGCTTGACCGCCTTATCCAAAACACCGACAAAAGCAGGAATGCCAGCACCGGAACCAGCTAGCTCACCCTCGCGATCGGTGATGCCGGTGCCCATATCCAGCACCTCGTAGATGATGGCGCTCATCGCTGTATGCCGCAAAGCGGCAAACATTTCGTCGGCAGCAGCTTGGAGCGAGTTTTGAATAATCTCAATCGTAATCGGATCGTATTGGGGTGTCATGGGCATACCTCCTTATTTCGCCGTCCAGATCTGATAATTTCCATACTCATCGATTTCGCAGGGTAAGCCGGGCGGAATGACAATCGTTGCTCCAGATTCTTCAACCACTGCTGGACCGCTAAACCTCAAGCCCGGTTCGAGCAGCTCGCCCGCATAAATGGTGGCTTGATGAATGCCATCCTCGATGAAGTCCACCTTGCGCTGTCCTTTGATTGCATCGTTGAGTTTCCTGCCACTAGGTTGAATTTTCTGCGGTTTCAGTTTATCCACCTCAGCAACAGCGATTAAGTGGTAGCAAACCAATTCAACCGGAGCTTTGAGTCGATAAGTATACTCGCGCTCGTAGTCTGAGTGGAAAGTCTCTAAAATCACCGGCAAAGTTTCGGTGGTAATTTCACCGCTCGGTATTGTGATCTCGACCGAATGCTCCTGATTCTGATAACGACAACGGGCATAGCGCAGGAAACGAATTTGAGAGGGGCTAAATCCTTCTGCTAGGTAAGCGTCGAGAGCCTGTTTTTCCAGGGTCTTGAACGTCCGATTCATTTCGTCAGCGGCGCCGTTTGCTGAGAGTTCGACAATTTGGGTTAAGAGAGTATCGCGGCGCAAGTCGCTCAGTAACATTCCCCACGCCGAGAAGACTGCCGAAAGCCTGGGAATGATAACCTTCTTGATGTTCAACTCACGCGCCAACGCACAAGCGTGCATACCGCCACCACCACCAAAGGCAACTAAAGTGAAATCGCGTGGGTCGTGACCTCGGTTAACTGAAATCAACTTGATCGCATTGACCATGTTGTTGTTGGCAATGCGCACAATCCCCTGGGCAACTTCATAGGGAGTCAAATTGAGCTTTTGTGAAAGACGTTCTAAGGCTGCTTGCACTCCGTCCATATCGGCTTCGAGGGTGCCGCCGCAAAAATAATGAGGGTTAATGCATCCCAAGGCAAGGTTAGCATCGGTGGTGGTCGGTTCGGTGCCACCTTTGCCATAAGCTACCGGGCCCGGCGAGGCGCCGGCGCTCTGCGGGCCAACATGTAACCGCTTGTAGTCATCTACCCAGGCGATGGAACCACCCCCATTCCCAATCTCGACCAAATCCACTACGGGCACCATGACCGGATAACCCGAGAAGGTCTTCGATCGCTCAACGTAATAATTTGTGTTGAGCTTAACTTCTCCCTTGGTAATCAAGCCACACTTTGCTGTAGTGCCACCAATATCAATGGCAATCACGTTCATCTCACCGATCAAACGCCCTAGAGCAGCAGCACCCCAAACGCCGGATGCAGGGCCAGATTCGATCATCGTGATCGGCGTCTGTCGCGTTGCTGTGACGGTATCGATGCCGCAGTTAGATTGCATAATATAAGGAGTGCATTTCATACCGGCATCCTTGAGGCGTTGGGTTAAGCGATCCAAATACTGATGGGCAATGGGTTGCACATAAGCCGAGAGAACCGCTGTGTTCGTACGCTCATATTCACGCCATTCACGGGTAATCTGGTGAGAAGCAACAACCGAGACTTCGGGCCAAAGCTCACGGATTTTCTCCAAAACCTGCTGCTCATGGATCGGATTGGCATATGAATTGATCAAGCAGATCGCAATGGCTTGCACTTGATTCTTACGGAAGTAATCCAAGATGGAAGGCAGGACCGAGAGATCGACTGGTTTTACAATCTCACCTTTGTAAGAAATTCGCTCAGGAATTTCCTTGCGCAAATAGCGCGGAACAAAGGGGACCGGTTTTTGATATTCCAGATTGAAGAAATCGGGACGGTCACCACGACCGATTTCCAAAATATCCCTGAAGCCTTGTGTGGTAATCAATCCCGTTTTGACTCCTTTGCGTTCGGTGATGGCATTGATCACGATGGTTGTGCCATGCACAAAGGACTCAAATTCGTGCGCTTGCAACTTGGCTGCATCAATGACATCCATGACGCCCTGCTCAAACTGATGGGGTGTGGTGTGGCTTTTTGCCGTTCCCACGTGCCCCTCTCTGGTTACATAAACCAGATCGGTAAATGTTCCTCCAATATCTGTTGCGACTCGAACCATAGCTCCTCCAAACTTAAGAAGTTAACTAATTTGAACGAAGAGATGATCTGTCATCCTCCTTGAGGATACAAATGGCATCTCACGGAGTGACCATTGCCCATATCGGTAAATTCAGGGTCAACTTCAGAGCAGTGTGGCATAACAAAGGGGCAGCGAGTGTGAAAGCTACACCCCTTAGGAATATTGACCGGGCTTGGAATCTCTCCTCGCGAGATCACTTTTGTCGGGCGCAAAGCTTCTTCCTCTTCGGAGACTACCGGGATTGAAGAAAGCAACATTTGAGTGTAGGGATGCAAGGGATTTCGGAAAAAATCGGCTGTATTAGCTATCTCGCAGATTTTCCCCAGATACATAATTGCTACCCGGCTGGCAACATTTCGCATTAGACTTAAGTCGTGGGTTATGAATAGGTAAGAAAGGTTGAATTGCTTTTGCAATTCCAATAACAGATTAATCGTCTTTGCTTGAACCGAGACATCGAGTGCGGAAGTGGGTTCGTCTAAAATAACCAATGAGGGATTTGTCGCCAAAGCTCTGGCGATTCCAATAATCTGTTTTTCACCACCGCTCAACATGCGCGGGTATTTATACATTGCCTCTGGCGGTAACCCGACAATCTCCAGCAAATAGATCACCATCTCCAAGCGATTGCGGTCTTTGCGATGAACCCGTAAAGGCATCTCCAGAATTTGTTTGATGTTTTGTCGCGGATTGAGGGATGAGCCGGGGTCTTGAAAGACAATCTGGATTGCTTTTTGAAGTTCTTTCGGTCTTTTGTCGTTGGTGCCAATCTCGGTGTTCATGAAACGGATCTTACCGGCGGTCGGTTTATACATCCCTACCACCGTATAAGCGACTGTGCTTTTCCCCGATCCCGACTCACCGACCAGCCCCAACGTCTCCCCCGAAAAGACATCGAACGAGACGCCATCAACAGCCTTGACGGTAATCGGTTGCCGTTTTCCCAACATGCCCGTTTGACCAACAACAAAGTATTTTTTTAAGTGCTGAACGGACAGAATGGGTTGGCTCATTGTTCCACCTTCTGGTTAGAAGAGTATAAGAAACAGGCAACCGAGTGGTCTTGGTCTATCTCGGTCAAGGGAGGTTTTTCCCGTTTACAGATTTCCATAACATGAGGACAACGCGGGTGAAAGCGACAACCGGTTGGAGGGTTGCGATAATCCGGGATGCGGCCGGGAATTCCGCTGGCAATTCCACCGCCCGTCAGACGGGGAACGGTTGCGATCAACCCTTGGGTGTAGGGATGTAGCGGTTGGGAAAAGATTTTCTTCGTTTTTGCGGTTTCGACAATCGAACCGGCATACATCACATAAACGCGATTGGTCAGCTCGCGCACTACCCCAAGCGTGTGGGTAATCAGGATGACCGACATATTTCGACTCTCCACCAAATCGCGCAGCAAACGCAAGATTTGGTCTTGAATCGTTACATCTAAGGAAGTTCCTGGCTCATCAGCAATCAAAATCTCCGGATTGGTCGAGAGGGCCATCGCAATACAGACTCGCTGACGCATTCCACCGCTCAATTGAATTGGGTAACTTTTCAACAAACGCTCAGGGTCAGCTAAGGCGACATCCTTCAATGCAGTAAGTGCTAATTCCCAACTCCTCTGGCGCGTGAGCGATAGATTGTTATCTTGAGCATTGCTTTGAATCACCGCTTGCATTTGCTCTCCAATTGTGAAAACCGGGTTCAACGCCGCAGTGGGGTCTTGAAAGATCATCGAAATTCCCTGTCCCCGCACCAAGCGTAGGTCGCTATCTCTCATCTTCAATATGTCTCTGCCTTTGAAAAGGATTTCGCCGCGCAGGATTCGCCCTGGAGGCATCGGTAAAACGCGTAACACTGCCTTCATTGTTGTTGTTTTGCCGCAGCCTGTTTCTCCGACCAGACCAATCCGCTCGCCGGGAAACATACGTAGATTCACTCCATCGAGGACGCGCAATTCCCCGCCATAAACAGCGAAATTGACTGATAGATCTCGGATTTCAAGGAGAGGCGTTGTAACGTCGCTCATACTATGCTTCCTCGGAGGCAAACATATCTCGAATACCATCGCCTAAAAGGTTGAAGCCCAAAACGATGACTACAATCGCCAAGGCAGGAAAAACTGCGATCCACCACTGATCGGGCAAGTATTTTGCACCGTCAGCGATCATCGTACCCAAGCTGGGTTCGGGAGGTTGAACCCCCAAACCGACAAAGCTAAGCATCGAGCCGATGATGATCACCCAGGCAATATCGATACTCATTTTGGTCAGGATGGGGGAGATTGTATTGGGAAAGATTTCGCGGAAAAGGATATGGGCTGTACTTGCTCCAGTAACCTCAGCGGCTATGACAAAATATTCATTGCGCAAAGCTGTGGCTAAACCGTAAACCAATCGTGTGTACCATGGCCACCACATCAAAGAGACAGCCATCATACTGTTCCAAAGATTTGGCTTCAAAACCGAGGCAACCGCCAGAGCCAATACCAAGGGCGGCACAGCCAAAAAGATGTCAGTCACGCGCATGATGAGGGTGTCGATCCATGTGTTGTGATAATAGCCGGCTAGCAGGCCCAACAGAACGCCGGGGGGAACAACCAGACTAAGAACAACCACACCCATCAGCAAGGAGGAACGCATTCCGAAAAGAATGCGGCTGAAGATGTCTCGCCCAATTTGATCGGTACCCAGCCAGTAAGTTGCGCTCGGTGGTTTTTTGGCATTGGCGAAATCGGTGAAAGGACCGGCATGAGCCGGATATGGAGCCACATATGGCGCAAAAGCTGCTAACAAGATCACAGTAACCACTACCAGTAATCCCATCACAGAAATAGGATTGCGGGAAAACTTATACCAATTGCGCCCGATCTCTTCACGCCGGGAGGCGCGTTGGAGTTGTTTAATCTGTTCTAATGACAAGGATGATCGATGAAGACTTGAACTCGTTGAAACTTGCATCTCATTCTCCCTTTGCAGCTCGCAGACGGATGCGTGGATCTAGATAAGCAACGATCAAATCAACAAGGATGTTCATAATGGCAAACGCTGCTCCAAAAACCAAAATAACAGCCGAGATGGCGTTCAGATCTTTGTACAACATTGCATTCATTCCATACCGCGCCATGCCAGGCCAGTTAAAGATACTTTCCACAATGAAGGCAACCGATAGGATGGCTGCGATATCCAAACCAAGAATAGAGATGGTTGGGATTAGGGAAGGTTTAAGAAGAAAACGGCTCATGATGGCGCGTTCCGAGACACCCAAAGCACGCATGTTGGCAATGTAGTCCTTGGTCAGGTTATCCGCCATGGATGAGCGAGTGATACGAGCGGCTTGGGCAATCGAACCCATCGCCAACGACAAAGATGGCAAAACAATATGCCAAAGAGCGTCCACAAAGGTACTAAATTGACCTTGGATCAAGGCATCAACGGTCACTAATCCGGTAATTTTTGGGGGGAGGGGGACGTTTTCACTGACTCGGCCGATGATAGGGAACCATTTGAGCGCAAATCCGAACAATAATATGAAGAGAATAGCAAAGATATACGAAGGGGTGACAATTCCGGCGTAGGAGAATAAACGGCTTAGATTATCAATCCAACTATCTTTATAGCGAGCGGATAGAATCCCCATCCCGATTCCAAAAACCGCAGCAATCAGAGCAGCATAGAGAGCCAATTCTAGCGAAGCGGGCAGCGTTTCCTTGATGTCATAGGTAACTGGCCGCTGAGTGATCAACGACAAACCGAAATCACCGCGTACGGCGTCGCGCAACCAATAGTAATATTGGATAGCAATGGGCTGGTCAAGGTGCATTTGCTCACGCAAGCGATCGACAACCCATTGCGGGGCACGGGCGCCGACAGCCATCCGAGCAGGATCACCAGGCATGATGCGAGCGATGACGAAGATGACAATCGAAAGGCCTAACAGAACAAAGACAGAATAGAGAGCTCGCTGGATCAGGAAACGCAGCATGGACATAGACGATCTCCAATCGTTCCCTATCCTATTTGGAGAGGAGGGGAGAAGTTGACCTCCAGAAAGGTTACTGGAACTTCTCCCCTCAATTTGAGCAGGACAGGGATGCTAGTGCTCAAAGGATTTTATTGACAGTCGACTCCAATCTGCGGCAGGAAGAAGAAGTAGCCCATCAACATGCTTGTTTCACCGCGTGCCGCCGGAAAGTCCACGCAAGAGCGAACGGCGTGTTTTTCAACTTGGTCATATACCCAAATTGAGACCGCGTTCTCTACCAATTGGCGTTGAATAGCACGATATTTCTCGAAGCGTTGTTGTTCATCAAGGGTCGCCAAAGCGTCGTCGATTGCTGCGTCTAACGCTGGGTCGAGCAACCATTCGTTCTGCTGCCAGGTGTTCGCTGTGCTCGAATGGTAACGCTGCTTGAGCATTAAGCCTGCTTCCGGTAGATCGGAGGAGACGTAAATGGTGACAATGTGAGGTGATGTCTCTTGCTTGCTCGTGTTTTCAACGACACTCAACCATGGCGATTTGGTGATCTCGACCTTAATTCCAATTTCCGCCATATTGGATTGGAACAAGAGAGCAAATTTCTCTTCGTCTGGCACCTCAGATACCCAGTGCATCTGCACCGGATATTTATCTAGTTCGTTGGCATATTGGCATTGGGCAAGTTCCTCTCTAGCTTTGTCTAGATCGCGTTTATATGGGGTGATTGTGCCATCATGTCCTGCCAGAGAAGACGGCACTGGGCCGACGGTTTGCTTGGTACCGGGCCACTCCAAACCAACCGCTGCATCGTAATCGAAAGCATACGACATAGCACGGCGGCAGTGAACGTCATCAGTGGGTGGAATGCGATTGTTAATCATGAAATAAAAGGTGGTCATGCCTGGCAGAGCAACAATATCCACTCCCTGGATCTTATCTAAAGCTTCGTAGGCTTCGAAGGACTGCCACTGATCAGAGATTTCCAATTCACCTTTCTCCATCAAGCTGCGCACCGTCACGGCCTCGGTGGTGCCGATATAGCGCACCTCATCTGGAGCATTGGGGACAAATTCACCCCACCACTCGGTGTTTTTCTCCATCAGCAAATATTGTTCCAGGGGGAATTCCTTAACTTTGTATGGGCCCGATCCGGCATCGTTGGTCTGTAGCCATTCTTTGGCATAATCGCCAAATTCACCATAAGGGCCCTCGGGCTTGATATGTTCTCGGACTAGTTTTTCGTTGAGAACATACAAGCGGGTTAGGCTGGGTAGGAAGAGAGCGGTTGGAGCTTCGATCTTGAATTGCACGGTGTAGTCATCCAAGGCTTCGACGCTCTCTACACCCGCTGTAACCAAGTAAGCAAATCCTTCTCCGATGGTTGCCAAGCGGTTGTAGGAGAAGACAACATCCGAGGCTTTCAAAGGTGTACCATCGTGGAATTTGACATCCTGGCGGAGCTTGAAGGTATAAGTTTTGCCATCTTCAGAAATCTCCCAAGACTCAGCAAGCCAGGGATCCACACTCCCTTTGGCATTTGGAAATACCAGGGAATCGTATAGATTAATCAGGGAACTGGCAGCGACATAGTCATTTCCAACTGCCGGGTCAATGCGGTTGGGCCAAGAATGAGTAACCCGCAAAACTCTTTTCCCCGCCGCCGGCTCAGGGGGAGCGCTGGTCTCTGCAGGTGCCTGCGTAGCTGCAGGTTGCTCCCCCCCACTAGAGGGAGCAGAGGTAGGCTGGGGAGCAGGGGAACATTGTGCCAGCAAGATGCTCAATGCCAGCACGAGCGCTAAAAGAACGAATGTTTTTTGTCTTGAAACCATCTCTTCTCTCCTTGAGGTTAAGATTTAACGGGAAGATTGAAAATTTTCAGGTAAAACACACCTCAACGTTGCCGATCACTGCACCTCCTTTCTGATCACAAAAGAAACCTTTTGAGAGTTAGGAGTTGGGCGCATAGTTGCGTAGGCGTAAAGGAGAACGCTCAACTCGCCGGTCTCATTGGTCAGGGTATGGGATTGGTTAGCAGCAAAAGCAGCACTATCCCCCTCGCTGAGAATGATCCTTTCCTCTCCAACCTCGAGGGCAACTTCACCGCTAAGGACAATACAAAAGTTCTCTCCTTCTTCCGATGCGTCTACGGTCAGAGACATTCCGCTAGGCAAGTTGAATTGCCAAACCCTCAGGCGAGATGGCTCATCGACCGGGGTGAGTGGCAATTCGTGAGTGCTCGAATAGTCCACATCCTGAAAAGAAGCCAAGCTCTTACGGGTTACAAAAGCTAAGTTAGCCCTGCTTTCTTCTTCAAAAAAATAGCGAACATTCACATCTAAAGCATTAGCAATTTCCACCAAGCTGGAGATCGACGGCGTCGTCTTATCCCGCTCTAGTTGAGAAAGATAGCTGGTGGACAAATTCGTCTTCTGGCTTAACTCTGCCAAGGTCATATTTCGCTCGTTACGTAAGGACTTAATTCGCTCGCCAATGCTTTTTACCATTTGGGTTTCCTGAAAAGAGGTACGAAAACAACCTGAGAGGTAACTTTTACGCCTAAAAAATAGCTGGCGTGATCATGGATAAGACCACTGTGGGATGGTCGGTGTGATTGACCAAACGATGTTTCAGGGAAGAATGAAAATAAATGCTATCACCGACAAAGAGATCATAGAAAGTATCCTCGAGCAGAACGCGCAATACACCGGAAATTACATAGTAAAATTCTTCACCAAAGTGAGCGCGTTCTTCATCATATTGGAGACCTTGATTGGGGGGCAAGAGAGTAAGGATGAAAGACTGAAAGGTGGCGCGCGGCAGCCGGTCCATCAGAGGAGAGTAAATCACCGAAGAACCTTCGATACGAAAGGTCTGGCGTTCGCCTTTGCGCACAATTTTTGGGGGATGAATGGTTTCGGGGAAAAAGTCGGTAATTTTGATATCAAGTGCTTCGGCAATAGCATACAGGGTTGTGATCGAAGGGGCAACTTTCCCATTTTCGAGTTGGGATAGAAAACCGGGGGTACAATTTGTTTTTCGGGCAAGCTCATCCAGCGTCCACTCACGCCGCAGACGCATTTCCCGAATGCGTTGCCCAATACCGGTTATTACAGTATCCATAAACTTATTTTAACTATACTGTAATTTTTGTCAAGGGTAAATTTTATTTAGTTAAGATGCGAATTCGGACTGACTTAATAAAGAGCACAAAGTTAGATGCAGTGCTGCTTTGGACAATATCAATCAGTAATTATCCCCACGTCCTAATATTGAGACAGAAGCCAAGTGCTCGGTAATAATCTTAGTAGTGGCTCAGCTTTCTAGCGAGTTCTGTACTATAATTCTTCCACACCTGTTTACAAGGTCCATCGGATTCCCTTTACATTCATGCTTAGGAGAAACCTTCAATGGTCAATCCCGTGTATTTAGTCTATCAACTCAAGGTTACTTTAAAAGACAGCAACCCGCCGATTTGGCGCCGCATTCAGGTTCCGGCGAATATCAGTCTCGGAACTTTGCACACCATTTTGCAAATTGTTATGGGTTGGGAAAACGAGCATCCGCACGTATTTCAAATCGGTAGAGAAGCATACACCTCGTCGTTTGATATAGACAGCGGGTGGAGTCTTGAAGAAGAAGACGAAGATAGCTTTCGCCTTGATCAAGTGCTCTACCAAGAGGGTCAAAGGTTCGAGTATGAGTATGACTTCGGGGATGGCTGGGTGCATCAAATTGTGGTGGAAAAGATCCTTTTTCAAGACGTGCCCCTTGAACATCCCATTTGTCTTGATGGAGAACGAGCCTGTCCGCCTGAGGATATCGGTGGAATTTGGGGTTATGAAGACTTTCTCAATGCCCTCAGCGATCCAGACCACCCCCAGCATAACGAATTCTCGCAATGGTATGGCGGGGATTTCGACCCCGAAGCTTTTGATCTAGAAGAAGTCAATGCGCAGTTGGGTGAACTCCCCTTAAGTCTTTTAGAATCCTGGAGTGAGCTCGATACGTTCGTTGACCAACCTGAAAGCATCGCAAAATATTGGAAAAATGCTTTTGACCCTGAAGTCCAAGAGGTTGGAAAATGGGTGTACGTAAACCGACTTGTGCAGGAGATGCTCAATTATTTTCGAGACCATAAAGTCATTGCGAAAAAGTCAAACGGAGAGCTTCCGTTAAGGGCAATAAAACACTTTGTGCGGCAACTTATCCTCCTCATGCACGGCGAGGTTACGGCTGAAGACGAGGAAAATATTCAGAAAATTCGCAAACAAAGTGATGTCCTCTTGATAAACCTCGCCTTAATCTTGATTGAGTCTGGCTATTTGGCTATCAGTATCCCAGGTCATCCCTGGCATAT
This sequence comes from uncultured Anaerolineales bacterium, assembly GCA_937928795.1. Lineage (GTDB taxonomy): Bacteria > Chloroflexota > Anaerolineae > Anaerolineales > UBA4823 > NAK19. The sequence goes on from CALFWB010000029.1 coordinate 26,706, forward strand.
TACGTCTTTAGGAGAGCGTTTTTTGGCGGCGCCTGTATCAGCCCAGCTCTGGTATCTCTTCCTTAACTGGTGGCTAAAAACAGATTGGTCACAGTTAGTTGATGAGCCGGCTATCCAGATGATGGTTGAAGGTATGAATCTGGAGATAGTCAGGGAAGTGCTGATGCGAATCCGTGAAGTGGACCCGCAAGAGATGATTGACTTTGATGAGATGGCTGCGTCCATGCTAGGTGAACTCATGAACGAGATCAATACGGATGAGATCACCGCAATGGTCAACGCCAGTTTTAACCTCATTATCTGGCTTGTAATTCTTCTTCCATTGCGGGAATTTAGGGTCATTGAGATGGAGGAGCTTCCAACTGTCGACAGGGAGGAATCTCTTTTCCGAGTTCCCAAATTTCGCCTTCATGCGGCGCAGAAAGGTCTCCTAGAAGGTTTCTTGGCCTATCTTGATGAGATTTATTCCGATCCCGATTACGGTTTTGAGGACGATTTCAACCTCAACGACCATGAAGAGGGCCCAAGCTTTTGAGCAAGAACGATCGTCCGCTCAGAGTCATTAGGGGATTTGACAAACCTTTCGGAGAGGAAATAAATGACCGAGAGCTTTCGACTTGAACGCGACTCATTGGGTGAATTGGCGGTGCCGGCTCAGGCTTACTACGGCATTCAGACCCAACGGGCGGTGTTGAACTTCCCGATCAGCGGGCGACGTCCCTATCGGGCGTTTATTTGGTCTATGGCATTAATTAAAGCTTGCGCGGCTCAGGTTAACCACCAATTAGGGCTACTCGATGAAAGGCGCGCCGCAGCGATTCAACAGGCTGCCCAAGAGGTGATGGACGGCAAATGGGACGAACACTTCGTGGTCGATCCCTTTCAGGCCGGGGCAGGGACAAGCCATAACATGAATGTCAATGAGGTGATTGCCAACCGTGCCACGCAACTGCTCGGTGGCGGACTGGGCGAGTATTGCGTCCATCCCAACGATCACGTCAACATGGCACAGTCTACCAATGACACCATCCCGACCGCCATCCGCTTGGGTTGTTTGTGGCGTTTGGCAGAATTGCTTCAGAGCGTGAAAAGCCTCAGCGAAGCCTTCCGTCAGAAGGCTCACGAATTTGACGATGTTCTAAAATCCGGGCGCACCCATCTCCAGGACGCTGTGCCAATCCGCCTGGGTCAGGAATTTGGGGCGTATGCGCGGGCGATCGAACGGGATGGGGAGCGCATTCAACGCGCTGCGCAAGGGCTTTATCGTTTAGGCATTGGAGGGACAGCGGTCGGCAGCGGCTTGAACGCCCATCCGCGCTATCGCTTTCGCATGGTGGAATGTCTCAGCCAGCGTACCGGTTGGGAATTGAGCCCTTCGGACAATCTGTTTGAGTCGATGCAATCGATGGCCGATTTCGCCGAGTTTTCAGCCGCCCTGCGCACGCTTGCCATCACGCTCACCCGCATTGCTAACGATCTGCGTTTGTTGGCTTCTGGACCGGCGACCGGCTTGGATGAAATTCGCTTGCCGGCTGTTCAACCCGGTTCGAGCATCATGCCGGGCAAAGTCAACCCGGTGATGGCAGAGATGCTCAATATGGTCATGTACTATGTCCAAGGATTAGACCACACCGTGGCGCTGGCAAGCCAAGCCGGGCAATTAGAGTTGAATGTCATGATGCCGATTATCGGACACTGTTTGTTCGAGAGTATGCATTTGCTGATCAATGCGTTGACGGTTTTCACCGAGAAATGTGTTGTAGGTATTCAAGCCAACCGCCCTAAAGCTGCAGCGTGGTTAGAGAAAAACGCCATTCTGGTTACTGCTCTGAACCCCCTGATCGGTTATGGGACTGCCGCAGCGCTGGCAAAAGAAGCCATGGCAAGCGACCTCTCGGTGCGGGACTTAGCTTTGCAGAAAGCTCGCAGCGGTGAACTCCATCACCACGAGAGCGGCAAAGTGCTCGGCGAAGCGGAGGTTGAGGCAGCGCTAAAAGATATTTGGCACATGACAGAAGGGGGCATCCTTGAGGGGGGCACTTAGAGAAAACAGCTTGACGAGCGCAGCGAGGAATACGCATTTGTCATTTCGACGCGCGTAGCGAGGAGAAATCTTGAGGACTTTCTCGCTGCGCTCGAAGCGACATATTGGGGTGATAAGCCCTATCCCGACCTCAGGTCAGCGTAAGGTCATGCCTTCACTCAAATTGAGAATGGCAGACCGACCCTAAGCAAATTGATGAAAGCCTTCCCATCCAGAGTATAATTCCGCTGGTTTTCGTCTATCTCCACCAGAAAGGATTTGTCTATGCCCAAAGCCTTGGTTGAATGCGTGCCCAATTTTTCCGAAGCCCGCCGTCCGCGAGTGATCGAAGCGATCATGGAAGCAGTCCAGAGCGTTCCGGGCGTGCTCTTGCTCGATCGCCATTCGGATTTGGATCACAACCGCACGGTGTTGACCTTTGTCGGCGAGCCGCAGCCAGTCGCCGAAGCCGCCTTTCGCGCCATTGCCAAAGCCGCCGAGTTGATTGACCTCAACCAGCATCGCGGCGAACATCCACGCATCGGCGCCACCGATGTCGTGCCATTTGTGCCCATTCGCAGCGTGACCATGCAGGAATGCGTTGACCTCGCCCGCCAACTCGGCAAACGAGTGGCAGAAGAACTTGCTATCCCAGTTTATCTCTACGAAGAAGCAGCTACCCGCCCAGAGCGCAAAAATTTAGAGAATTTGCGTCGCGGTGAGTATGAAGGGCTCAAAGTGGAAATCGAGACCAACCCCGATCGCCAACCCGATTTCGGACCGGCTAAGCTGGGACCGGCCGGGGCAACCGTGATCGGCGCTCGTCCATTTTTGATTGCCTATAACATCTACTTGACAACCGATGATGTTTCGGTTGCTAAGAAGATTGCTAAAGTGATTCGTCACTCTTCGGGAGGATTGCGTTTTGTCAAGGCACTCGGGTTATTGGTCGAAGGGCGGGCACAGGTATCTATGAACCTGACTGACTTCCGCCAGACGGCGATTCATACCGTGCAAGAATTGGTGCGCCGCGAGGCGGCTCGCTATGGGGTAGCCATCCATCACAGCGAGTTGGTCGGTCTGATCCCCCAAGACGCTTTAGTGGATAGCGCCGTATGGTACTTGCAATTGGATCAATTTGAGCAGGAGCAAATCCTGGAACGGCGCTTGGAAACAGCCTTAGCTGAGCAATCGCCCATTGAATTAGGCAACGCCTTTTTGGACGAGTTGGCAGCAGCCACGCCAACCCCTGGCGGTGGGTCTGCTTCGGCATTCAGCGCCGCAGCGGCGGCTGCTTTGGCAGGTATGGTGGCGCGGCTGACTTTGGGCAAGAAGAAATATGCCGAGGTCGAAGCACAAATGCAAGCGATCGCCCAGCAAGCCGATGCTTTATGTCAACGCATGAAAACGGCAGTAATGCGGGATGCTCAAGCCTTTGAGGCTGTGATGAGCGCTTTGCGCATGCCTAAGGAAACCCCCGAGGAACAACAAGCGCGCAAAGAGGCGTTACAAGCTGCCACGCTTCAGGCTGCCACTGTGCCTTTAGAAGTGGCGCAAGGAGCCGTTGAGGCATTGCAGTTAGCCGCCGAAGTTGTTGCAAAGGGAAACCTGAATGCCATTAGCGATGGCGGCTCGGCGGCTGCTCAAGCTCAAGCTGCGCTGCGCGGGGCAGCCTTGAATGTGCGCATTAACCTGCAGGGTTTAGAGGATGCCGCGGTTGTGGAAAAAATGCTGGGCGAATTAGAGACCTTCGAAATGCAAGCCAATGCTTTATGGGAACAAGTCAAATCAAGCCTGAAAGAACGTGCCAATTTAGATGTTGGGTAAGGCTGTTTTGGGTGGTGGGAACGTTGGTGGGATGTTCCCTCACCCCAAGCTCCTCTCCCGCCGGGCGAGGGGGGATGACCTTCACCCCCAACCCCTCTACCACAGGGAGAGGAGAGATTATGCTCACGCCCAACCCTTCTACCACAGGGAGAGGAGAGATGACAGTCACCCCAAGCCCCTCTACTACTACAGGGCAAGGGGAGATTGTGCTCACTCCTTCGACAAGCTCAGGACACCGCCCCGGACCCTCTCCCACAGGCAAAGGGGAGCTTGTCTTCACGCCTAAACCTTCTCCTACAGGGCAAGGGGAGGCTACCCCCATCTCCGATCCTGATCCCACGGGACAAGGGGAGATTTGTGCGGGGAAGGTCTGTGTTTTGGAGGCAGCATTTCCCTTTCAACGCCCAATTCAACCGCCGGGAACAGACACGGTTGACCCAACTTACCGTTATGGCAGCACTCAGAACGGGGAACGGGAGGTGCATCATGGGGTGGAGTTTATCAATAAAGCCGGTGTGCCGGTTTACGCAGTGGCTGATGGCGTGGTGGAGTTTGCCGGCGAGGATGAACAGGTCTCTTTGGCGACCAAAAGAGGTTTTTACGGGAAGGTGATTATCCTCAAACATAAACTACGTCGATTAGAACTTCCGCTCTATTCCATTTATGGACATGTCCTGAAAATCCTCGTTCAGAAGGGAGAAACCGTGCGGCAGGGGCAGCAAATTGGAGAGGTTGGCCTTGGCGGCGTTGCAGCGGGGACACATCTGCATTTTGAGGTGCGCTATGGAGAGAACGACTATCACGCCACCCGCAATCCGGAACTCTGGCTGCCGCCGGCGCTGCCGCACAGCGGGGTTCTCATTGGACGCCTGCTTAATTCGCAGGGCGAATGCCTGATGCTGGAAAACATGGTCCTTGAACCGATGGGGATAGATGACGCTGTCCTAAAAAGACGCTACTTTGCTACCTACGAAGACCCTGAGATGCGCTGCTTGCCGCCGTGGCAGGAAAGTTTCGGAATTAACGATTTGCCGGCTGGGCAATATCGCTTGAGTTTTATTTACACCAAACCCGAAAACCTTGAGTTTAAAGTGATTGCAGGCAAAGTCACCTATCTCAATCTCCGCTTACCGTAAACGATCTTCATAAAAAGCTCCTCAAGGAGGAGAGGCCGATCCCTGTAAGAATAACACCGAGTTTTTGTGCTATGATTCTGGGTCAAGAGCGTTGGTATAACTCACGCTGCTGAAATCGGTTTGGTAGGTATCCAGCAGAATCGGATGCCATTTCGGGCTAATGAAAGACAATGCCATGAATTTAGCTAATTTGCCAGAAGCCCTTAATCTCGCCCTTCAAGACTTGCCTTTAGGAGAGGTGCGCTATTTTGAAAGAGTAGGTTCAACCATGGATGAGGCCGCCGCTTGGTTGGAAGAAGGCGCACCAGACCTCGCCCTGGTGATCGCTGAAGAACAAACCGCCGGGCGGGGACGATTAGGTCGGCGTTGGCATTCGGCGCCAAAAGCCTCGCTCACTTTCAGTGTGATTCTGCGTCAACTGGCATCCACTCAACCAACTCTCCTGACAGGCTTAGGTGCCCTAGCAGTCTGCGAGGGTTTGGAAGGTCTTTACAGCCTGCAACCACAGATTAAGTGGCCTAATGATGTGCTGATAGAAGGCAAGAAAGTGTGCGGTATTCTGGCCGAAGCTCATTGGCAAGGGGATCGGTTACTCGGTGTGGTCATGGGGATTGGTATCAACCTTGCACCTTCCGCAATACCTCCTATGAACGCCGCGCTCTTCCCGGCGACCTGCCTGCAGGATCATCTACCCAGCTCGGCTGGAGTGCAACTTGAAGGGTCACGTTTTCAATTCTTAGCGGCTATTCTCGAACGCCTCCTCGCTTGGCGCCCTCATCTGCAGGAAAGAGCTTTCATCCAAAGCTGGGAGGCGCGGCTGGCATATCTTAATCAAGGGGTTCAAATCTTCAAGGCGTTTGAGGATGAAGGCAGTATGTTCTGTGAAGGGACGCTAAAAGGGCTGAATTCAGAAGGCAACTTAATTCTGCGCTTATCCAGTGGAGAAACGCAAGCTATCTCTTTTGGCGAATTGCGTCTCCGTCCCATTCCCCTAGAAGGAGGTAGATGAGATGTCGCTTGAAGAATTGCGAGAACAAGCCCAGTCGCAAGGATTTGTTGACGAAACGCCTGAAGCGGCGCCAATCCCACCTTATCGCGAACGGCGCATCTTGGGCTTGACCGCCTTTCAACGCTTGATTATTGCTCTCTTGCTGCTGATGATTACCTGTATGACCGGTAGTTTTTTCCTGTTGGTCACCCAACGGGTCGTTTTGCCGTTTCTGAATTGAGCGCTGATTGCCTAATGTCCTTAGAAATCAAACGCAGTTGGACGCAGAAGTTTTTTGGAAAATAATCGCAATTACGATTTGAAGGATGCTTTCACTGGATGTTTGGGTTGTGTGGTTCAACGCAAACCTGTCTGAGAACCTGCTTCAGCCTGTTGCTCAAGAAACGCCAAAAGGGTCTGCAAAACCAGTTTGAGCATTTGCGGGTTAATTTTTTCCACCGTATCGAAAATCGAATGGTAGCTCCAGTCGGCTAGGGACTTCCCACCCGCCTCTAAACCGATTGCGCGAAAAGCGGCTTGACAAAAGGCAGCATAATCGCCACTGCGCAGGGTATGCCAAAGCGGCTGAAGGTTAGGGTTTGCCTGCCGAAGCATTTGTCCCAATTCAGAAGAAGTATAGATTGGGTTCAGAACACCCTCCTTAGCCACATAGTACAACATCTCACCCCTCCCCACCATATCCACACAAACTACCGAGGTCGTCTCTGTCCACGCAGAATGAGTCGCAACAAAATTGCGGGCGCCGTAAAGTCCGCTCTCTTCAGCCGTAGTAAACAGAAAGGCGAGCGATCGTTCCTGCTCGCTGCACTCAACCAATTCCTCTGCAATGGCAAGCAAAACTCCCACACCAGAAGCGTTGTCATTTGCGCCTGGTGAATAGGCAAGTTCTCCCCCAGCGCGTAAAGGAGCAAGTTGCAAAACGATCAACCATAGCCCTCCCAAGCTGCCCAAAGTAGCGACCGAGTTCCTCAAGACATCCATCACTTGCCAGCCCCAGAGCTGCAAGAGTGCCAGGGCAAAAAGCATCCAGGCAAAGCGTTGCAGGACATCGAGGGTGCGGCTATGCAGACGTAATAACCCTGGGTGTTTGAACGGGACAGCGCGTGCCGTGTCCACATGAGCACAAAACAAAAGAGAGGGTGGCGAATCGAGCCCATCCCGACCGATCCAAGCCAATAAATTTTCGCTAAAGTGGGTCGGCTTGCGCCTTTGCACCCACCATCGCGAAGCCTGCGGCAAGATCATGAACAAAAAAGGCAAAGCCAATGCCAACCAAGGGAAACCCCGGCTAACCCAGCCAGCGCTGCCAAGCATAATGGCAGCAATCCAGTAGGGTAGATTGAAACGCGGTGTCGGCGTAAATGCTACAGCCTCTCGCCGTACGTGATACCCCCATCTGATCAAAAGGCCGCTTAAATAATCCAGAGCTTGCTGTTCGGCAGGGCTGCCGGCCGGCCGAGGTCCAATTTTGGCGGCTAACACCTCAATATGGGTGAAAGCACGGGAAACTAGCCGATCCATTCGTTCAGGGGTGAATGGCAACCAAGACATAGCGGTCAATGGCATAGCGAAAGAGCGGCGAATCGAAACGAAAGGCAGTCCGAATTGGGATAGCGGCTTCGCCTAATAAGCGTTCCTGTTCTTTGTGTTCGGCAAAACCTTGATTAGCAATCACCAAACTGCCTTTGGGCTTCAAGCTCTCCCATGCTGCACAGAGTAGCGCAGCGGGTTGAAAGGTGTTTTTGGGTAGTCCCCAACGCAGATGGTCTTCAAGGAAAACAAAGGGAAACAGCATCAAGATCAAATCAAATTGCTGTGGCTGTGTCTCAAACGCCTGTGGGAAATAGGTTACCCCTTCTAAGCCCCTTAAGTAGGAGAGAGCGTGGTCATAGCGGGAATGAAAGTCGGCATAGACTCGGAAAGCATCCCGTTCATAGCCATGTAAGGTGACTTTTCTGCCCTGCGGTGCCTCATACCAGCGTAAGAGGGCATACAAGGCTGGAACATAAAACCAATCCGAAGGGCCAACGTCGGCACACGTGATCGTTTCCCCCAAGTGTAACTGGGCTTTGCGCAAGGCTGTTTCCAGAAGGGCGAGGTAATAGAGATTTTCGCAGTAAATGCGCGCCCGGCTGTGATGATAGAACGCATCTAACTGGTAGGTGTCCCGCAGGGCTTGGGCAGTCTGTTCCGCAATTTGGCGTTCGGGCATGGGTAAATCGGCGAAAAGTGCCTCTTTAGGTTCATTCTTCCAGCGGACTTCCCCTTTGCGCCAGCGAAAAAATTGGCGCAACGGATAATCAGCTCCGTTGCGCAAGTTCATCAAAAACTGTCGGACCTTTGTCCAAAAGGTCATGAAAAAAGAGATTAGTTTTCTTCGCTATCGTCGTCGAAGCCGATCTCCAGTTCGGCATCCTGAGCCGGGATGCGTAACCAGAGCAGCAACATGGGACCTTCCTCTACCTCGACAGCGCGGGCGGCGATGATGGGCGTCTGTTGTTGCAAGCCATCCATTGAGCGATATTCCAAATGCATGGTGCCCTTCGTGCGCCAAGCGTTATAACAGCGTTCAACCAAAGCAGCGCTGTTGAACGCACGCAAGCGCGTAAAAACCAGAGCCGATTGGCTCGGTCCCTCATGGACGCCCAATGCCCAGCCATCCTGAGCCAGTTCAAAGACTGGGGGAGGTCCCTCGATAATAGTGATTTTATCGTCCATATAATCACTCCGTACCTTGAATGATACCACGAAGTCAAGGGTGCAGAGAGAATTCTTATATGGATTTTACGGAGGATTGGGTGCGCTCATGCATTGTCAACGGTATGTCTTTGTACATGTGCATTATCGTCCCGTTGCGAAAAGAACTCGGCTATAATCACAGAAGCAAGAAATTTATCTGCTTTGTGCAGAGCATTTTACTTTATCAACCTCATCTGCGTTTGCCTTTGGGTTATCCTTCAGGCAGCTCGCGGTTCAAACAAAATCAAGGAGTGTGAGATGAACAATGGGTTCTCCGCCTGGTGGCGGGAAGGGGTCTTCTATCAAATCTATCCGCGCAGTTTTGCCGATAGTGATGGCGACGGCAACGGGGACCTAGCGGGTATCCTCGCCCATTTAGACCACCTTAACGATGGCACGCCGAGCTCGCTGGGCATCGATGCCATTTGGCTTTCTCCCATCTATCCCTCGCCAATGGACGACATGGGGTACGATGTCGCCGATTATTGTGATGTTCACCCGATGTTCGGTTCGCTCGCCGATTTTGATCGGTTGCTAGCGGCTGCTCATCAACACGGCATCCGTTTGCTGATGGATTTGGTCTTTAACCACACCTCTTATCTTCACCCCTGGTTTCAAGAGTCGCGGAGCTCGCGCGAAAGTCCAAAGCGAGATTGGTACCTCTGGAGGGACGCTTCCCCGCGCGGGGGGCCGCCGAACAACTGGCAATCGGTTTTCGGTGGGCGCGCTTGGGAGTGGGATGAAACCACGCAGCAGTATTACTATCACATGTTCCTGCCGCAGCAACCCGACTTAAACTGGCGCAATCCTGCTGTTCGCGAGGCATTGTATGAGGTCATGCGCTTTTGGCTAGAGCGCGGCGTGGATGGTTTCCGCCTCGATGTGGTCAATGCCTATTTCAAAGATGCTCTCTTTCGGGATAATCCGCCGCGCCTGGGACTGCGCGGCTACGACCGCCAAAAGCATCTCTACGATAAAGACCAACCCGAACTGCTAGAAGTCTATGCCCAGATGCGCCAAATCCTAGATAGCTATGGAGAGCGGATGTGTGTCGGCGAGATGCTCGATGGCAATCCTGAGCGAAATGCCCGATATTGCGGTGATGGGAAACTACACCTCGTCTTCGACTTCAATTTTACTCGCCAGCCCTGGCATCCGGCCGCGTTTCAGCGCGCCGTGCTGCGCAACGAAGCCAACCTTCCGCCGGGTGGCTGGCCTTGCTATACTCTAAGCAACCACGACATCTCTCGCCATCTTTCGCGCTATGGCGGACGCTATCCCAAAGAACGGGCAAAAGTGGCTGCCGCCATGCTGCTAACTTTGCGCGGCACGCCCTTCCTTTACCAAGGAGAAGAGATCGGCATGAAAGATGGCAAGATTCCCTACGCTCAAATCCAAGACCCACCCGGCAAGCGTTATTATCCTTTCTATAAAGGGCGCGACCCGGTGCGCACGCCCATCCCGTGGGATAACTCGCAGGGCGGCGGTTTTACCACAGGCAAGCCGTGGCTGCCCTTAAACTCTGACTATCGTCAAGTCAATGTGGCAGCTCAACGGGAGGACCCAAATTCGGTCTTTAGCTTTTACCGCAAGCTGATTTGGGCTCGAAAAGCCTCGTCCGCCCTACGGCGCGGCGCGTTCGAGGCGCTGATTCAACGCCCACGCGATGGATTGGCTTACTTACGCCAAACGGAGGAACAGACTGTTCTGGTGGCTCTGAACTTCTTTGCCCTGCCGGCTACCTTGCAACTTGATCGCCCCCTGCCTAGTCAAAAATGGAGAACGCTTTTAGGCACGCATCGCAAGGAAGACGAAGAAATATCCCTCGACAGAGCGATTCCGCTCGAACCTCACGAAGTGTGGATTGCAACTCCGCGCTAATTCGTAGCGCAGGTATGCAAATGGGTGGGGCAAGTGCTGCTCTGCGCCTTTTAAAGTGCCTGCTGATAGGGTTTCCCTCACCCCCAGCCCCTCTCCCAGTGGGCGAGGGGAGACGGCCCTCACCCTTCGACCAGCTCAGGGCAACGCCCCCGGCCCCTCTCCCAGTGGGCGAGGGGAGCTAGGAAGGAGCTGGCGACTTACTCCACCCACACCAATTCGTTTATTTGTTCCCCATTCGTTATACGTTGACGCTTTTTTGGTGAGTGTCCACCACAGCCCGCAAAGGGATTTCAGGGCAAAATGCGGCGGGCTTCAAGGTAATACCGTTTTTCGTGCGCTTCGCCCATCGAGAAGGTCTTGCGTGGCAGAACACCCTCTCGGATCACCGTCTCAAACAAGGCATGTTTGGACATCGCCGGCAAGTAAAAGCCCACTCGCCCGGCAGGAGCGCTAAGTTGAACCAAAGCCTCCTCTCCGTGGATATAATCAATGTTCTCTGCGCCTTGTTTGCCGAGAAATCCATCCAGAAAGGTTTGCACCGTGCCAACGGCGAGGTTAGCAGTGGGATTGCTGATCTCCACAACAGCAAAGGACGGCGGGTCACCGCCGAAGATCAAGCCCACAGTCTGATGCCCGCGTTGTCCTTCCTTTACCTGTCTAACCATCTCTTCCTGACTGGAAACCGAGCGAATCTGCAGGTTTTCGCCAAATGCCTCTTTCAAAGCCAACGAGACATCTATTTGCACCCCAAACAGCAAGCGATGGATCGGTTCAAAGACAATGCCGCGGTCATGCACATTTTCGATCTCAACCAACGCATAGCGAGCAGGATGATCAGCACCTGCTTGTGGCTTCATTTGCTCCCAAACCGCCTTGGCGGTTGCCAAGGAATGATTACCATCACCCACGGCAAATAGCAAAACCGGTGTCTCTTCGTGGACACTGTAGCGTTGAGCAAAGAGGCTGGGTTGCGCCAGCGCTTCCAGAGCGGAAAAAACTTGCTCTTCCATGGCAGAGTTGAGCGCATAGCCCTCTACAAAGCCGCCGCCAAACATCAGTTCGGTTTCATATAGTTTGTTCAAAGCGCCTTTTTGATGAGTGATGGGTTCGATGACCGTTTGTTCTGGATCGTCGATCAAAACAAGAATATGGGGCAATTCTAACACGGCATTTTGACGAATTTTAAGGCGCGGCGCAATCCGTTCGACAATCGTCCCTTCGGTCGGGCGAATCAGGCTGCCGGTGCCTCGCCGATAGTCATAGCGCTCTAAATCTAAGCAGAGCATCAAGCCGTGACGAGTTTTGCCGTCACTGGTGCGTTCGACGTAGATCATCCCTGCGTGAGGTTCGAGGATGCCTTCGTCCAAGTAGGTTTGCATGGTTGTCTGAATGGCAGCAATGCGTTGCGCTGCATCCTCTGCATTGAGGTAAACTTCAGGGTAGATCAACTTCAGGGTAGAAGGCGCCTCACCGACAAACGCAGCCACTTGCTCCCAATACTCTGGCTGGGCCGTGTATTGATCGCAAGCCACAACTGCCCATTTTTTTAGATCAATCCCTCGGCGGGGCAAGTAAATTTGAGGCGATTGGACACCGATCGAAGCGGATGTTTTCATCGGCAAGAGTTCCTTTCTGGGTCAAACGATGTTAGGGTCGAGCAAAGGTAAAAGGGTAATGATAACGGTATGAATATAACGCGTTCCCCTGCATTTCGTCAACGGTTGGCGAAAAGAGGAGTATAATCTCCTCGACATTCAGACCCACATAGAAGGAGAGCTCATTTATGCGCGTTTACAACTTCAACCCCGGTCCAGCCGCGCTGCCCCTGGAGGTGCTACAAGAAGCCCAAGCGGAAATGTTAGATTTTCGCGGCACAGGCATGTCGGTGATGGAGATCAGCCATCGCTCAAAGGAATTTGAAGCCTTACTCACCGAAGCTCAAACCGATTTGCGGGACTTGCTCAATATCCCTGAAAATTATAAAATCCTCTTCTTACAAGGTGGCGCATCGCTGCACTTTGCCATGCTGGCGATGAATTTTCGCCCGAACGACGCCTCGGCTGATTACATCCTTACCGGCACATGGAGCAAAAAGGCGCACAAAGAAGCCCAAAAAACGGGCAAGACGCACATCGCAGCCAACCTAGAAAGCGAAAACTTCACCCGTCTGCCCGCGCAATCTGAATTGGACCTCGATCCCAAGGCAGCCTACCTTCACTTCACCTCCAATGAAACCATTCACGGCGTTGAATATTTTGAGGAACCCACCCCGCCGCCCGCTGTACCGCTGATCTGCGATGCCTCTTCCGATTTCATCAGCCATCCCCTGGATGTGCCCAAATACGGAATGATCTATGCCGGTGCGCAAAAGAATGCCGGTCCAGCCGGGGTGGTCATCTGTATCATTCGGGAAGACCTGCTTGAACGCGTCCCTGAAAACCTACCCGATTTGCTCAATTATCGCGTCTTAGCCAAAGAAAATTCGCTGCTCAACACTCCTCCCTGCTGGAACATTTATATTGTGGGGCTGGTCTTGAAATGGCTCAAGGGGCTGGGAGGTTTAGAGGCAATTTACAAACTCAACCAGCAAAAGGCGGCTTTGGTTTATCAGGCTATCGACGAGAGCGGCGGCTTTTATCGTGGCCACGCAAAATCCGACCGCTCTTTGATGAACGTCACTTTTCGCCTGCCTTCCGAAGCCCTGGAAGAACAATTTGCGGGCGAAGCGAAGAAACAGGGCTTGATCGGCCTAAAAGGACATCGGTCAGTAGGTGGTATCCGCGCCTCGTTATACAACGCTGTTCCGTTGGAAGCCGCTCAAGCGTTGGTTGAATTTATGAAAGATTTTCAACAGAAGAACGGCTAAAAAGCCGTTCTTTTTTTCTTACAGACGGACATGTAGCTGTCCTATGTTCAAGAAAACTTGCCCAGAATTCCCCTTCAACGCAACGGCTCAAGATGAGCTGTAAAGTGGCGTAAGCCTGGCGGTGCCCAAACCAAGCGCATTCCCTTCAGTTCCTGCCGCCGTTCATAGAGGTTGATCACACTCTGGGCAACATGGCGGATATGATTATCGGTATAAACGCGGCGCGGGATTGCCAAGCGCACGACTTCTAAGGGGGAATAATGAATTTCACCGCTTTGAGGGTCCTCATACCCAAAGGCTAACTGTCCTAAGCCGCAGCCGCGCGTCCCAGAGTCAAGATAAAGCTCAGCGGCAAAAGCCTCAGCCGGATACTGATCTTGAGGGATATGAGGGAGAAAACGCTTCATGTCGAGCATCACACAATGCCCGCCAATCGGACGCAAAGCGGGCACGCCAGCTTCAAGCAGGGTGTTCCCTAACAAGTGAACCTGCCGAATCCGGCTGGCTAAGTAAGACTCATCCAGAACCTCTCGAAGTCCGATAGCTAGCGCTTCCAAATCGCGCCCTGCCATTCCACCATAGGTGACAAAGCCTTCCAGCAGGATCAAGAGCTGTTGGGCTTGGCGATATTTTTGTTCATCCTTGAGCGCCAAGAAGCCGCCAATGTTCACCAAGCCATCTTTCTTGGAACTCATTGTGCAGCCATCGGCATAGGAGAACATCTCCCTAGCAATTTCTTTAATCGATTTGTTTTCATACCCTGCTTCGCGCTGCTTGATAAAGAAGGCGTTCTCGGCAAAGCGAGCAGCGTCAAGATAAAAAGGCAATCCGTACTTGTCGGCAATTGCCCGCACGCCACGCAGATTTTCCATAGACACCGGCTGACCACCGTTGTTGTTGCAGGTGACGGTGATGTGAATCAAGCCGACCTTCTCGCGCCCCTCTTGGCGGATGAAATCTTCCAGCTTGACAAGGTCAATGTTGCCTTTGAAAGGGTGCTCTGCGGTCGTATCCAGTCCTTCGTCAATGATCAGATCGTGAGGGATGCCCCCTTTGTGCAAGACATGGGCATGGGTGGTGTCAAAAAACATGTTGCCTAGGGCTGAAAAACCGGGTTTTAGGTGAAGCATCATGAGGATGTTCTCGGCCGGACGCCCCTGATGGGTGGGAAGTACATAAGGATAGCCGGTGATCTCTTGGATCACCTCTTCAAGGTGAAACCAATTGCGGCAACCAGCATAAGATTCATCCCCGGTCATGATGCCGGCCCACTGATATTGGCTCATTGCCGAGGTGCCGCTATCGGTGAGCAAATCTATAAAGACATCTTCAGCCGGAAGATTGAAAATATTGTAGTGCGCTTTGCGGAGAATCTCCTCGCGTTGGGGACGGGTGGTTAATTTGAGTGGTTCAACAACTTTAATGCGATACGGCTCAGCTTGGGAAAAAAGATCCATGTTTTTTGTCTCCTCTTTTACGAACATTTTGCAAAATGAGGCTTACTTTACTCTGATAGATGAAATTCGTGTACTAGCCTAATCCACCTTTCCTATGGGCTTTTCCGAATGCGAGACTAATCTCACCCTATAGATGATTATAGATTACCAAGACTGGTAAAGCAAGTGATGAAATGCTTTTTTTCAATGGCAGCAATCATTCCTCGAGTGACCAAAATCACGCCCCCTTTTTCTCCTTGAACAGATAGTGCCCAATCAGATGAGGGTTCTTAACTAACAAGATTGCAAGGTCAATTTATCTGATTTTTACAGACAGATGCATTACTTCCCATCATAATAACAACGTGCGCTCCAGCGATGCTGCCAATTTTCGAAAACTTCATCCCGTGAGGTCAAGATGAACATTAAACGAACCGCTCAAAGCCGATCCCTCAAAATCACCATTGTTCTATGGGCAGGTTTGTGTCTGCTGATCACTGGCGGCGTTTTGACCGTCTATGCTGCCACCACAGTGCGCAACATGGCAACCCAAAACGCCATCGAACAAGCCCAAACCCAAGCCCGTGAGATTGCCAGCGAGATCAAGGCCGAACTTGAAGTCGCTATGGATGCCGTGCGCACCCTGGCTGGTGCTTTGAAAACAACCAAAGATAAGAAAAGTCCAGTTGTTTTAGACCGCAAACAGGTCAGTTGGATGATCCGCCAGTTAATCGTTGAAAACCCCAGTCTGACCGGGGCCAGCACGCTCTGGGAACCCAACGCTTTTGACGGAAAAGATCGGGAGTATATCAACACTCCTCCTGACCATGATGCCACTGGTCGTTTTCTACCCTATTGGCACTGGGACGAAAAGGGCAATCCGGTGGTCGAGCCTCTGACCGATTATGAAACCAGCGAATGGGTAGTCTGCCCAAAAACGACGAAAAATGAGTGCATTACGGAAGCTTATCTCTATCCCATCAATGGAGTAGATGTCCTGATGACCACGGTGGTTGCTCCCATCGTTCAAGATGTCACTTACTTCGGGTTGGTAACCGCTGACATCGATCTGCAGTTCCTGCAACAGTATTTTGCCGATCGCCTTGAAGTGTATGGCGGAGCAGGCGAAATGGCTATCATCTCCAACAAAGGCATGTTGGCCGGCGTCACCAAGAAGCCCTACTTGGTGGGGAAAATGCTTTCGGAATACAGCGGCGATCACGAGCGCGTCTTAGCTGCCATTCAGGGTAACAAGGCAGATTATTTCACCAGTAGGGGTAATTTGGAAATCGTTGCCCCATTCGTGGTTGGGAAATCTTATACTCCGTGGGGTGTTATGCTGCGCATTCCCTTAAGCGCAGTTACCGCCAGTGCAAATCGCCTAACCCTTCAAATGGGATTAATCGGGTTTGTCCTCATTGCTGCGGGGGTCATTGCGATCTGGTGGGCAATGGGTTTTAGCGTTGCCAAGCCGTTAGCCAAACTGCGTGCGGCTGCGGCTAAGATGGCAGAGGGAGATAGCGAGGCAATCGTCTTGGAGGACCTAATTGAACGCAAGGACGAAATCGGAGAGGTTGGACGTGCTTTTGGTCAATTAGCCGAGTACTTTGCCGAAATTGCCCAAATTAGCCAAAAGGTTGCTGCGGGGGATTTGACGAACACCGTTCGTCCGCGTTCGGAACGTGACCTCTTAGGGTCAAGTATCGCCTCCATGATCCGAAGTTTACGTGACGTTATCACCTCCCTTGCCCAAAATGCCACCGATCTCAAAGAGGCAGCGGATCAACTGGCAGACATCGCTACCGAAAGTGGACAAGCCACCAACCAAATTGCTGCCACCATGCAACAAGTCGCCAAGGGGGCATCTCAGCAATCGCAATCGGTCAACCGCACGGCAGTGGCGGCGGAGCAGATGACTCGCGCTATTGAAGGTGTGGCGCGTGGCGCGCAGGAACAAGCCACCTCGGTTGCCAAAGCTTCCACTCTGACCTCGCAAATCTCCACAACCGTCCAACAGGTTGCCGGCAACGCTCAAGTCTTGCTCAAAACCGCCGATCAATCCCGCCAGGCAGCTCTCGAAGGCGCCAAAACCGTTGGAGAGACGGTGCGCGGCATGGCAGAAATCAAGAATAAAGTCAGCGTATCTGCGCTGCGCGTCGAAGAGATGGGAAAACGATCGCAACAAATTGGCGCAATTGTCGAAACCATTGAAGACATTGCTAGCCAAACCAACTTGCTTGCCCTAAACGCAGCCATTGAAGCTGCCCGGGCCGGTGAGCATGGCAAAGGCTTTGCGGTCGTGGCAGACGAAGTGCGCAAACTGGCTGAGCGATCCAGCCAAGCCACAAAGGAAATTGCAGCGCTGGTTAAGAGCATCCAGCAATCCGTCCAAGAAGCTGTGGCAGCAATGAACGAAGGCGCCCAGGAAGTGGAAAGCGGAGTGGAGAAAGCTGAACAGGCCGGGCAATCGTTGGGCGACATTCTTAAATCAGCCGATTCGGTGCGCGAACAAGCTGAGTTAACCGCTAAAGCTGCCCAACAAATGGATGCAGCAACCAACCAACTGGTCAATGCCATGGATTCGGTCTCGGCTGTGGTCGAACAGAATACCGCCGCTACCGAAGAGATGTCCGCCAGCGCCAACGAGGTAACCGAAGCGGTTGAAAACATTGCCAGCGTGAGCGAAGAGAACAGCGCTGCCATCGAAGAGGTCAGTGCCAGCGCCGAGCAGATGAGTGCCCAAGCGCAAGAGGTTATGGCTTCAGCCCAAACACTAGCCCAGATGGCCCAAGCTCTTCAAGAGCTCGTCCAGCGCTTCAACCTAAATGGAAAAAGCGAAGAGGAAGTGTCTGTTGAACAAGCCGTGGAGGTGGTACCCGCATAAACCTTTTATCTTGAAGAGCGTTTAGAGTTCTAATCGGCTAGATATAAAAACAGCAGAGCGGTGTGGCAGCCGCTCTGCTTCGTGATCCGGAGCAGTGGCATCGTCTTGGTTATTTCCTGTTTGGCATTAAGATCGGTCAAAAATTTTCGCTGTTCTCTGGTCGATTCTTGCCAAGCAAGGAAAGACCTTTTCTAGGGAGAGGGCACAGCGGTTGACTCAAAACGGATCTGACCGAGATCCACTTGCTTGCCAGCCACTACATGAATAGGAAAATCACGCCCGATCTGGTCATCGGCAACAATTAAGATTTGATCGCCGCTGGGGATACCCTCAAGAAGAAAAGCGCCATCTGCCGCAGTTTGGGTCTCCAACGGTGTACCCAAGATGTAAATCTCGCCGCGAAACGGAGAACCGCTAGAGGTAAGCACAACCCCGTAAACAGAACCGGTGCCAAAAAGCGTGGATACTCTGCTTTTTTGTAGAAGAGAGAGTGTGGCGAGCAGCAAGCTGAACGCTAGAAAAATCCCAATCCAAAGGCGCAGCCGGCCCTTTTTCACCTGCGGATCTGAGGCGGGTTTTTGGTCAAAAACAGAATATTGCTCTAGAGAAGGCGAGTCTTCTGCTCTCATTTCAGCCTCCGTCATGGAATCGAGAATTGAGCAATCCGATCGGCGCAAAATTCCGTATGATCCCAGGTACGAAAGCCAATCCCACCCTCTTTATAAGTGTCATCTTGAGCTTGGAGCACTTGTTGTCCGTCAATTAATACGGTGAAGAGGTTGTCTCGGACGATAATTTCAACATTGTGAGGTGTGTTGTAGATTGGATATCCATTGGGGATCGGAGTTTTTGCAATGGGTTGCCAAATCTCTTTTCCGTTCACCCATTTGCGGATGACAAATGCCTGTAAGCCCGGATCATACTGGAAGATATATCCATTGGCGCCTTTTTGGTTATAGACGGTGCGGAAGAAGATGCCGTACCCATTTCCCTGATAAAGCAAGGCGTTTTCCAATCGAATCGTGTAATTTTCTCGCTGGGTGTTCATGGAACAGGTGTTATACACCTGAGTCCCTTTATCGAGACAAATCTTGCCATTGGTTGTTACGGGTTTTCCGTAGAAGGTTTTCCAATTTGCTAGCGAATCGAACGAATCTTCACAAAGCACTTTGGGCGAACAGACAGAGGTCAAGTTGATGACGGCGGCTACGTCGCAAAAGGCCTTCCCCACCGAAACGCCCATCATCTGCAACGCAAGAATCACCGTAAGCGCAATCAGGCTAATTAAAAGAGCATATTCAACGAATCCCTGCCCTCTCTCATGGGAATGCATCAGGCACCTCCTTAAGTATTGCTCTGCAGCTTAGAAACGATGATAAAAAATGCGGTTTCACATTTGAGTCCATTGCAGAAAGTACTTTCTTAGCCCAAGGGAGCAAAGCACAAAGACTTTTGAGACCGCCTCCACATTTATTGCAATCTCTTTGGCAATCGGTTTTTTGCATAAATCTTCCCGTTATTTGCACCTTAGAGCTTGGTGTCAAGATTATTTTTTCGGCAGTGGGCTCATCTCTTTTTATTTTACAAAACGATGCAAGCCTTGTTCCTAACAGATTTGAAAAAAGCCATCGGATATCCCTTACAAATTTGTCATCTACCCAGAAATGGCTGCCCTTTGCTGCATAGGAGATGCTCCAAGTTGCAAGAGAGAACCTAATTGCTCAAATTGATGAAACTCAAGCCCATTCAGTTTACGAAAGTGCTACCAAATTCGTGAGTCAAATCGAAGCAGGGCTACAGGGACGCAATTAATCGAAACCATCCCCTATTGCCAAATGAACCCCAAGCCCTTAAGAAACAGCCGGCTAGATTTGATAAAGGGTTTGGTAACCGGTGCCGTTCCACTTGGCGGCTAACAGCGTTAATTAGGGCGATGCGGCTTCAAGGTGACTGCTAGCGACCGCCTTATCCGAAGCGATAATCGTCACCCCATTGCGTTTCAGGTAGCCTAAATAAGGGCGGGCGCCATTATAGGCAATCCATCCTTCAAGGTTGAAAGCTAATACACCCTCGGCGAGGATCCACTCCCCGTTATACTTGCGGGCGATATGGACATGCGTGCCGGTAGAGGTGCCTCCTTCGCAAGATGGATGACCAATCGGATCGCCCGCATTGACTTTTGCCCCCAACGGCACCCGATCTTTCGTGGCAACGTGTAGGTAAAAAATTGCCCAGCCGGTGCGGTCGTCTCCATCTTCGTCTAAATCCAACACAACTTCACCGACATCCACATACGTCACCACACCATCCGCAACGGCCGTCACCCATTGTTCGGTAGGCACGCAGCCTGAGGCAACCGAAGGTGGGGCAAAGTCTATGGCAGCAAAGGGTTGACCGGTGCCCCAAGCGGTGTGTGGTCCGCCGGTATATGCCCAAACACCGCCGGGTAGGAAGGGCAAGCGCAAGGGTGGCTGTTCTAAACTGCCGGGGATGTGCGGTTCATCGTTTGCCCATGGATCGCCGAAGAGTTGTTGATAGGTTTGCGCAAAACCTTGCGGGCTGACCGCCCACTGGTACGCGTCATCACCTAGAAGGGCATTGAAGTAATAGTGCAAGGCAGCCGTTGCAGCGTTGAGCCAGGGATCAAAACGCTCTTCGCGTCCGTTCTCAAACTCCAAGCCTAGCAATTGACCGGCGCGAAAACCATAGTAACCGTTGTTAAGCAGATTAGCTGTCCAGATTAGTTGACTATATAGCCCCTTACGATAAGGATTGCGGTAACCGAGGGGATAAGTCAAGTCATCCTGACTCGGTTGCGGGTTGGTTAAAGCAGCCGAATGGTATTCCAATAAGGCAAGCAGAATCATCGGGCTAACGCTATAATGACGGGCGACATAATCCACGATGTCTGCCGCCGAGCGCGTGGCACGAGCAGCGTATTCCCGGTACCCATTCAACCAACCCGGCTGTTGAGCAACAAAAGCTGCGCTGTCGAAGGCTTTGGCGCGCGGCCCATTGACAAACACACTATCGGGGATGATTTTATAAGGGCTGCCCCATAGAGGGTTGTAATAGATGGGGATTTTCATCGGCATGCCCGGCGGCATGGTGGTCGCCGACTGGGGGATAAAGGGGTTGGCTTCGAGAATTTCTGCCACGCTTGTGTTGAAGCGCAACGCAAGCAGCGGCAAAGTATCACCGCTCTGGGCTATGTAATCCACTAGCTCGCCAGGGGTGTAGATCGGCCGGGTTGGGAGAGGAGTGATTTGCGGGGCGGGAGTGGAATTTTCTTGCCATGCTTGGGCAAATGCGGGCAACGGTTCAACCTCAGCTTGGTTGGGGACAGGGAAGTTACAACCGCCGAGGAGGAGAGCAAGGATTAGGAGATAGCGGAGAAATGGGAGGAAACCCTTACCCTTCGACAGACTCAGGGCAGCGCCCCTAACCCCTCTCCCTAAGGGAGAGGGACATCCCTCACCCCTAACCCCTCTCCCTAAGGGAGAGGGGAATTTATGTTTTCTCGCTCTATGGGTGGGGGACTTAGGGTATGGGTGTCCCGGGTGTTGGTGTATAGGTCGGTCGTGCAATCTTGGTAACATACGATCCATAAGGGCGGGCAATCACTTGTTGCCCATCTTTCTCAAGAGTGCCTTCGTAAGGTTTCTCGCCGGCTTGGGCAACCCAACCATCCAACACAAACGGGATTGTCCCAGCAGCCGGAATCCACTCTCCATTATACTTGCGGGCGATGTGAACATGCGTGCCGGTTGCCCGTCCTCCTTCACAAGACGGTTGCCCAATCCGTTCGCCGCTTCTTAAGCGTTGTCCCACTGAAACGCGTCCTGCTTCAGCGATGTGAAGATAAAGCACTGCCCAACCACTTTGCTCGAATCCATCTGCAGGTACGCCATTCGGATCATCCAAATCCAAGACCACAGCACCAAACTCCGAGCGCACGACCACGCCATCCGCCACAGCAGTCACCCATGCATCAGTGGGAACACAGCCATGGTCATAGGTGGCAGGGGCGAAATCGAGCGCCGCCATCGCTCCTTCTGTCTCCCAAACCACGTGCGGTCCGCTGGTGAATGCCCACATTCGCCCGACCTCAAATGGCAAGATGAAGGGTGGCTGAGTTAGCCCTTGGGGGAGCAAGGGTTCAACGCCTGCCGCCCTTCGCTCAAAATCGCCAAACAAGCGCCGATGGACTGCTAAAAGCCCATTTTCGGGATGCAAGGCTTGACGCGCCGTGTCTGCATCGTAAAACGCAAAAAAGTAAAGCGCCGCTACGCTGCCGGCATTCCAGCTTGGATCAAGAGATAGAGCAGAGCCATCTCGCAAGGGTACTTCGGAAAACTCGCCATTTTTCCATCCGTAATAAGCGGCGGACAGACGACTAGCTGCCCAACTCAGTTGGCGGAACATCCCTTGACGGCGGAAATCGGTATTCCCCAGTAAATAATCGCTTTGAACATCTTGGCGCAAGTCTCCGCTCACGCATCCACAGCGCATTTCCAGCAGAGAAAGCAATAAGCGGGGATTGATCGAGTTTTCCAGCGCCACCCGCTGGAGGATTTCTGCTGCGCTCGTCCAAGCCGTGCTTTTCAGGTATTCGCGGTGTCCTTTGAGAAATCCGCTGGTCTGATCCAAATAAGCTTGGACATCGAAATCAATCGCCGAGGGGGAAAACACCACTTCGCTGTCGGGTAGGTAAAAGTGAAGTGAATTTGGCGAGGTAGGCTTCACTCGCTTGGATATCGATGTTGGGGTTAGAGAGGGTAAAGGCTGATAGGAATCTCCTTGTTCAAAAGGCTCGGGCGAGGCAAAGTTTGCTTGAAGCAACAACACGGTCGGACTTGGCAAAGCCTGAACCTGAGAGGCGCTTGCCGAACTTTGACAAGCGCTAAGCACGATCAACATCACACTACCCACCCCGCTCACCCAAACACGCAGGCATGAGAGGACTTTATCGAAGCTCTGCATCGCTGAGCATGATGAAGGACTTGCGGGAGGCATTGATGTTGGCTACAACGACTTGATCGCCGCGCACCAAAAAGCCTTTATAGGCTTCCTCACCTGCCACGGCGATCCAACCACTCAGGTTGAACGGCACGGGCCCATCGGCAGCGATCCACTCGCCATTGAATTTACGGGCGATATGGACATGTGTGCCGGTGGCAATCCCTCCTTCACAGGAAGGGTGTCCGAGGCGATCGCCCCGCGCCACCCACGTCCCAACCGGAACACTGCTTTCTGAGGAGACATGCAAGTAGATCAATACCCAGCCGGTCTGTTCCCGCCCGTCGCCATCTAGGTCCAAGACGACCAAGCCGCGTTCAGATCGCACCACTAGTCCGGCTGCCGAGGCGGTCACCCAAGCATTGGAGGCAACGCAGCCCGGCTCCAAAGAGGGCGGAGCAAAATCCAGCGCAGCATAGGAACCATCCCGCTCCCAAGCCCCGTGCGGCCCACCGGTGTAACTCCAGACCTGATTCGGCTCGAAAGGTAAGCTGAGCGGCGGCTGTTCCAAACCGGGTGGATAAAGAGGTTCAACCGCTGCAGCGCGCTCCCACGGGTCTCCAAACATCTGGCGGTAAAAGGCAGGAAAGCCCGTTTGGGGGTCAACCGCTTTCAGCCACCCTTGGCTATCATGGGTTTGGGCAAAATAATATAACAGCGCCACGCTTCCGGCATTCAAGTCCGGCGCCAAACGGGCTCTGTAGCGGTCTTTGACAAAGGTTAGTTCGGTCAGTCGTCCCTCGCGCCACCCATAGTAACCGATCGAAAGCTGATTCACCGCCCAGACGAGTTGATGAAATAAGGCCGGCTGAAAAGGATCGATGTAGCCCATGGGGTAGCGCAATTGATTTGCTTCGCTCGGTTGACCATTGACCCACCCACTTTGATATTCCAAGAGAGCAAGCAACAAACGGGGATTGATCGAATTTTCGATGGCAACCCGCTGCAATACCTGAGCGCCGCTGACTGTGCCGGTGCTCTTCATCCACTCCTCATAGGTGCGCAATTTCCCTGAGGTGTGCGCCACGTAGGCTTCGACATCGAAATCGGCTGCCGAAGGAGAATAGACCAACTCACTATCCGGCAGAATGCGTTCCGATGAGGTGGTATTCGCTAAGCGGCGAGGGATGAACAATAATTGTCCGGGTTGCAAGAGAGCCTTTTCGGGCAAAGGGTCTGGCGAGGTAATCTCGGTTGGCGAGACGCCAAAGCGCACTGCCACGGCTGGCAGGGTATCGCCCGCCTGGGCATTATAGAGAATGGGCAGGCTTTCAACCGTCTCAGTTGGCAAGTTTGTCAGCGGCGTTGATGTTGCCAAAGCCAGGCTACCTTGCCCAACGGTGGTTGGCGACTCAAGGGTTGCGCTCGGCGTGGGTCGAATCACATAGGTCGGCGGTAAGGTGCCGGCGAAGAGAGCAAGCTCTTCAGGCAAAGTTGGCGAGGCTTGGGGTGGGATAAAGTATGGCGTGCTGAGACAAGCCCAATGACTCACCACTAGGAAACCGAGTAGCAAAACAAGCGGCTTACGGCGGACGTTCTTGCTCATCGGCTGATCCGATTCTTCTTCGACTGGCCGGCATAGGCTTCAATTTCGACGCCATCGCGGCGCAAGAAGCCATCATAGGCGACGCCCGTACCGACCGAGACCCAACCATCTAACACAAATGGAATATTCTGATCGGCAGGAATCCATTCGCCATGATATTTGCGGGCGATGTGAACATGCGTGCCGCTTGACAAGCCACCTTCACACGAAGGATGACCGATGCGCTCACCGGCTTTGAGATAGACGCCAACGCTAACCCGATCGCGGCTCTCAATATGCAGGTAAAGGAGCGCCCAACCCGTTTGCTCAAAACCATCAGCCGGGGAACTCTGCGGATCATCAACATCTTGGATGACAACTCCCTCTCCTACACGCACGATCGGCCCGTTCGCCATCGCCACGACCCACTCATCCGAAGGAACGCAACCCACAGCTTCTCGGTCGGGAGCAAAATCGAGTGCGCCCCAAGCCGAACCGGTGTCCCATGCGCCATGCGGACCACCGGTAAAGACCCACTTGGCGCCCACCTCAAAGGGCAATTGGAAATGAGGTTGATAAAGCGCCGGCGGTAAGAGGGGTTCAATGGCATAGTCAAAAGGATAGCCAAACCAGCGCTGATAGGTTGCAAAGAGTCCTTCCTCGGAGACCGCTCGCCGCCAGCTTTCCAGCGGATAAAGTTGGGCAAAAAAGTGTTGCACTGCGGCTGTGCCGGCGTTGATGGTCGGGTCGATGCGCAAAGTCGTCCCATCCACCAAATTCCACAACGCCAAGCCGTTCACCCGCCACAAATAATAGCCGCGGTTAAGTTGGTTGGCTGCCCACGCCAGTTGGCGATAGAGACTTTTGCGCTCTTCGTCAAACAATCCCATCGGATAGTTGCGTTGCTCTTTGGTAGGGTTGGGATTGCTCAGCCAACCGCTTTGGTATTCCAAAATTGCCAAGAGCAAGCGGGGGTTGACCGAATAATCCTGCGCCACACGCTGCACAACTTCAGCCGCTGTTTTCTTCTGGTCGTTGATCTCCTCTGTATAGCGGGCAATATAGCCGGGCTGCTGGTTAATGAAGGCTGCTAAGTCAAAATGAACCGTCAGCGGGCCATAAACCAACTCGGAGTCGGGGATAATTTTGAAGGGCGGTGCGCTTCCTTGTGGTGTTGGTTGCGGAATGATCAACTCCTGCCCGACCTCAAGGACATTCGGGTCCCTTAATTGGTTTGCTGCGATGATCTGCTCCAGCGGCACGTTGTAAGCAAGGGCGATATTCCCCAATGTATCACCCGGCTTGACGGTGTAGCTTTCTGCCTCGCTTCGCAGAGGCGGGAGATCATGAGGAAAATCAGGAGTAGGGGTATAGATAGGTGAACCCGGCGGTCGCGTTGGGGGCAGAAAGGAAAAGGTGGTCGGCTTTACTTTATGATCAGGAGAGTCGGGAGCAATCCAGTCGGGCTTGCCAGATAGAGCGCTGCGTGCACAAGCCCAACCAGCCAATAAAACGCTTCCAATCCACAACCAAGCTGCTAACCGACGATGTAGTTGCACTAGAGCCTCTCTATCAAAGATTTTACCTCATTTCCTCTCTCAAATCGGACGGATCATCTGCAAAGACTGTGCGCTTGCCCTCCTGCAACCGAGGTTCGCCGGTTGCGTTGGATGTCAGCTCGTATGGAGACCGATCGATTGTCGTTATCTGTTGTCGGTTTCAATACGCTGCTGCTCGAAATTTGAGAATAAGACTTTACAAAATGAATAAGACTTTAGTGGTAAGATATTCTTTGGGTTTACACCAGAAGATCCAAATCCACCACGCCAACCAAAGCTGTTTGCAGCGGCGCGGCTGAGTGGCTAGCCGTTGGGTGACTTAACCGCCGAAGGAGAACACCAACAATGAGATCCGCTTTGGCTTTGCTTATTTTATCAACGTTCGTTCTTTTCGCTTGCGCGCCATTGCCTGTCACTGCACTTGCGCCGCCGACCGCTTCCCCCACATTCGTCACTCCCCTTTCTTCCCCGGCAACCGTGCTCCCCACCGTTCTTGAGCCACCTCAAGGTCTTGCTGGCATGACTGCCCCACCTGCATCTTTCTTTATCTTCCTGCCTATCTTGCTAATTCCACCTCAAGGTCTTGCCGGCCCGGCTGCCCCACCTGCACCTCAGTCACCTTGCAGCAACCACACTTTCGCCGAGGGCGACTCCTACGTTTTTGCCTGTGAAGATGGCCGCAACAGCCTACAGTATCGTTACACCCCTGAAACAGGTTCACTGCACGACTTGACCGTGCAAGTCGGCGACTTGCCCCCCTTTTGGGTCAGTTTCTTCGGCGGGCCGATTTTCCTCTTTGGTCAGGAAGAAATCCCTATCTGGGAGTTGGATTCGCTCACTCGCTCGCACACTGCCCCCCGTCTGACTGCTACGGGCTTGGAAATCACCTGGCAGTTAAGCCACAATGGGCTGACCGTTGAATACACCTATCGTCTTTCGATCCATGGTCGAACGTTGCGGCTGGAGGTCGTTTCCACAGGAGAACACATCTCCACCTTTTCGCTTGACCGCAGCGAAAACACCGCAGGTGCTCGCATCCTAGCGGTGCCCTACCTCTCCACCTTTGACCTGCTTTTCTATCGCGGTTTCTTCGTCTCGGCTTACTTTGACTGGACGCAATCGGACGCTTCGCGCTACGAAAAAGTCAGCCAGCCCTTTTCGGAAACTTCCTTTCACTTTAGCCAGATGGCGTTTTACGAGCCGCATACCGAAGGCAGGCGGCAAACGCTGCACGAGGTGATCTACTTCACCGTTTCAGACAGACTGGCTGACGTGCTGCCCACCATCCCTCACTTATCGTCTCCTTACCGCGAGGTACTGAGCGGGCGCACTGTGGTGGACTTGTGGAGCGAAGCGCCGTTTGCTGAAAGCCAAGCGCTGCTGGAGGCGCTGCGCCAACGCAGCGTGACCGATCTCTTGGTGATTCGTCATACGTGGCAGCGTTGCGGCTTTGACGATTGCTATCCCAATGTTCTCCCAGCGCGGGGAGAGTGGGGCGGCGATACAGCCCTGCGCGATCTAGCCCAAACCGCCCGTGAGGCTGGTTATCTCTTCGCCCTGCACGAGAATTACGCGGACTTTTACCCTAACGCCGGAGTGGGTTCGCCTGAAGACCTAGCCCTCGATCCGCAGGGAAACCCCCGCTTGGCTTGGTACAACGAGACGACCGGCGTGCAAGCCCATCTGCTCAGTCCCTTTCGCACTTTGCACTATGCTAATCAGTACGCTCCCGAAATTCACCGCCGCTATGGGACGAGCGCTACGTTTTTGGATGTACACACTGCTGTTCCGCCCTGGGAGAAGACGGATTACAACGCCCGTTCCAAGGGCAGCGCCCGCTTCCTGCCCGTCTTTCAGGCTTACAGTGACTTGCTATCGTATCTGCGCACAGCACATGCGGGTCCTATACTGGGAGAGGGCGGGGCGCACTTCCTCTACGCCGGTCTGGTGGACGGCGTGGCGGCAGAGTATGAGCAGAGTGGCAGCACGCTGCCGCTGGTGGATTTTGCTCTGCTGCGCCTGCACCCGTTGATGGTCAATCATGGGGTGGGCTATTTCCCGTATTACTTTGCGCAGGATGGCAATCCAAAATGGTCGGGATACACACGGGATGACCACTATCGCTACATGGCAAACGAAATTGCCTTTTGCCATGCTGGCTATGTGGATACGCCGGAACTTATGGAGAGCCCGGAAGCCTGGCTGGAATGGGTCGAACGCGAGGCACGCCTAGTCGCTCCCATTCATCGGCGGTGCGCTACAGCGCAGGCAACGCGTGTTCTCTATCGAGTGAGTGGCGAACTGGTCGGCGTGGAACAGGCGGTTGCTGCGCAGCAAGCGGAGCAGGTATTTGTCGAATACGACAACGGCTTGCAAGTGTATGTCAACCGCCATCCGACACAGTCCTGGCAAGTGACGCTGGATTTCACCCCCTCCTGGGCGGATTTCAGCGCCCTTGCGAATGGAACGCGGCAGGACTTTGTCGGCGCACCGCAGAGTGTTTCTTTCCTCCTGCCGCCGCATGGCTGGGTGGCCGTTATGCGTTGATTTCATTCCTCCGCCGAGCAAGGATCAAACTCCTTACAGGAAAAAGCTTTTAGATGCGTATCGGTGCGCCGATCTCAGCCTTTGGCATTTTTCCTACCCCACTTCGGGTGGCTCGATCGCCACAAAGTGCAGGTCTTTTTTTCCTAACAAGCCGACCATTAAGTGGGTCATGGCATAAAGCTCAAGCGAGAAGGGCAAGTAGCCGCCATAGCCGAGCAGGGGCATTTCAAAGATGCGCAACCAATCGGCGTAGGAAATGGTGTAAATCCACTTCGGGTAGGAATAAAAGTTCCACAGCTCCCAAAAGAAACCACAGATCAAAACCCCTACCCACAACGAAACCACGGGGCGCCAATCTCCCTTTGCTGTCCATTTGGCTAGATGACGGTTGCCGAGCCAGATATTGAGCGGTTCTAGGATGAAATAGACGGAAATCCACACAAACGGGAAGAACCAGCGCGGCCAGAAGAGCAATAACGCCAGCATCACCCAGCCGGCGAGGAAAAAAGCTAAGGTTGTGACCCGAGTAGGACGAATGATGGGTCCCCGCCCCATGCGTTGGATCCACCGAAAGCCGGCCGCCAACTCCGCTGAGCAAAACACGGCTGGGATCACGGTGGTGAAGTTCAAGGTCGCCCACAGGCGGAACACAAAAGAGGTGAAGGTCTCTGTGCCGAGATAATGCCAATTCTGCAGGCGTTCGTTGAAAAACTCGAACAACCACCATACCGGGGCAGAAAGCAAAAACAGGGCGAAAAATCGGCGCCAACTGCGCCTGAGCATTGAACTACCTCGCAGCCAGTAGGTTAGCCCATCAACGGTGAGGCAAAAACCCAACCACAAGCCGAAAAACAGATAGTGGGTGCGTAAGCCGCTCAGCCCCCAATTCAATGCCCAAAAGATCAAAGTGAGAGTCAGTCCAATCCAGCCATGCAGTGGAAAAACTCGTTCCGCCTTTGGGTGAAAGATCGCTCTGTCCATCTTTTCATCCTCAGTATGTGTTAGGTTTCATCAGCCCATTCAGGCTTGCCTGCGGCTGCTCTTGCCCGCTATCAAAGCTGCTCGGCGGTGCGCCGCAGTGCAGCCAAGTGTCATCGTTTGAAAAACTGCGGCTGAGCGTTTAGGGCGATCGCCGATCATTGTGACCTGCATCGGTTGCGTTGTCGGCATCAACGCTCTCCGCTGAGCGCTAGGGGCGATAACTGATCATTGCTACTCCAATTATCGAGAGCACAATGCCAATGGCGTTGATCAGGCTCACTTTCTCGCGCAACAAAAACAAGCCTAATCCGACTAAGATAATGTTGATGAAAACACCGGTGACCAGATTGGCGGTGCTCAAATTCCAGCCAGCGCGGTACATCAGAACAAACCCCAGCTCAAGGAAAAAGACCGATACCGCAACGGCAAACTGTACCCAATTGATTTGCTTGAAATGGTAGCGATAGCCCTCGGCTGGAGGGAAAAATCCCAAAAGAAGGACGCTG
The DNA here is from genome assembly GCA_937928795.1 of uncultured Anaerolineales bacterium. Lineage (GTDB taxonomy): Bacteria > Chloroflexota > Anaerolineae > Anaerolineales > UBA4823 > NAK19. The sequence continues at coordinate 56,644 of CALFWB010000029.1, forward strand.
AGCATTAAGACGCTTACATAAATACCCGCAATTGAGACGATCGGGTGAATGGTAGGCGAGATGCGCTTGACAAAGTGATGATAAGCAACTCCACCGATAACGGCTAGAACAGCGGAAATGAGGTACATCAAACGCTCGGCTTTCAACGTCAAAGGTCGCTAAGGTCTAAAGAATGAGTTGCGCAAGTGAGTTCCCTCCTCATGCAACCTCATAGAGCTCAACCAGGACGCCATGTGCGCTTTCGGGATGGATAAAAGCATATTTTCTCCCATCGGCTGCTTGGCGCGGTTGCTCGTTGATCAGGCGGATGCCTTTTGCCTTGAGCTGCTGCAACATTTCCGTCAAGTTATCCACTTCAAGGCAAAGATGGTGCATACCCGGTCCACGCTTGGCGAGGTATTTAGCTAAACCGCTATCTTCCGTAGTGGGCAATACCAATTCGATTTCCGAATCGGCGAGCGGTAGGAAAGCCACTTGGGCGGCTTCAGCAGGGACATCGCGCACTTCGGCGAGCGGGATGCCCAGGGCATCTCGCCAAAAAGACAGAGCAGCCTCCATGTCAGAAACGACCACAGCCAGATGGTTGATTTTGCGGATGGTTGGCATCGGTTTCTCCTAAAAAGAGGGGGGTTGATACTCACCCCAGACGCGGCGCAGGGTGTTGCAAATCTCGCCGAGGGTGACGTCGTTTTCGACACATTCGATGAAGAGCGGCATCAGCGCGCCGTCGCCGCGAGCTACAGTTTCTAAATGGGATAATAGTTCCTGAACGCGAGCTTGATCGCGTTGGGCGCGCAACTCCGCTAACCGTTGACGTTGGGCAATTTCGATAGCCGGATCGACTTTTAGGCGTTCCAATTCGAGCGTTTCTTGGATTTGAAAGCGGTTCACGCCGACTACGATCTGTTCGCCGTGCTCGATCGCCATTTGGGTTTCGTAGGCAGCGTTCTGGATTTCGTTTTGGATAAAGCCTTGCTCAATGGCGGCTAAGGCGCCGCCCATCGCGTCAATGCGGTCGAGATAAGCCTGGGCGCGTTGCTCAATTTCATCGGTCAGATACTCAATCAGATACGAACCGGCCAGCGGGTCGATGGTATCGGCAACGCCCGACTCGTAGGCGATAATCTGCTGGGTGCGTAGCGCAATCCGCGCAGCGGTTTCGGTTGGCAACCCCAACGCTTCATCCATGCTATTGGTATGCAGCGATTGGGTGCCGCCCAAAACGGCTGCCAGAGCTTGCAAGGTGGTGCGCACGATGTTGTTTTCCGGCTGTTGGGCAGTGAGAGTTGAGCCGCCGGTCTGGGAATGGAAACGCAACATCCACGAGCGGGGATTTTGCGCCTTAAATCGTTGGCGCATAATCTTCGCGTAGAGACGGCGGGCAGCGCGGAACTTGGCGACCTCTTCGAGAAAATTGTTGTGAGCGTTGAAGAAGAAAGAAATTTGGTCGGCGAACTCATCCACGCTTAAGCCGGCTTGAATGGCCGATTCAATATAAGCAATGGCATGGGCGAAGGTGAAGGCGACTTCCTGCACGGCCGTTGAGCCGGCTTCGCGAATATGGTAGCCGGAGATGCTGATGGTGTTCCAGTGGGGCACTTCGTGATGGCAAAAACGGAAGATGTCGGTGATCAAACGCATGGAAGGCTTGGGCGGAAAGATATACGTTCCACGAGCAACGTATTCTTTGAGAATGTCATTTTGGATCGTGCCGCGCAGTTGACGGATTTCGGCGCCTTGCTTTTTGGCAACCGCAATATACATCGCCAGCAGGATCGCCGCCGGGGCGTTAATGGTCATGCTGGTTGAGACCTTATCCAGCGGAATCTCGCGAAACAGGGTCTCCATATCGCGCAAGGACGAGATCGAAACGCCCACTTTGCCCACTTCGCCGCTGGCGATCGGGTCATCGGCATCATAGCCAATCTGGGTGGGCAAGTCAAAGGCGACCGATAAGCCGGTCTGCCCTTGTTCGAGCAAGTAGCGATAGCGGCGGTTCGATTCCTCGGCTGTGGCATACCCAGCGTATTGGCGCATCGTCCACAGGCGACCGCGGTACATGGTCGGTTGGATACCACGCGTGAACGGCGCTTCGCCGGGAAAGCCGAGTTTCTCCAGATAGGTTTCATCCTCCCAGGTAGGGATGAGAAAGCGAGGCAAGGGGATGCCAGAAGAAGTGGTAAATTCCTCTTTGCGCTCTGGGAAGCGCTTTAAAGTCGGCTGGAGGGTGCTCTCCTCCCATCGCCGTAGTTCATCGTTCAATTGGGTCATTCATAACCTCGGTTCGAGCAATTTTTCTTAAGTATACCTGACTCCGCTGCAAAACGGCTGTTTTACCGCTGAGATCGCAGAGAAAGCAAAATTACCCTTTATAGTGAGCTTATTAGCCCAATCCCAAATGGACGAAAACTACTCTTTAGGAAATCCAAAAGGGTCTCCTCGGAACGCAATTCTGTGAATTTCCTCGCCACTGGTTTGTTCTTCTTATTCTAACAACGTGACAAATTCAACCCCTTTTGTTTTGCACTGTGCGTAAAATTTACGATCTGCGGTTTGAAACACTGCGTTTAGGTTTTCTGCCAAGGCAAGATAGAGCGAATCATACACCGTTCTCTGCTCTAGTTGCTCTGCCCACTGATAAGCTCTGCGGCATGTCGAAGCGTCTTCTGAGATAATTTCAAGCGGCAAATTAAGAGCAGCTTGCAAGGCAAGATGAGCATTTTCGGAGGATAAGTTTTCGATCACGGCAATCTTGCGAATCACACTCGCCACCTCGCTCAGCCATAGGGAGGGAGCGTAAAGGCGCACTTCCTGACGCACCCATGCTTCAATGGCTGTTATTGCCTTTTCGTGCAAAGATAGCGGCAGGACAGCATGTACGGCAACACTAGCATCAATCACGATTGAGAGGGACATTCAACCGCTCTTCCCGCACTTCTTGCAGTAGGGCTACGCTATCTGTATTAAGAGGTTTTCCCTGCTTTGACTGTAAAATGGCAACGGCTACCTGCCGTGCGGCCTGCACCCGACTCAGACGATCCTGCAGGCTTTGTTCCTTTTGTTGCAGAGCAAGAGTCAAGAGTTCGCGAGTCACATCCGATAGGCTGCGGTTTTCCTGTTGAGCTAATTGACACAGACGCCGATATTGCTGCGGGGTGAGCAGAAGTTGAGTGCGTACCATTCGTTCGGCCATTGTTCACCTCATCCATATATTACACTTACATTTGTGTATATGTCAAGAGTTTCCTGCAAAAAGTGTGCACTCAAAGGTTGTTAGCAACTTTGCTTTGTAGGACAACTCATTGAGTTGTCCTACAACTTTTGCGTTGACACGGTTTCCTACCAAAACCAGTAATTCTAAATTTAGACCTGAAAACGCTGGCCTTAGACATCCGATGTGTAAATTTAGAATTGCTGTACAAAAACTTAGGGTTTTTTTCAAGAACCTAATTCTAAGCTCTTTTCAGTACGGCAAACTCGGCCTAGGCTATTTTCTTTCGTTTCGATTTGTAAGTCCGTAAATGAGAATTCGGATTGTATAGGTGTAGGCTGTATTTGGTGTTCAAAGGGATAAACTCCAACCGTAAAGGAGTATAATCATTGTGCAAGGGCAAATCACCCATAAACTCTTTACGACATAAAGGGCGCGCTATGAGAATTTTAACGGTAGATATTGGCACGGGCACCCAAGACATCTTCCTCTATGACTCTCGCCTAGATATTGAAAACGGCTATAAGCTCATCCTGCCTTCCCCCACGATGATGATACGGCGCAAGGTGCAGGCTTGTACCCGACGGGGCGAGGCAATTGCGTTATACGGGGTGATGATGGGCGGCGGACCCTCACACTGGGCGGTGGAAGACCACTTGCGGTCTGGCTATACTGTTTATGCTACGCCAGCGGCAGCACGTTCTTTCAACGACGACTTGGAAGCCGTACGTCAAATGGGCATTCAACTAGTTTCTGAGGATGAAATTCGCGCTTTGCCCCACAATGTGCAACGCATTGAGATGAAAGACTTCGACTTCCAAGCCATTGCTCAGACCTTTGACCTCTTTGGCGTCGACCTCAGCGATCTGAACGCAGTTGCGGTGGCTGTTTTTGACCATGGCGACGCGCCACCCCATGTTTCCGATCGCCAATTCCGCTTCGATTATTTGGATGAGCGCCTGCGTGCTGAAAGCCGCTTAAGCGCCTTTGCTTATCGCTCCGAGCAAATTCCACCGATCATGACCCGCCTGCAAGCAGTCGCTGCTTCAGCGCAAGGTCTAGATGTGCCGTTGGTGGTGATGGACACCGCTCCAGCCGCTGTGTTGGGCGCTCTATTCGATCCGATCATCGCCAAGCGCAAGCCCTTGCTCATCGCCAATGTGGGCAATTTCCACACCCTAGCCTTTCGCCTCGGTGAGAACGGCATCGAAGGTCTGTTCGAGCATCATACTGGTCTGATCGATCTGGCAAAGCTAGAGAACTTACTCATCCGCCTAGCGGAAGGCAGTTTACGCCATGCTGACGTCTTTGATGACATGGGGCACGGTGCACTGGTGTATGATGGACGGCCAATAGACTTAACTCAGGGCGATTTTGGTGTCGCCGTCACCGGGCCGCGGCGCAAAATGATGCAACCCTCAAAATTGCGCCCCTACTTCGCTGCACCGTTCGGCGATATGATGATCAGCGGCTGTTTTGGCTTGCTGGCGGCTGTGGCAGATTGTCTACCGCAGTTTGCTGAACCCATTCGCCAGTCTCTAACGGGAAATCCAGATCGGGAGATTGCCCCTTGGGATGTAGAATAAGCCCTTCGCGTTTCCCTGATTCCCAGCCCCATCGGTTCAGCGTTGATCCATCACTCATGGATTTGGCTAGAACAGAAAGTCTAAGAGAAGTTGGGTTTAGGATGAGCTTGCTAACAAGGCATGGTCACTTCTAGCGAAACTTATCACCTTGATATGTCCCTTCGAGCGCAGCGAGAAGTTACTATAATCATACTAGTCTTTTCAAGATTTCTCCTCGCTACGCTAGGGCTTTTCAAAAATTTAATGTGAGGCTCTTTTCGGAACAGCAAGCTCCGCTTTCGAGTGAAGCGAGCAACGTGTCACTTCAAGCGTGTGCACTCAAAAGTTGTTGGCAACATTGCTTTGTAGGACAACTCATTGAGT
>CALFWB010000030.1 GCA_937928795.1 uncultured Anaerolineales bacterium
AAACGGAATACGATTTATTCTAAGAAGGATTATAACCGCAGTTTCATTATCATTTTCTCAGACTGCTGTTAACTTTCCATTAGAAGGCGAGAGAACACGCCCCATGCCGAAGTGGGCTAAAGCCCTGCCTCAGAGCAAAAATGGCGCACGCCCTGCTCCCAAGATGAGTTCTGCCTGCGATGAGAAGAGGAAAGGATTGATCCAGCCCAGTTCATGAGCGGGGCTAGAGAAAGCCGAGGCTTCTAAGAATTCTAATCTCTCGGCAGTTTCTCCCTCACCTTTCGCTCGGATGGTCTCCCTCGCTCTTTGGACGAAGGGAGAATCTCTCCTCTCCTAGTGGGAGAGGGGCTTCGAGGTGAGGAAAGCCTTCAAGCAGGCTAATCTGCATGAAAGGGATCAAGCGATCAGATTATTGAAAAGCCCTAGAAAAAACCTCAAAAATCTTGCCAAATACCCTGATTGCGTGTATACTTTCTTATGATAAGAAAATATACTCGTCGCACCGCTCACCTTATTCTGTTACTTTTCATTAGGGTAGATCAAAATGGCAAAATCATTTGAAAAAACCCTTCCAGAACCCAAACCATTGATTAGTCAACAAGCTTCTAATCGCATTATTAGCATCATTACGCTCTCGTCCCTGATCCTTGCCTGGGTGGTCATCACCCAAAACCGACTTGTTGAGCCACTCTTTGCGCCTTCTCCTACCGATTTATGGCAAGCGTTTCAAAACCTCTTGCCTAACTTACCCGGAGATCTGGTTGCAAGCGTTCTTCGCCGGATCGTGCCGGGCTTTACCATTGGGGTTACAGTTGGCACTTTATTGGGTATTTACATGGCGATGAACCACGTTGGTAGAGCAATTTTTTACCCCATTGTTGAAATCTTGCGCCCCCTGCCTCCCCTAGCCTTGATTCCCTTACTGATCCTTTGGTTTGGTATTGGTTATATAACCCAAATTCTTCTTATCTCTTACGGTATTTTCATTATCATGGTGATCAACTCGTTTGAAGCGGTGCGTAATGTGCCGCCTATCTACATCCATGCCGCAACTACCCTAGGAGCCAACCGGCGTCAAATATTTCAACGAGTCATTTTGCCATCAATTGTTCCAGATATTGTAGCAGGTATCCGAGTCTCCGCTGCGGCGGCTTTCGGTTATGACGTTGCAGCAGAATTAATGGGCGCAATGACAGGTTTGGGATACCGTTTGGTTTTAGCTCGCCGTTATTTGCTCACTCAAAATATTGTGGTTATCTTGGTCATTATTGCGATTCTCTCCTTCACCATTGATTTTCTTATCAAAAGGATTGATGCTAAGGTAACTAATTGGAAACCACGCGTGGAGCAAAAATGAGGTATGGATTGAGCTATCTTTTTCTTGGTTTATGTCAAGGCAATCGCCTTGTCATGAATTTCAAAAAACTGTTTTCTAAGGAGGTCCTAAATGAAAGTAACCCGCATCTTATCCATTCTGTTTGTACTTGCCCTTTTTGTCTCCGCGTGCCAACCATCCGCTCCGCCACCTACTGAAGCACCAGCAACCGAAGCCCCAATTCAGCCACCAGCCCAACCTGCTCAAACGGAACAGCCCCCTGCTCCACAACCAACGGCTGCTCCAGAGATGATCACCATCCGCTTTGGCAATATGCCATACTTGGACTATGGACCTTGGATCGTTGCCGAAAAAATGGGCTATTTAGAAGAACAGGGGATTAAGCTCGAAACCACCATGTTTGAGGTTGAACAACCCTTGATCGAAGCCATGTTAGGAGGTTCCATCGATGCTGCTGCTGGAGCCGACTCGCCCTTCATCATGCTTGCTCCCAAGTCCAAAGATAAACTACTCATGGTTTCTGTACACAGCTTGTTCACAGGCTACTCGATCATGGGCCGGCCTGGTCAGGTAAAAACCTATGAGGATTTTGTAAAAGAAGGCAAATCGCACGAAGAAGCTCTGGTAGAAGCCTGCAAGCAGCTTCAGGGAAAGACAATTATCTTACCAGGCGGTGCTTCATTCTATCCCGTCTTGAACACAGCTTTGGCTTACGCCAAGCTAACACAAGCCGATGTTCAAGTCATTGACATGGACCCTGTCGAAGGAGCAGCAGCTTTTCTTCAAGGCACAGCCGATTTCTATAGCGATGGGCTGCCACAGCGCTTCCGGTTAGAGAAGGAAGGAATGATTAACATGGTCACTGGCGTTCAGCTTGGCGGTGGCGCCATGGACACTGCCGGTTTATACGTGACGAAGAAATTCTTCGACCAGAATCCTGAAGTGGTTTATGGACTCCTGAAAGCATGGTACAAGGCAGTAGACTACATCAAAGCTGAGCCGGATAAGGCGATCCCTATGATGATCGATTGGATCAACGAGATGTCTGGCGCAGGAATGACGGTAGAAGATGGGAAACGCTTCCTAGAAGATCTGGTGCTTTTCCCCACCTATCAGGAAGTAGGCGAGTGGTTCTTCACCGAAGGCAGTCCATACTATTGGAAGAATCGTCTGCAGACGGTTAAGGAGTACAATGAGGGTGAAGGTATTGACTTCACCGGCGTTGACTTAAACGCCATGATGCCGGTTGAGACTATTTATCCTCTTGTCCAACCCTAGACGCTAAAGGCGACATGTGATTAGGGTTGTTCAACCAAGCGTGAAAAGGCAGAAAATTTCTCGTAAGGTTGAACAACCCTACTCCAAAAGTCATTATGATCACCATTCAGTATTTAGAACCTGCTCCTGAGGTTGCTACCTTTTCACCCGATCAGGTTATCTCAAAACTGCAACAAGCTTTCGATCGTGTACAGTTTACTCATCTCCTCATCGGTTGGGAGATACCTGAGCGGCTTTTAGAAGCGTGTAAGAAATTTGCCGAAAAGCATGCAATCAAATTCATGCGTTGGCACCCCCTGCTAACTTACAATCAAAGCCCGATCGATCCTGCCATACAAGTCATTAATCTTTATCAGCAGCCAATTCCGGGATTTCAAAATTTGCCCGAATTTACATTCTTCTGTCCAAATCATCCCGCAGCGCAGGAGAGGATTCTAGCCGACTTATCTCCTCACATTCGGACAGGGATCTACGATGGCTTTTTCTTAGATCGCATCCGCTATCCATCGCCCAGCACAGACCCTTACAATTACTTAGGTTGCTTTTGTTCATCCTGTAAGAGAATTGCTCGCGATTTTGACCTTGATTTCACAAGAATCCGCAGCGGACTTTTGAAAGCTGAAGGAGAAGCTCAGTTCCCTCCAATTATTCTCCACCACTTTGCTCCAGTGCAAGAAGATCACCCGCTGTTGCAACCCGCATCTGATTTTCAAGGTTTCATGCGCTTTCGCTCTCAAAGCATCACAAAAATCCTACAAGAGGTGGTTGCCGAAATCAAAAAGGAAAATTTAGAAGTGGGCTTGGATGTCTTTTCCCCATCCCTTGCCTATATGGTTGGTCAAGACCTGAGCAAGATTACTCTCTTCGCTGATTGGACAAAAGTGATGAGTTATGCTCACACCCTAGGACCGGCTGGTATTCCTTACGAGCTCCTTCAATTGGCTCAGTTTATGAAACGATCATCCACTATGGAGGAAAGAGAAATCTTAGCGGCTCTCTCCCGCATCTTCGATCTGGAATTGCCGCGTACTTTGGAGATGCTGGTCCAAGTCGGGCTTTCACCGACAGCACTTGCAAAAGAAATAGAACACGCAGTTCAAAGTTCATCAAAACCTATCTTGGCAGGAATCGAGCTGGTTGAAATCCCCGGTGTGGCAACTTTAGACAACTCTCAGATAGAACAAGACCTTCTGGCGGTCAAAACAGCTCATCCTGGCGGCATAGCCATCTCTTGGGACCTTTGGCATATTCCTATAGAAAGACTCGAGATCATGAGACGGTTTTGGTTATAAATCTCCTTACATAAAGGTCAGCAATGGAACAAGAAAAAATCAAGGTTCAAAATGTAAGTCGTATCTATGAAATTGTAAAGGGTAACACAATCGTTGCTGTCGAAGAGGTTTCTTTTTCTGTCTCTGCGGAAGAATTTGTTTGTATCGTTGGGCCTTCCGGGTGTGGGAAATCCACCCTGTTATACTTGATCGCTTGTCTGGAAAAACCTTCGGCGGGAGAGATATTGATTGATGGCATACCGGTTGTCGAACCCAATCCCCAAGTGGGGATGGTCTTCCAGCCCGATTCGGTCTTTCCCTGGCTCACTGTCCGAGAAAATATCGAATTTGGTCCGGCCTTAAGGGGAATACCTCCATCCAAACGCATAGAAATTGCTCAATATTATGTGCGTTTAGTGGGTTTGGAAGGATTTGAAAATACCCTTCCTCGTCAATTATCTGGAGGAATGAAAAAACGTGTGGATATTGCCCGTGCCTTTGCCAACAACCCGGAAATCTTGCTCATGGATGAGCCCTTCGGAGCCTTAGACGCCATGACGAAAGAGAAACTTCAAATGGAGTTGTTGCAAATTTGGGAAAACGAGCGAAAAACGATCCTCTTCGTCACCCACGATCTCGAAGAAGCTTTAATGTTGGGGACACGAGTTATCGTAATGAGCCGCCAACCCAATACCATCCAAACGATTTTAGATATCCCATTTCCCCATCCTCGCTCCTTGATTTTGAAAACAAGCTCAGAGTTCCAAGAGTACCGGCGGAAACTGTGGGAGTTGCTGCACTTGAACGAATAAAAATAAATGATAGGGGATAATTCTCATGCAAGGATGACGGGTTCCCTCCCCCTTTGAGATGCTAGCAAAGCTATGGCTACTCTGCTTCGGCATCCTCATTGTCATCAAGCAGAACCTCTCTCTCGCGACTACCCGTAAGAAGTGGTCCAACTACGCCCAGCTCTTCCAATTCATCCATCAAACGCGCCGCGCGTGGATA
>CALFWB010000031.1 GCA_937928795.1 uncultured Anaerolineales bacterium
AGGGCATACTTGCGGCTGGTTTGCAAGCGATCGCGCACCTGCGCTGCGCTGACCTCCCCTTGTGCGGCGATTAGTTGGCGCACCATTTCTTTTGCGCTAAGAAAATCGGACACGCGCAAGACGACTTCTTCTGAGACTTGAATCAGCTCACCGAGTTCCACAAGTGCCTGATAGAGCTCATCGCCCAAGCGCTGTTTGCACTCCTTGACGCTGGGCGGCGAAAATGGCATCTGCTCAAATAGACGCAATAGGGCATCGGCTTGTTCCCGCTGCGGAGCACTTAACTGGATGCGAAAGTCTGAGCAAGCCAAGGTGTTTTGTTCTTCTTTCACATCTCCCTTTTCTTTCAAATGTTCCAACAAGGGTTGAAAAAAGGCAGAGGGTAGTTTCAACCGCTTTTTCAACTCTTCGCGCGGCATACCCCGCCGCAAGGGATAGGAGCGATGATATTCGTTTACCAACGAAGCAGTCCTTTGCTGCCATTGCTCCCATTGCGAGCGTTCCACCAAGGGAGCTTCTTTCCTTTCTGGACTGCCCTTGAGAAAGCGCCTTAAGGGATCGACAATTTGGTTTTCCTGAAGCAATTGGCGAACTGTTTGGTCAACCACTTCTGAAGAAAAGTTGGTCTGCTGGATGATGTGATCAACGCTCATCCACTGACTCCGTTGTAGGAGCTTTAAGATCACCTCGGCTGGGTCGCCTGCCGATAGAGCTTCTAATCTCTCACGCCATTCGTCGCCAAAGCGTTTATAGCGTCGTTGCGGAAAGGGGTCTAAGACTTCTCCGCCCCCTAGGGTTTCGGGCGGTGAGGGTCGGCGCAAAATAAAACGGTCGCCGCGTACAGCAACCACAGGATTTTCTAATTCAATTTGTAGCCAACCTTCCTCGCCGGGGAGCAGTTCTTCCCTACCGAGCACCCGCACCCTCCCAACCACCTCACGGGTATAGAGGAAAAATTTGACCGCCATATTATGTTTCAAAGTGGTTGAGGCATCCGCCAAGAGGCGAAAATGGACATCCAAGCGTTGGGTTGGTTGAAACGAAGCGGCTTTCACCAAAACATCGCCGCGGCGAATCTGGTCTACAGCAAGGCCGGTCAGGTTTGCAGCGGTACGGCTTCCAGCATATGCCACTTCTTCCTTCTTCTTATGGGTTTGCAAGCTACGGATGCGGGTTTTCAATCCCTTGGGCAAAATTTCACACTCTGCTCCCACTTCGAGATGACCATCAATGAGCGTACCGGTAACAATGGTGCCAAAACCGCTCAGCGTAAAGACACGGTCAATGGGCAAGCGCGGTCGCCCGCTGTTGTTGCGCAGCGGGGCGTGATCCAATGCGTTTTGCAAGGCAAGCCTCAACGCGTCCAAACCTTGGCGCGTCTTTGCTGAAACGCGCACGATCGGTGCAGAAGCAAGAGCAGTTCCTTGCAATAGCTGCCGCACTTCATCCTCAATTAGGACAAGCCAATCCTCATCGACCAGATCGATTTTGTTCAACGCCACAACCCCTTGCGTGATCCTGAGTAAGTCGATAATGGCTAAATGCTCGGTGGTTTGCGGCATCACGCCTTCATCGGCAGCGATGACCAATAGCACCGCGTCGATGCCCCCTACCCCGGCTAACATGTTTTCTATAAAATCGCGGTGTCCCGGCACATCCACAATACCGATTTCTTCGCCGTTTGGCAAGGTTAGCCAAGCAAAGCCAAGGTCAATTGTCATCTGGCGAGCTTGTTCCTCCGCTAGGCGATCCGGATTGATGCCACTCAAAGCTTCAACAAGGGTAGATTTTCCATGATCAACATGTCCAGCCGTACCGATGACTCTCATGCCACCTTACCTATCTGATTCTTGTTCGTGCGATCGTACTCGGCTGCCCAGTTGTAGACTGCGTCCAGCAAATTGCGCAAGTTTCTCTCCATCTGTGCATTGATCGAAGCAACGGTATCTTGCACGGTCTGGAGGTTTTCTTCAAGTTCACTCAACTGGCTAACCATTTTTTCGATCTGACGCACCATTTCGGAGCGGATCTCTTCCTGGATGAGGGTGTAATTTGTCCAGCGCTTTTGATCATCGCTTTTGAATGCCACCCATTCTTGACGCAAGCGTTCTTCACCTAAACGCTGCAGCTCGGTCAATTCATTAACGCGGCGTTCAACCTTTTGGGTCAATTCATCGACAGCCTTTTGCGCTCGTTGAACAGAGCGATTTGCCGAATCTACGGCTTGGATTGTCTGGTCCACTTCTTTTGCGGTCTGCTCGAATTGCTCAATCTTTCCCAGCCATTCCTTCCAGAGACGTTCGCGTTCGACCTGAAGCAAAGATTGCTCCTCGATAAACTTAATCTGTGCTTGTCTCAGCTCACCAAAGCTGCCCTCCAGCTCTGCGATGCGATTCTCAATCCGCTTAGCGGTAACGCTGGCTAACTCAAATTGTCCTTGTAATTCATTATACAGCTTGCGGATTGCGGTGGTCTCCCCTTGCAAATCGGTGATCTTACGTGCATCCTGACGGCGATTATCCTCGGTCTGACGGACGAGGCGGTTGATCTCCTCTTCGGTGCGGTGAAGATCGGCGATTTTTTCTTCCATCTCTTCAATGGTGCGGGAAAGGCGCAGTTCTTCTTCTATTCGAGTTTGCAAGCTGCGGCGGATTTCCGCTAGGGTGCCTAGTTCTTGGCGGATCTCTTGAATGGAAGCATCTAGGGCTTTGATTTCCACGCGGTGCAGTTTTTCAGCTTCTTGCTCACGGCGCTGGAACTCCTTTTCTGCCTCCTCTAATTTCTGCTTGACTTCAACTTTGAATTTCAGTAGCGCTTCGTCGGTTTGGTCAATCCGTCCTCCTAAGGGCTTTAGGCGGCCCAATTCGGCGGATAATTCTTTGATCTGCTGGTTAGCGCTTTGCAAATTTTGTTCCAGCCCCTTAACTTTCTCTTCTAACGAGACAATGGTCGCTTTATCGCGGCGGCGTTCTTCATCCAACCAATCTAATTTTTTCAAGATTTGTTCAGTTTGCATTCAGGCTCCTTCGGCTGAGCGGTGAGAATCGGCTAAACCGATTATAGCATGAGCAAACTATTCCTAAACCCTTGCTCTTCAGTGAACAGGGTAGAGGGTCACAATTTTGCTGCAAAATCTGCGTCATCTGCGGATTTTTGGGTAGGCTGAACGGTTACCAATCGCCTATTTTGAATGCCAAGTTTTCATCTGCGTCGCCTGATACTAGCCGCCGCGTAAAAATGTCAACCCCAAATTGTAAAGCGTTGATAAAGACCATTGGGGGAAAATACCCGTGAACAATAATAGGAATGAACTGAGCATCAATAAAATCACTTGATAACGAGATTCAAATTCAACCCCTATCGCCTCTTGGGTATCAACATTCCGCACAAATACCGCCATTGCCCTTAGCCCCCCAATCAACACCCCCACACTGCCAAAGATGGCGATAAAAGCGATCGGCGGAAAGCGTTGAAACCAGCCTTGCCAAACCAATAAGTGAATTGGAAAGGCAGCGGTCAGAGGGAAACCAACCAGCGTCAGGGCAGCTACAAAAAACGCCAAAGTGGCAAACGGATACCGTCTCCCCATCCCTAGCAAGTCTTGAATGCGCAAACTATTTCCGTGATCATGAAAGATATTTAGAGCCAACCCTAAAAGCGCTAAAGCGATCCCTCGCGGCAAAATTTGCATGAACAGGATGGCTAAAAATGAGAGCGGTTGCGAGGATGTCAAACCAAGGCTTACTGTCAGAAAACTCAAGCCAATCTCCTTCACCACCGCATACCCCATCCATCGCCCCAAGTGATGGTGATAAATTGCCCCCAATCCTCCGAGGAACGTCATGAGAAGCCCCTGAAAGCTAAAGAAGAGGATCATCCAAGAGGAGGTAAACAACCATGCAGTTTGCCTCAGAAAAATAAGGACAAAGAGCAGAGTAGAGAAGGAAGTGATAAAGACAGCAAAGGAAAATGAGTAGAGGTTAACTCGCTGGGCGACGGCAGGAAGCCAACTCTGAAAAGGCACCCCGCTCAATAAGAGACTAAAGCCAATCAGAAGGAGCGTGTAGATCAAAGCCGCAGCGGGTATTTCACCCGCACTCGCCTCAGTGCCGCTCATCAGCCAACCCGCTAAGAGCAAAAGCGGCATCGCCAAACCTTGAAAGATCCAGTAGCGTTTTATCCCCAGCGTTACCTCTTCTGCCTCTGACACAAACAAGATGATAATGAGCATCGCAGCTATCAAGAGTGAAATAGCCCCATAATAAAAAGGCTGGACCAGAACAGAGGCGATCAGGAGTGCGCCACTTGCCATCCCAACTGGAATCAACAGAGAATGAACTTTGGTGTGTTGGCTTCCGATCAACCAAAAGGCGATGGATAGGTTAACGATGACAACAAATGGTCGATCAGCGTTTTCTAAGATAAATCTCCGTCCGAACAACAGCCAACTTTGTTGCATCTCGAACGTTAAGATTCCCAAAGAAATTGATTTTCCAACCGGCAAAAGCAAGGCAGAAACGGCTAAAAATAGCGCGAGAGCGCTTCCAACCCACGCCGAGGTCCTCCGCCAGCGAACGATAAGCAGCAATCCGCCTGAAAAAATCATCGGCAAGACAATCCAAAGGATCGGCGCACTCATGGGCTATATTGACCCCGCTCAAAAAACATCAAATAAGCACCGAGAAAAGCCATGCCTAAAATAACCCCCGCTAATAAACCATTCAACATCACTGAAGGTTCAATTACAGCCAAGAGGATCTCGAAAGCCTGAAGTATGGTGATCAACCCGATCGCAATTGAAAACGGTGAACTCCGAAAGCTAAGGATCAACAAACCCACAGCGGCTAAACCCAGTATAGCAAAAGCTTGGTGGTAGCGGATGCCGTTGAAAACAGACATTAGATAGGGAACACCTCCTAGCACAGAGGCACCAACTAAGATAGCGGTCGCAAACCGAAAAACCAACACAGAGAATGGAAGCGACATCCGGGGAGCGACACCTGAAGACTGGGAATCCTCCGGGCTTAAGCTTGAGGTAACATTTGCCATTGCGGTTCCTAAAATCGCAGCAGCCATCCAGCCTTCGATAAACTTAACCAAGGACAAGGTCAAAGACAAACTTTGCCAACAAAGCAAAACAACCCCAATTGCCTGAAAAGCAAACGCCAAGACCCTCCTTCGCCAATCTTGAGCAAGAAGGTTGAACAAGCCCAAGGTTAAAACAAGGAAAGCCTCCAGATACCCCAGCCATTGTGCGCTCAAGGTTTATCCTCCCTCCGCCAAGAAGAGGATAAAACGAGCGAGAATGAGAAAAACCACGATTGCCCAGAGGATACCACCCTCGCCTTCCAAAACGGCTTCGATTTGATTGAACCAGTTTCCAATTTGGCGAAATCCCCACTGGAAAGCCCGATAAGCCCACTCCATTGAAAAAAGGCTCACGAATCTCGCTGGCAAATGAAAGCGAGGCAGGAATTTGAAGCGAGATAGAAAGACTACGGCGAGGCTAGACATGAGCAGACCCAAACCGGCAAAATATTCCACCCCCTCGCGCGAAACGGCGCTTAGGTTGGTCGAGGCTGCCTCAAGGATTTTTCCCCACCCCCCGTAACCGATGAGGATTGACGTTCCAATTAAGCCCAAAAAGGCTAAGCGATAAAGAGCTATGCTCCATGGTTCGCCCGTCAAAACAGCCTTTGGCTTAAGGATGGTAAATTGAAAAAAACCCACATTTGCTAACCAATGAGCGACGAACAAGAGAATCTCCGCGACGGAGAAGGGAGAGCGGTAAACCCGAACCACATCCCAGAACGGAGTAAAAGGAATACCTAAAAGCAGAATGGTCGGATAACCAAAAACCACCCACCAGAACCGATCCCTCTCGCGAATGAGGAATAAAAAACTCCCACACAGCGCAAGGACTAACGCCCAAGCTAAAACCGCCTGCGGTTGCTGCTGAATTGCCGCATAAAAAGCAAACGACGCACCACCAATAACCCAAAAAGGGCGACCTTCCAACGCCTCTTTGCTATTTAGCCACAGGATGAAGGCAAAAACAGCCATTAAGCTGATCAAGATCGGCATCCACCCTGCGTTTGGGAAAAAGGCTAGATCGGCTAATCGGGCAAGTAAAGGCATGGTCGTCAGGGGCGGCACCAAGCGGATGACTGTCCCCAAACCACGCCGTAGGTCGTCTGACTCCAAATAAGGCAGATGGAATGGAAACACGCCCCAGCGCAGCAGAATAGCAACCAGATAAGCCCACGGGTTTCCCAAACCCCACAAGGAGAGCATCACCGCAAAGGCTCGCGAGGAAAAAGCCAAGATCACCCGTTCCCGCAACGTTGGCTGAGCCGGACGGCTCAGCCAAATGGCTAATTCAACCAAATCGATCGCTGCCCACGCCAACAAAAGCGTCAACTGGTTCCCAGAAAAGATGGCAAACAAGCCTAAACCGAGCAGCAATGAGCTGCCTGCCCACCCAACGGCAATATCACCGCCTTGAGTGGAACCTTCGGTTAGAACAACAGCGACTCCCACAGATGCTAGGGCAAACCCCACAGCCCAAGAGAACCCATCGGCTAGCAGGGCTGGAGATACCTGAAAGAAAACCTGCGGCTTCCAACTGGCTAAGGGGACATCATAGGGAAGAAAAAACCACAACCCAAACAGGAAAAGCCAAGAGAACATTCCTCCTAGGGAAGCAGATAACCACTGAAAGCCTAATCTTGCCTTGCGCCATCGCAAGGTGAACAGCGCGACAGACGCTAATAGCGGCGCGAGGACGGCGCCGAGTAATAGTAAAAAGGCAATCATGAAAAACTTTACAACACCATGCCCGTCGCTCGCTTAATAAAGCGCCCTTGCCCTGCTGTTCCCAGCCAGCGGTCTCCGTCAACGATCAATTTGCCGCGCAAGAAGACCTTAACTGGATAACCAACGACTTCCCATCCCTCATAGAGATTGTAATCCGTGCGATGTTGCGCCACAGAGACGCCATAGGTGAGTCGTTTCTGCAAATCCCACAAGACAATATCGGCATCCGAGCCGGGCAAAAGCGCCCCCTTTTGTGGATAGAGGCCGAAGATTTTGGCAGGGTTCGTACAATTGAGAGCTACAAATTGATTTTCGGAGATGCGACCGGCGCGCACGCCATACGTCCAAAGGATCGGCAAGCGATCGCCCACGCCGGGTAAGCCGTTGGGGATCTTCGTGAAATCCTCTCTACCCAATTCTTTTCCGGGAATGGCTACTTCTCTCCCTTCATAGAGGATCGGCCGGCTGCCATCGTAAAAGAAGGGGCAATGGTCTGTGCCGATCGCCTGCAAAACTCCTTGTGCCAAACCTTCCCAGAGCCGTTCGTTGTCTTCAGCCGTGCGCATGGGTGGAGAACAAATCCACTTGGCACCATCAGGACGGCGCAAATGGTCAACAGTAAAGAAAAGGTATTGCGGACAGGTTTCCCCCATCACTGCTACGCCCCGCTCGCGCCCGTAAGCAAGTTGATCGACTTCGCCAGCAGCGTTCATGTGCACGATGTAAAGCGGCGCACCACTCTGGGCTGCTAACGCAATTCCACGCAGGGCTGCTTCCACGGCTCCCCAACTTGGTCTTGTATGGGCATGCCATTCGGGAGTCGTCTTGCCGTTGGCTAACGCTTCTGCTACAAGCGTTTCAATGACATCTCCATTTTCTGCGTGCAACATGGTTAGGATGCCATATTCCTTGGCAATCCGCATAGCGGAAAAAATTTCTCCATCACTAATCCGCAAGCGATTGTTGTAAGCGGTAAACACCTTAACAGAGGGCATTCCCCACTCGACTAGCCGCGGCATTTCTCGGGCAATCGCCTCATCCCAGCGGGAGAGGTTCATGTGAAAGCTATAATCGATGGCTGCTTTTGAGCTGGCTTTTTCTTGCCAGACCGCAACACTTTCCTCTAGGGTAGGCTTATCCAAAGGGACAAAATCGATTACGGTGGTTGTGCCGCCAAAGGCGGCTGCTTTATGCCCGCTATAGTGGTCATCACTAGAGACCGTGCCAAACATGGGCAAGTCGAAGTGAGTGTGGACGTCAATCCCTCCGGGCATTGCGGTCAAGCCGCTCCCGTCAATGACCGTACAACCCTCCTGAGGCAGATTTAAGCCTATAGTTTGAATTTTCTCCCCTTCGATCAAAATATCAGCGGGAAACTTTTCGCTAGCGGTAAGAATCTCCAAATTCTTGATTAAAATTCTATGCTTCTCTTCCATCTACCGACCTCTTTCAAGATGAAACATCTTTCGCATGAGTCTTCCAAGCACCTGCAATCCCAAGAACCACCGCTAAAAGCTCTGGTGAAAGTTCATTTTCCAATCTCTCAGATTGTTCATGGAAGTCATTATGGGCGTTGCGTTCTCGTAATGCCTTCCATAACCCCACTCGTTCGTGCTCGGCTAGGATCAAATCGTCAATTGTCTCCGCCCGCCTCAGATACTCTCCAGTCGTGTAGAAGAAGGTGATTCGCTTCCATTGACCGGCAGGGAGAGGCTTCTCAAGCGGGATGAGCGGCCCAAGTTGCACCTTGTAGTACTCTTGATGAGCAAAAGGATGATCAGGTTCATCCCGCAGCAGTTCGCCACGGGTGGTCAATTCCACACCCCGAATTTCGGCAAGGTAGTCAATGCGCCATTTGAACTCTCCGAAAGCAGAAGTCTGATATAACGCCAAATAATCTACGGCGATAATTTTCGGCGCCGAGCGCAACGGAATGCGATACCAGCCTAATAGGCGAGCTATTTCTAGGTCACGCGGGGATTTGATGATCGCAACGAGAATCAAAGCATTTGGATCGAGCATAGAGTTATTATACTCGGTGATAGATGCACTCGAGGATGATTGACGGCTTGTATTCAAGCGCGGTCAAAGGCATAAATCTGTCAGACACAGCTCCGTGGAGTTGTCTAACATGCGACATGCGCCATATTAACAGCCTAGCACGGCAAATCGACAAGAACGAAAATAATTTTACGGGAGCTAAACCCTCGGATCGTATGGAGTCCAAAAGTCATACTTTTGGACTCCATACAAACTCATTCCATAAGGTCAAAAAGCCTCAACCTTACAGAAGGCCAACATCGCGATTGAATTCCTCGATCAAGGCATCGATCTCTTCAACCTGCTTTTGAACATCGCTCCAGTAGTTTGGTTGATACCACTGGTCTAGAATTTCTTCATACGTTTTGCCCTGCTGCTCGACCCAAGTGAAATACTTGAGATTGTGCACCCGCCGCCGGTCAACATAGCGAAGCTCCAGCATGTTATCCGTAGATTGGCCATGCAAATACTGAGCGAAGTGAGCTGCAGCATCGTTCTCGGTATATTCACCGAACTCTTCGTGCATTTCCTTCAGGCGACTGCCATATAACTGCATAGAGTCGGTCAAAACTGTTAACACCATATCGTTCTCTCCCAACTCATAATACTTCGCCATCTTGATCGCCGAAAGGACGTTGGAAATGCCCGAAAAACCAAGCAGATCGAGTTTTTCGACAATCGCTTCGGGGACGCCTTTCTTGACCAGGTAAGCTCGTCCAGCCGGCTCATTGAACAAACGAGCCAAGTTGACCACGGCGTTATCGTCAATGGCTACGATCAAATCCGTGTTCTTGACATTGTGAATCCACGGCACATGCTTATCTCCGATGCCTTCAATGCGATGGGCGCCAAAGCCATTTTCCAACAAGGTTGGACATTGCAGGGCTTCGCTAGCACAAATCTTGCTCGCCGGGAAGAGCTGCTTCATATAATCGCCGCTGGCGATCGTACCCGCCGAACCGGTTGCCGAAACCATCCCTCGATAGGTATCGTTCGGGCGCATGGTCTCTTTCAAGACCTCTTCCATCGCATGGCCGGTGACTTCGTAGTGCCACAAGTAGTTACCGAATTCATCAAACTGGTTGAAAATCATCAAGTCTTGGCCTGATCGGCGCAACTCCCAACATTTGTCAAAGATTTCTTTGACGTTGGATTCGCTGCCAGGGGTAGCGATCACTTCTCCGGCGATCTTTGAGAGCCATTCAAAGCGTTCGCGGCTCATCCCTTCTGGGAGAATGGCGATCGATTCGCAACCCAATAAAGCCGAGTCATACGCACCACCGCGGCAATAATTGCCGGTGGAGGGCCAGACCGCCTTTTGCGTTGTCGGGTCAAATTGACCCGTTACCAAACGCGGCACCAGACAGCCAAACGCCGCGCCCACTTTATGAGCACCGGTCGGGAACCATTTACCAACCAAGACAATGATGCGGGCTGGAACGCCAGTCAGTGAAGAGGGCAGTTCCATGTAGTTTACTTTACCAAACCCGCCGCCGCTTTCGACCGGTTCATTTTTCCAAGTGATGCGAAAGAGGTTGCGCGGATTGAGGTCCCACAAACCAATCGATTTCAACTCATTTTTGATCTTATCGGGGATTAAGGTTGGGTCCTTCATTTGCGCAAAAGTCGGGATAATAATATTGCGCTCACGAACGCGCTGCACCGCTCGCTTGCGCCGTTCAGGGATAACCGTTAAGTCAATGGTTGCCATAATTTTCTCCTTATCGTGTCAGAAATTTTTGTCATGTAAGCCTGTTTTGGGGAAATTCCTCTTTGGCCGGCTTCAAGTCGTCCTGATTTTCATCTGCTGAGCGATCTTCCTTCCTCAAGATATAAAGAGGCCTCCCTTTAGCTTCATCGTATAGACGGCCGATGTATTCGCCCAAGATTCCTAATGAGATCAGTTGAACCCCACCCAAGAAAAGAACTGCAATCAGAGTGGTCGCCTGTCCGAGAAAAGCTTGCATTCCCGATTGACGCAGGATGATCACGACCGGAATTGCAAGAATGCTCAAGATGGCTGCAGCAAACCCGAGATAGGTGGCTAACTGTAAGGGAAGATAAGAAAAACTGGTGATGGCATCGCTGGCAAACTTGACCATTTTGCGCAGGGGATACTTGGTTTTCCCGGCAAAGCGCGCCGCCCGCCGATACGGTACTCCCGTTTGACGAAAGCCAACCCACACCGACATACCGCGCAGGAAACGATGCCGCTCACGCATCGTTTTCAATACATCGACTACTTGGCGATCGAGCAGACGAAAATCGCCGGTATCCAGCGGAATTTTGACATCCGTGATGCGATAAATCAAGCGATAGAACAAGGACGCAGTGAACAGCTTAAACCAGCTCTCTCCTTCCCGTTCAGCCCGCATGGCATACACTACCTCATAGCCTTCCTGCCATTTCGCGATCAGGTCTGCCATCACTTCAGGTGGGTCTTGCAGGTCAGAGTCGATGATAATGGCAGCCTGACCGCGGCAATGGTCTAATCCGGCCGTGACCGCCAGTTGATGACCGAAATTACGCGCAAAGATCAAGGCGCGAACCCGCCCATCCTCTTTGGCAAGTTGACGAATCAAATCGGTTGAACCATCTGTCGAACCGTCGTCCACCAAAAGCAATTCCCAACTGAGATCCAATCCAGCCAATACGTTTTTCACCCGCCGATAAAATTCCGGCAAGGATTCGACCTCATTAAAAACAGGAGCAATCACCGAAATCTGCGGGCTTGCGTTCATGCTATTTTGCGAGGTGCTTTTTTAAGGCGTCTAGGGTGGGTTCAATGATCGGCGCTTGTGGGATAGCCTGCATGGCAGCCTTGACATCCTTTAAGCCACTGCCGGTATTCAAGACCAAAACTGCGTCCTCAGCGGTGATTAATCCCATCTGAACCGCTTGAACCAGTCCGGCGTAGGCAGTTGCTCCGGCTGGCTCGGCAAAGATACCTACCTTGCCTAAGTCCGCAATGGCTTGAAGGATTTTTGCGTCCTCCACGGCGAGATAGCTGCCACCACTCTGGCGGGCTGCCCGCACAGCCCGCACCCCATCGCGGGGTAAATCGACCGAAATCGAATCGGCCAGCGTATTCGCCGCAACTGGCACAATTTGCTCTGTGCCGGCTTGGAAGGCATTGTAGATCGCCGCCGAACCTGTGGACTGCACACCAAAGATGCGCGGCATTTGCTCGATCCAACCCAATTCCAGCAAATCCTTGAAACCCTTGTGAATCCCGGAGATAATGTTGCCGTCGCCCACCGAGACAAAAACGTTCAGGCGTTTGAAGGAGGGGTGCTGGTGGCGAGTCTTTTCCCACCACTCCCAAATTTCAAAGGCAGCCGTTTTCTTCCCTTCAGCCGTGAAGGGATTATAGCCCGTGTTACGGCAGTACCAGCCAAACTCTTGCGAGGCTTGGATGGTCAGGTCAAAGGCGCTGTCGTAATTGCCATCCACCAAAATCACCTGTGCCCCAAAAACTAACAATTGCGCCACCTTGGCCGGCGGAGCCGTTTTGGGAGCGAAGATGACCGCTTTTTGCCCAACGGCGGCTGCCATACCGGCTAGGGCAGCCCCGGCGTTGCCCGTTGAGGCAGTCACCACAACCTCTGCCTGAATTTCTTGTGCCCTTGCCACAACGACTGCACTCGCCCGATCTTTGAACGAGGCAGTTGGGTTGCGACTTTCATCCTTGACCCACAAAGTTTTCAAGCCTAACGGCTGCGCAAGTTTTGGCGTCTCAAAGACCGGCGTCCAGCCAACGCGGCGAAAGGGAGTGCCTTCAAAACCGGGATCGCCGACCGGCAACAAGGGAAGATAGCGCCAGATAGAGGGCTCTGGCTGAGCGAAAATTTGGCTAGGAGACACAAAGCGCCGAATGTGCTCAATATCCAAAACTACGTCTAGGTTGCCACCCTCATCCGAGCAAGTATATTGAATCTGAGAAGACAAGTACTGACGCTGACAAAGTGAACAACGATAACCGAGAAATTTGTCCACAGAACTATTTCTCCTCTCGCGAGTAGGGTTGCATCAAGGCAGCCGGAACGCCAATTCTGCGCCGAAAGGCTTGTTCTGAGATCAAAACCAAAACTAAGATGGTCATAATAAAAGGCAACATGTTCAATAGGTTCGCAGGTATCCCTAGGGGCTGCAAGCGAAACTGCAATACCCTAACTCCACCGAACAAGTAGGCACCGAGCATCGCTCGGGTTGGATCGTAAAGCGAAAAGATGGTCAGAGCAATCACGATCCATCCTGCGCCTGCCGTCATGCCCTCTATCCAAGCAGGTGAATAGGCCACCGAAAGGAATGCCCCACCTAAACCAGCCATAAGACCACCAAACATCACCGCCAGATAACGGACAAGGAAAACATTGACTCCCATTGCATCTGCCGCAGCCGGATTTTCTCCTACAGACCTGAGGACAATTCCCCAGTTCGTTTTGTATAGGAAAAAAGATAATAGAGGAACTAAGAGGATTGAAAAATAAATCAGAGCATTATACTTAAAAAACTCACCAATAATCGGTAAATTACTCAGGACAGGGATATTCAACGGTTGAAGACGAACCGGCAGTGGCATACCAATAAATTGCTTGCCTAGCAAGCCACTGACCCCTAAGCCCAGCATCGTTAGAGCTAATCCTGAGACCACTTGATTGACGCGTAAGGTAATCGAAAAATAGGCATGAATCAAAGCCATCAAGACACCGGCTAAACTAGCCGCAACGATCCCCAAAATCGCATTTTTGGTTGCAAACGTGACGGCAAAGCCAATCACGGCACCCATGATCATCATGCCTTCAACACCCAGATTGAGAACACCCGATCTTTCTGCATACACCTCCCCCAATGTACCTAATAACAACGCTGTACCAGCCGGAATCGTCAGAGTCAAGACAGAAACTAAGAAATCGATCATCTGACAGCCTCCACCTTAATCCGATAGTTTGTCAAGTACTCGGCAGCAATAATAAAGAACAAAATCACTCCATTGAAGACGAAAATGGTTGCAGAGGGCAGATTAAGTGCAGTTTGAATGGCATCTCCGCCAACCAACAATCCACCCATGAAAAACGCGGAGATCATTGTCAACAGGGGATTCAACCGCGCCAACCAGGCAACGATAATAGCCGTGAAGCCATAACCGGGAGAAATGCCTTCCGGAGGACCTAGACGGGCGTGAATTCCAGCCACTTCACCGACTCCGGCCAAGCCAGCTAAGCCGCCGCTTAACACCAGCACAAAGAGGACAACCCGCTCCACACTCATTCCGGCATAGCGTCCTGCAGAAGGGTTTTCACCCACTACTCGTATCTCGTAACCGAACTTCGTATAAAAGAGCATAATGTAAACCGTAACAGCCAAAAGGATAGCTAGGATTAAAGTGGGATAGTGGATTCGCGTTGTTCCGAGGTGCGGGAGTTGCGCAGATAAAGAAAACGGTGAAGAGTAAGGAAAACCGCGCTGTTCCGGACCTCGCCACGGCCCATAGACAAGATACCGAACCAAATCGCTGGCAATGTAAACCAACATTAAGCTCGTCAGCACTTCGTCAACTCGAAAACGCGTTTTGAGAAAAGCCGGGATCAAGCCCCACACAGCTCCTCCCAAAAAACCGCCTAAAAACATCAGCGGCAACAAAAGACTTCTTGGCAAATTTGGTAGAAAAAGTCCAATCCCCCCGCCAACAACGGCTCCCATCAGAATCTGGCCCTCTGCGCCAATGTTATAGACCCGCGCCTTGAAGGAAAGGGCTAAACCGGCTCCAGCCAAGAGGAGCGGGATTGCTTTCGTTATGGATTCGGATAAGCCGTAGATAGACCCAAAGCCCCCCAAAAAAATGCGCCGATAGGCATTCAAAGGCTCAACGCCCAAGAACGAAAAGATAACCGCAATAACCACAAAAGATAAGAAAAGGGAAAGCAAAATAGCAAGAATTTGGGTTTGCGGTGATACTTCAAGCCTGCGTTCGATGCGAACTCGAATGCTCATACCCATTGCTCCCGATCGATTTTTAGAGCACCGGCCATCATTAAGCCGATCTTCTCAATATTTTCTTCTTTGGCTTCAACAATCCCCATAATTTCCCCATTATGCATGACAGCGACGCGGTCGCTCAAGGTCAAGATTTCTTCAAGGTCATCCGAGACTAAGAGCGTTGCCTTACCCAGAGACCGTTGGGACAACAATATTTTCCATATCGTTTCAATTGCGCCTACATCCAAGCCACTGGTTGGATAAGCCACAACCAAAACATCCACTTCTTGAGATAACTCTCTTGCCATCAAAGCCCGTTGGATATTACCACCCGATAGTAATTTGACCGGCTTATCCGGCCCCGGTGTGACCACTTCGTATTCCTGTATCAAACGTTTAGCCAGATCGAGCATGACCTGCCGATCAATAAACAATCCTTTGCAGATTGGCGACTTTCGGTAAGATTTTAGGATCATGTTTTCAGCAATGCTCATATTAGGGACAAGGGCCGTCATGCGCTCACCGGGCACATAAGATAATCCCATGCCGATTCGCTCTCTAATGGAAGCATACGTAGCTTCCCGATCTTGGATAAAGATTTTCCCCTTATTTGCAGGGCGCAATCCGGCAATCACCTCCAAAAGCTCCCGTTGTCCGTTTCCAGCTACCCCTGCGATTCCTAATATCTCTCCTCTGTAAACAGAAAAAGTTACATCTTGGACGGCAACAAGGCCCTTATCGTTTAGCGCTTCTAGCCCCTCCACCCTCAACACTGCTGCTCCTCGCTCAAGCGGTTGCTTTTCTAAACGGAAAAGCACCTCTCTTCCCACCATCAAGTTTGCAAGTTCTGTTTTATGGGTCTTGGCAGTCTCAAGAACTGCAGTAACTTTTCCTTGTCTCAGAATCGTTACCCGATGGCTAACTGCTGTAACCTCATCTAATTTATGGGTGATGAAGATAATGGTGTTGCCTTCCTCCGTCATTCTTCGCAAGGTTTGCAGCAACTCCTTAATCTCAAGAGGAGTCAACATCGAAGTTGGCTCGTCGAGGATCAGAATTTTAGCACCACGATAAAGAGCTTTTAAGATTTCAACTCTCTGCTGTTCTCCAGCAGAAAGCTGCCAGATGCGAGCATCAGGGTTAATTGCTAAACTATATCGTTGGGCAAGTTCGACGATCTTTTGCCGAACTTCTTCCTCATTAAAAGTTACTCCATTTCCTGTGCCCAAAATCACATTCTCAACCACGGTATGAGTTTGAACAAGGCGAAATTGTTGGTGAACCATGCCAATGCCCAACTTGATCGCATCCTTAGGAGAATGAATATGAGCCTTTTCGCCATTGATATAAATTTCTCCCTCATCCGGGCGATAGATTCCATAAAGGATATTCATTAATGTGGTTTTGCCCGCTCCATTCTCCCCTAACAGAGCATGAATCTCGCCTTTTTTGACTTCAAGATCGACGGCTGAGTTTGCAACAACTCCCGCAAAACGTTTGGTAATCCCTTTCATTAAGACAGCAGCAGGGACCTCAGACATTGATAGCCTCCACAGGGATTCAGAATAAGGGAGGGATGGAATTCCCTCCCTCCCTTATCCATTCGGTAGCTGGTTATTTAGGTTCTCCGATGACACCCTCGACAAACCAGTCGATCGTGGTCAGTTCAAAGTAGGAGAGACGTTGACCGTCTTTGACGCGTTGCGTTCCAGCTTGGTCATTGATCGGTCCGGTAAACGGATCAAAGAGCAAGGCTGGATCGCGCATTTGCTCAATCCGCTTGAAAATCAAATCGTAAATGCTAATTTCACCGAGGAACTTCTCGTTCACCTTGAATTCCTTCAGTGCAGCCTCAAAGATCGGATTGATCGGCTCTCCAAAGCGAGCACCGAGCTCAACAGAAGAAGGCGCTCCCAATTGCCAACCACCGCTCAGCAAGCCCCAGTAATCGACATTTTCCAAGTTTTGATTGGTATAGATGCCCATGTAAATCTTGGTCAAAATGTCTTCGTAAATTAAACCCCAGTTGACCAGTTGTCCACTGACCACTGAATTCGGCCCGTAGTCATGCATCGGGCTGTAGTGGCTAAAGGTGTAAACCGGCTGATTCTTTTGAGTTGTATACTCCTCACCCACCTGGACAACCGCAGGGCTATCTTCCGTAAAGGCGAGGATATCTACGCCAGAAGCGACGAGGGACTCGGCTGCCTCCCGCGCTTTGGCAGGATCATACCAAGAATACAACCAGCGCACCTCGACTGTGGCTTCAGGATTTGCCTCGCGCACGCCGAGTGTGAAAGCATTAATGTGACGCACCACCTCGGGAATAGGATGGGCACCAACATAGCCAACCTTACCCGATTTGGTCAAAGCCCCCGCCATGAGACCGTTCAGGTAGTAAATTTGGTAGAAATCAGCCATCATGGTCGCCATGTTCGGGGCCCGCTTGAATCCTGAGACGTGAACAAAAATCTTGTCCGGATATTTCTGGGCAGCCTTCAGGGTGTCGTCCATGTACCCAAACGAAGTGGTGAAAACGACATCGCATTTTTCTTCCACAACGAAGCGGTCAATAAATCGGGCCGAGTCAGCTTCGGCAACACTCTCCACATAAAGGGTTTCTAGCCAATCATACTTATCATCCACGTAACGTCGACCGACATCGTGAGCGTTGGTCCATCCTAAATCACCAATCGGACCAACGTACACATAGCAAGCCTTAATTTTAGGTGTTTCAGAAGCCTGGGCAGGTTGTTGGGGTTGTTGCGGTTGTTCTGCGGCTGCTTGACCAGTCGAAGGTTGGCTTTGCTCCGCCTGTTGAGGCTGCTGAGCAGGCGCCTGAGACTGACAAGCCGACAACAAGAGGCTGAATACAAGCAATACTGTTAGGACATGGAACAGTTTTTTCGATGTCATTTGATCTTCTCCTCTTTTTTGAATATTCTGGCCTAACCATTCAAAAAAAGTCTTGAGATTGCTATACTCTTTTTTTCCCTTTTGCACCTCCTTTCATATCATATAAGGACGACGGACTACCGACCTTAATTATAAACGCTTTTCTGTGCTCATTGTCACAACCACCGAATTCTCTAAACAAATTTCTAAGCGACCCTTTCTAGCAACGAACCGACAAATTAATTTTTTACCCAATCAAATTTCACAGAGGGTATCTACCCACGCAGGCTCGTTTCAAATTCATTCGATGCCTTTCGTGCGTGATCCCTCTTATCCAAACCGCTCTGCTAATCTGGCACAATGTGCGTTCCGGTTTCACCGCGCAAGGCACGCCCGATGTTCTCCGGATTGGTGATGATCGCTTCCTTACCACCAGCTTCTAGGTACCAGATGATAGCCTGAATTTTGGGCGCCATCGAGCCCTTGGCGAAATGCGTACCCTCAGCAAGGTATTGCTTCGCTTCTGAGAGGGTCATTCGATCGATCCACTTTTGATCGGGCTTGCCAAAATTCAAGGCAACTTTTTCCACCGCAGTTGAAATCAAGAACAAATCGGCTTTGAGCATACGGGCTAGGAGGCTGCTGGCGTAGTCCTTGTCGATCACGGCTGCCACACCGCGATATTCGCCATCACCCACGTCGATCACCGGAATACCGCCCCCGCCCACTGTAATCACGATCACGCCGGCATCGATCAGGGTCTTTACCGTCTCGAACTCAACTACTTCCTTCGGCAACGGAGAGGCAACCACCCGCCGCCAACCGCGCCCGGCATCCTCGACCACATTCCAACCCATCTCACGAGCGCGGCGTTGGGCTTCTTCGGCATCCATAAAGCTGCCAATCGGTTTGGTGGGGTTCTTGAATGCCGGATCGTCCTTATCCACTAAGACCTGGGTGATCACGGTAGCAACGGGTTTCTTGATGCCACGTTTATAAAGCCAATTCTGCAAGGTTTGTTGTAAGGCATACCCGATGGCACCTTGCGTGTCAGCGCCGCAAACATCCAACGGTACCTCGTGCATCCCTTCCACCTTGGCGGCGATCTCGGAACGACGCAAGATGAAGCCGACTTGCGGCCCGTTGCCATGTCCAATGGCAACGTCCCAGCCGGCTTCGATCATATCGGCGATATGATAGGTAGTCTCCTTGGCGGCTTCGTATTGGTCTTCGACCGTTTTATGTTGTTCGTCTTTGATTAAGGAATTGCCACCGATGGCAACAACTGCAACCTTCTTTTCAGCCATTTTAGATTCCTCCCATGGTTAGAGCCATGACCGCTTTTTGGACGTGCATACGGTTTTCGGCTTCGTCATAAACCACCGATTGCGCACTGTCAATCACACCATCGGTAACTTCGATGTTGCGATCGGCTGGCAATGGATGCATATAGATCGCATCTGGTTTTGCCAAAGCCATCTTGCGCTCATCAGTGATCCAGTGCGCATATTTCTTGATGATCTGGGCGCCTTCTTCAGCATCCGGCGTATGCACCATTGCACCCCATGACTTGGCATAGATAATATCCGCATCCTTGAAAGCTTTCTCCATGCCATCCGGGTCACTGATCACTTCAAAACCGGTGCCGTATTTACGCGCCTGCTCCTGAGCCATATCCATAATTTCCGGCATCAGCCGAAATTCGGGTGGGTGAGCCAAAACAACATCCAACCCAAAGCGCGGCATTTGCACTACGAGGGATTGCGGCACAGACATCGGTTTTTGGTAAGAAGCCGCATAAGCCCACGAGACCACCATTTTCTTACGCCGTAGGTCGCGCCCTTTCTTTTCAATGATGGTCATTAAGTCGGCTAAGATTTGGAAAGGATGATAAATATCGCACTGCATATTCAACACCGGCACACGGGAATATTTGGCGACATCGTTCAAGTACTTGTTCCCAACACCCCAATCGACATGGCGAATGGCAATCCCATCGAAATAGCGACCGAAGATCTCCCCAATCTCTTTCGGGGTGTCGCCGTGCGCAATCTGGGTCGTCTTGCTTTCAATAAAAGCCGCATGACCGCCCAATTGCGCCATACCCGCTTCAAACGAACCGCGCGTGCGCGTGCTGGAGAAGAAGAAAAGCATTGCCAAGACCTTATCGCGCAGGTAAGGATGAGGTTCGCCCAAAGCCCGCTTGCGCTTTAGGTCAAAGGCAACATCAAGGACAGTTTCCACTTCTTCTTTGCTGAAATCCAAATCACCAATTAAGTCCCTTCCGTAAAAATGTGTTTGCATGTCTGAACTCCTTCCTTAGTGTATCACTTCGAGCGAAGCAAGAAGCCTTTGGGACTTCAACCGAAAAGTATTCTGCTCGCTTCGCTCGTCGAAATGAAAAGTCCGAATTCCTAACCCGAACTCACGATATCTTACTCCATTGCACCTAAGACCAACGCTAACAGAGCCATGCGCATGACCACACCGTTGAAGGCTTCTTGCCAATAGCGCGACCAGCGAGTGATGTCCACATCGGTCGGGATTTCATCCATGCGCGGCAGGGAATGAAGCAGGATGGCATCGGGCTTGGCTTTGGTCTCCAGGAGTTGGCGGGTGATCTTATAATTTGCTGGCGTTAGGCTGATTTCACCCGTGCGTTCATCACGCGACTTGGTGTAATCCGGCTGAACAACGGGCTCAACCAAGATCACGTCGGCTGTGCCAATTGCTTGCTCGACATGCTCGGCTTCTTTGAAATCCAAGCTATATTGGCGCAATTCCGCCTTGAACTCCTCGGTGAGCGACATCTCCGGCGGCGCAACAAACGTGATCGGGCAGTCAAATTGGGTCAGCGCATAAGCGAGCGAGTGCATGGTGCGCATGCGCATATCACCCACCGCCAACCAGCGCAAACCATCAATGCGCCCTTTTTCGCGCAAGACGGTGTATAAGTCAGTGAGGATCTGGGTTGGATGCTCACCCCAACCATCGCCGCCGTTGATGACCGGAATCGAAGCCCACTTGGCTGCTTCATGTGGCGCGCCTTGCTGAAAATGGCGCATGACAATCACATCACCGTAGAACTCCAGCATTTTGACGGTATCTTTGATCGACTCCTGATAGAAGTCGCCGGCGCGGGTCATCTTGGGATCGGCAAAGCCAACCACATGACCACCCAAGCGGTGCATAGCGGCCTCGTGCGCCAAGCGCGTGCGAGTGGAGGGTTGATAGAAGGCTGCTACAAGAGTTTTCTCCTTGAGCATGTCCGAGTTGCGGCGGCTGCGGGCAATTGGCTCCAACTCAGCAGCAACTTCAAAGATGTGGAAAAATTCATTCCGTTCGAAGTCTTTGAGGGATAGGATGTCGCGACCCATAAAACTACGCATGTTACACTCTCCTTATTTGATTGTTGGGTTTAGATTAGGGTTAAGAACTTGCCCGACCCTGCGCACGACATGAAAGCGAAAGTAACCGGGCAAGAAATAACTAAAGGAATAATCTACGACTTTACCGCTAACCGTATAAAGCCAGGCCTTTAACATCAATAAACCATCACCCCGTTGGATACCGAAGATTTTTGCCAATTCGCGGCTTGCTTGGACAACATTGATCTCACAGCGCGAAGATTGCAAAGGAGGAGAACCGCGCTTCAGCAGTAAATCCAACACCGACCCTTGAAAGTCTCGCATTTCCTCATCCCCTACCAAGCCATCTGGCAAGATATCGATCAGATAGGCAACGGCTTTCTTATGGGTCAGAATCGAACGGCGAATGTCGATCACCTTGGCGGCTTCCTCAAGCCCCAAAGCAGTGGCTTCCTCGACCGAGGCTTGCCGTGTCCGAATCGACACATCTCCCATTGAAACGGGTAATCCAATCCGAGAAGCCAGCGTATCAATGCTTTCCAAAACCTCTAAACCGCTTTCGATAACAGCCGGAGGTTGCATGACATAGGTACCCGCCCGCGGGCGGCGATGGATAATCCCTTGCATTTCAAAGGTGCGCATCGCTTCGCGCAAGCTAGCCCGAGACACGCCCAGCTCACGCGCCAAATCGGGTTCAGAAGGCAAACGCTCCCCCGGTTGAGTATTCGCAATGAGCTCTGCAAGCCGTTCTTGTAAGCCTTGCGTTGTGTCGGTCATCTTATCCTCGTGGGTTAGGCACCGTTCAATAGTCGCCTAGCAGCTTGGTTATGACGCTGCACCAAGGCACCTTCGTCAATGTTTGCCAGCTTTCCCTGCTTAACCACAAACCGCCCACCGACCACGGTGTAATCAACCCGCACAGGAGCGCAGAACAAAACAGCCGCTACAGGGTCATGAAGGGCGCCTGCGTAGTCCAAACGATTTAGGTTGATTGCTACAAAGTCGGCGCATTTGCCCACTTCTAGAGAGCCAATATCCTGACGGCCTAAAACGGCCGCCCCGCCCCTTGTGGCGATTTCCAACGCTTGACGGGCGGTCATCAGCGGTGGAGCATCCGCGTGAGAGAGTGAAGCCCCTTCCAAACCCGCTTTCAAGCGAGCGACCAACATTGCCTGTCGGGCTTCTTCTAGTAAGTTCGATCCGTCATTACTCGCCGAGCCATCCACGCCCAACCCAACCTTAACCCCACGTGCAAGCATCTTCAAGATCGGGGCAATCCCTGAAGCAAGGCGCATATTGGATGTCGGACAATGAGCAACACCGCTGCCTGTGTTCCGATAGGTTTCAATTTCGGCGTCATTTACATGCACCGAGTGAGCAAACCAGACATCTTCACCCAACCAATCCACTTTCTCCATATATTCAACTGGGCGATAACCGAATTTTTGCAGGCAAAACTGCTCTTCATCCTGCGTTTCGGCAAGATGCGTATGCAAGCGTACCCCATATTGACGCGCTAAAGCCGCCGATTGACGCATGAGATCGCCGCTCACGCTAAAAGGCGAACAAGGCGCCAAGACAATCTGAAGCATCGATGCGGGCTTTGGATCATGGTATTGCTCAATCAAGCGCTGCGAGTCACGAAGGATGAAACTTTCTTCCTCAACCACGCTATCGGGTGGCAATCCGCCCTTGCTCTCCCCTAGACTCATCGAGCCCCGCGAGGCATGAAAACGCAGCCCCACCTCTGCTGCGGCTTCAATCTCATCATCCAATCTCGATCCGTTGGGAAAGAGATAGAGATGATCCGATGCCGTGGTACAACCCGACAAGGCGAGTTCACTCAGGGCAGTTTGAGTTGAGACACGCACATCTTCGGCTGTCATGCGCGCCCAAATCGGATAAAGCGTTTTCAGCCATTGAAAAAGATTGGCATTCTGCGCCTTGGGGACAACTCGAGTTAGGGTCTGATAAAAATGGTGATGAGTATTGATTAAGCCGGGAAAGACGATATGGTCGGTTAGGTCAAGGATTTCATCCGCTTGGTTGGGGAGTTGGTTGGTCTCGCCAACTTGTTCGATAAAGCCATTACGGATAAACAGGGCACCATTTTTGATTTCACGGCGCTGCTCATCCATGGTGACGAGGACAGCACAATTGCGGATAAGGATCGTGGTCATCTTTTCCCTTTCTCCATTTGTCAGACAATTTGATTATAGCACGATCCATCCAAAAAGTCAATTGTCTGACAAATTAAAAAAAATTCACCGCAGGCGGGTATTCCAACTGCGGTGAAACGACCTTGGTATTCTGATCGGACTATGGATTTTGGATTTGAGCCGCACGCAAGGTGTTCTTCATCAGCATGGCAATCGTCATTGGGCCGACGCCGCCGGGTACTGGGGTGATCCAACCAGCAACTTCTTTTGCCTCTTCAAAATTGACATCGCCCACCAAACGATAACCCTTTGGCGCCGTAGGGTCTTCTTTGCTGTTGATGCCGACATCGATCACGGCTGCGCCGGGTTTGATCCAACTGCCGCGCACCATTTCGGTTTTTCCAATGGCTGCAATCAAAATATCGGCTTGGCGGACTACATCCGGCAGATCGCGCGTGCGAGAATGACAAACCGTGGTGGTGGCATTTTTCCCGATCAGCAGCAGCGCAGCGGGCATCCCGACGATATTTGAACGGCCTAGAACAACAGCATTTGCCCCTTCAATTTGAACGCCAGCTTGTTCGAGTAAGTAAATACAGCCATACGGTGTACAAGGGACAAACAAAGGCTCACGCCCTTTCTGTGCTAGGCGGCCGATATTGATCGGGTGAAATCCATCCACATCTTTTTCGAGGGCGATCGTTTGTAAAACGCGCTCCTCGTTGAGATGGGAAGGCAATGGGAGCTGTACCAAGATGCCGTTGACTTTGGGATCGTCACTGAGACGCTTAACCAAATCCTCAACTTCCTGCTGGGAAGCATCGGCGGGAAGGTGATGCCCGTAGGACTCAATCCCTAATTCTGCGCAGGCTTTTTGTTTGGAGCGAACGTACGTCGCCGAGTCGACCCGGTCACCCACTAGTACCGTCGCTAAGCCAGGACGCGGCTTACCAGCCTCTACCATCTTCTTAACCTCGGCAGCTACTTCCTCCCTCACTTTTTGGGCAATCAGTTTTCCATCAATAATTTGTGCAGTCATCTCACTCTCCTTATGGGAATTTTTGTTATCTTCTCTGGTCAACCATCGAAAAATTATCCCTACACCTCACCGATCTTTTTATATCAACCCTACCCCTATCTATGGAGAAATTATGCCCAAAAAGATCTTTCCTGCCAATGGATAAATGTCATTCAATATTGATAAAACATTCCTACTATTTTATAATGCACCTACAAAAACCTACGTGGAGAGTCAAACGTGTCCGAGCCTGAAGAGTCAATCAGCCCTGACAAATCGAACCCAACATCCCTATCCCCTCAAGGTCGCAACGAATCTCGCCCAACAGATTTCATCCGCGACATCATCCGCAGGGATATTGAAACCAATCGTTTTGGCGGGCGAGTACACACTCGCTTCCCACCCGAACCCAATGGCTATTTGCATATCGGACATGCTAAATCCATCGTCTTGAACTTTGGGATTGCGGAAGAATTTGGCGGGCTATGCAACTTGCGCTTTGACGATACCAACCCAGAGAAAGAGGATATCGAATACATTGAGTCGATCAAAGAAGATGTGCGCTGGCTAGGCTATGATTGGGGTGACCGTTTATTTCACGCCTCCGACTATTTTGACCAGCTCTATGAATACGCCATCGAGTTAATCAAAAAAGGTAAGGCATATGTAGATGACCTTTCTCCCGAAGAATTGCGACAGACGCGCGGGACGCTGACCGAACCCGGCATTGAAAGCCCGTATCGCAATCGCTCGGTGGAAGAAAATTTGGACTTATTCCAACGGATGCGGGCGGGCGAATTCCCGGAAGGCTCGCGCACCCTGCGCGCAAAAATCGACATGAAATCGCCCAATCTGAATATGCGCGATCCGGTCATGTACCGCATTAAGTACGCAACCCACCCGCACGTTGGGGATAAATGGTGCATCTATCCGATGTACGACTATACGCATTGCGTCTCAGACTCCATCGAAGGGATCACCCACTCCATCTGCACGCTTGAGTTCGAAGACCATCGCCCCTTGTATGACTGGTTTCTCGATGAATTGGGAATTTATCATCCGCAACAAATTGAGTTTGCCCGCTTAAACCTCTCCTATACCGTGATGAGCAAGCGCAAACTGCTCCAACTGGTCAAGGAGGGCTATGTGGCTGGGTGGGATGACCCGCGCATGCCAACCATCTCCGGACTCCGCCGTCGCGGCGTTCCTCCGCAAGCCATCCGTAACTTTTGCGAACGGATCGGCGTTGCCAAAAACGACAGTGTGGTCGATATAGCCCTGCTAGAGTTTTGCATCCGCGAGGTGCTGAACAAAACCGCCCCGCGCGTTATGGGCGTCCTCAACCCGCTCAAGGTTACCCTGATCAACTATCCTGAAGATCAAGTCGAAATGATGGAGGCACTCAACAACCCCGAAGATGCCAGCATGGGCACGCGCTGGGTGCCTTTCTGTCGTGAACTCTACATTGACCGCGACGATTTCCGCGAAGAGCCGCCGCCCAAATACTACCGCCTAGCTCCCGGCCGAGAAGTGCGCTTGCGCTATGCCTACTTCATCAAATGCGAAGAGGTCATCAAAGACGAGAACGGCGAAGTAATTGAACTGCGCTGTACTTATGATCCCAACACGCGCGGTGGCTTTGCCCCCGATGGACGCAAAGTAAAAGCCACGATCCACTGGGTTTCTGCCCGCCACGCTTTAGATGCCGAAGTGCGCCTCTATGATCGCTTATTCACCGTCCCTAATCCTCTAGGCGAAGATGAAGAGGGAGATTTCCTCAAGTATCTCAACCCCAACTCCCTCACCATCTTAACAAATTGCAAAGTCGAACCGAGTTTGGGCGAAGCAAAACCCGGCGACCGTTTCCAGTTGGAGCGGGAAGGATATTTTTGCTTGGATAGCAAAGACTCCCAACCAGGTCATATTGTGATGAACCGAACGGTGACCCTAAAGGACACCTGGGCAAAAATTGAGGCTTCGCTCAAAGAAGCCTAAGATCCTTCCCAAGAATCAGGAGACCTAAAAAATGAAGAAAAACTCAAGCAAATTGCTGCGTCTAGTCCTTCTGATGGTGTTTATCCTTGTTTTAACCGGAACCATATTCTCTGCCAACTTTGCGGCGCAGGCGGCTGCTAAACAAGATGTAGAAATCAATCGGTGGTACTACCACCGCTTTAGTCTGATCCTATCGCCCTATTCCTGCCACAATGGGATCGCCGGCTGCTACGC